>JALYTY010000071.1 GCA_030854045.1 Vulcanimicrobiota bacterium | reverse complement strand
CGCGCAAGAATCTCTCGCGCCGAGTCACCTTAGAATGTCGCTCGAATCCAGTTGTTGCTAACGTCATCTGTTCGCGCATGCTCATACATGAATTATATCATGACGCTACGAATAAATCAGAGTTGCCCTAGTTCATGCACTCCAACGCGTCGTCATGAAAGGCTCGATGTGCTTCTTTGTACGTATCTACCGCTTTACGGAGCCGGTCTTTGTCGACCCCGGGGGCCGCAGCAAGTTTGCCGTGAAGTGCGTCGATCGAGCGCGCCTGCGCATCGAGGGTGCTCACCGCTTCATCTTTGGTTGCACTAGCCATCGTTGTTTCCTTACGCGCCTACCACAGAGGTAGGCTGCTCTTGACTAATTGCTTGAGCGTAGGCGAGCGCCTGCACGTCGCTCATATGTGCGCCGTCGGACAAGAGCCGTTCGAGTTCCTCCCGAGGCAATGCAGTCTGTAACATCCCTTGCAATCGCTCGTAGCCGTGACGCTCGGTGCGTTGGCGGCTTTTCCCATGGACGCCGTAGTACGCGTCCGTATAGCCTGAGAGTGCGGCAGCGCGCTTATGATCGCCCAATAATGCGGCGAGCAATGCATGATGTTCCAGGGCCGTAGTTATCCAGCGTGCACCTGATTTTTTGAGGAGATCGAGCGCCTCGCGAAGATGGCTCCGCGCTTCGTCTACGCGACCCAGCTCCATTGCATAGGCGGCGAGATTACAAACTACCAGGGCGAGCGGCGCCGCGCGAAGCGTATCGAATATCGCCCGCGCTTGTTTGGCGGCGACGTTCGCCGAGTCAAAGTTGCCGGCGGCAAACTCTAGTTCGGCGAGATTCACGAGTGCGCTCGCATGTGCTTCACTTTGCGGCCGTTCAAATCGCGCAACATCGGTAAAACGCCGGCGTGCGAGCTCGAGATCGCCACGCTGCAAATCGCAAATGGCCCAATTTCGAAGCACGGCGTTTCGCGCAATGGGAGAAAGCGATTCGGGAGCTTTGAATGCCTCTTCATATAGTACTTCGGCTTCATCGAAACGGGCGGCGTCACGATAGGCGCTCGCAAGATTCGAGAGCGCATGGGAAAGTTCGCTTGCATCTCCGCAGAGGCGCGCAACCTCCACGCATGCGAGTGCGCTCCTTTCTACCTGCGCGTTCGGTCGCCCGACGAACCACTCCAGGCGCACGCAATGCCGCAGGATGCGAGCTTTTGCGATGCCGTTATCGAGCGTATCGACGACCTTTCTCCCGGCATCAAACCACCGTATTGCTTCCTGAGGCGTCGTGATGAGTTCGGGCCACTCAACGTCTGCAAGCGCGTTCAATCCGTCCACGATATCTTCGCCGTGGAAGAGACTGCGCTCGAACACCGTGCGGAGGTTGTCGCGTTCCGGCCGGAGCACATTCTGCCATTGGACGTCTTCCAGGTGCTCTAGCAACGGACGAAGATCTCGCAGGATGGAGGCAAAGTAACGAGCATGTTTTGCCTCGAGTTGGCCCGCTTCGCCGGACGCCGCCAATTGCTCGCGACCATAGTCACGGATGGTGTTGAGCAAGCGATAGCGAGGGCCGTCGTCGTGGGGTTCCATGACGACGAGTGATTTGGCAACAAGCGATGCGAGAATTTCAAAGAGACGCCACTCATCCATGTCGGTGTCGCAGCAAACGTCGTCGCCGGCTTTTAGCGTGCAACCGCCGGCGAATACGCTCAGCCGCCGGAGCAACGTGCGCTCTTGCCCGTCGAGGAGGTCGAAACTCCAATCGATCAGTGCTCTCATGGTTTGCTGCCGAGGCAAACGGTTGCTGCCCGTGTGCGTGAGAATGCGGAATCGCTCGTCGAGTTTCTCTAGTAGCTGCATGGGACTAAGCACGGCGGTCTTTACTGCGGCTAATTCGAGCGCTAGTGGAATCCCGTCCAGACGAGCGCAAATTTCGGCGAGCGTCGATTCATTTTGGGAACTTCGGGAGAACCGGCTCGAAGCCGCAGTCGCTCGTTCCACAAACAATTGCAGCGCCAAGTCGGCCGGGAGCGTATCAACGTTGTACACAAGTTCGCCGCCAATGTCTAAGGCTTGCCGCGACGTAACGACGATCGACACGTTTGCGCACGCATGAAGCAAGGCGTCTGCAAGGGCTGCTGCTGCGGAAAGCACATGTTCGCAGCCGTCGACGATCAGAAGGATGTGTTTGTTTGCAATCGAGGCGGCGATGGATTCCAACGACGTGCTAGTCGTGCTCGCGCGCACCGACAACGCTGAGGCGGCTTCCGCCGCAACCGCTTCGAGGTCGCGAACGAGCGAAAGGTCCACAAGCCAAACACCGTCGGCAAATCGGTTTAGCATCTCTGCACCAAGTTGCAAGGCGAGTCGGGATTTGCCAACGCCGCCCGTTCCTACGAGTGCGAGTAAGCGCGTGGAAGAAATGGAATCCCGGAGCTGTGCGAGCTCTTGCTCCCGACCCACGAAACTTGTAAGTTGAATTGGCAAATTGTTGGGATATTCTTCCAGCGACCGCAACGCGGGAAAATGCGGACGTAGTCCCTCGGCATGAAGCTGGAAGACACGTTCGGCGCCTTCCAAATCTCGAAGACGATGCCGTCCAAGATCTGTAAGTTCCATGCCGGCGGGTAGTTCGCCGATAGCGAGGTCCGCGGCGACGCTCGAGAGCAGCACCTGTCCGCCGTGTCCGATTCCAAGTAGCCGCGCCGCGCGGTTGAGCGCCGGTCCGAAGTAGTCGCCGTCGCGGGCTTCTACCGAGCCTGCGTGGATCACCATGCGCACCTCGATTCCGTCGACTTCGTTCCAGTCTTCATTCGCGATTGCGAGCTGAGCTTGGCGCGCCGCGGCGACCGCCTCCGGAACGGTGGCAAAGGCGCAGCAAAAGGCATCGCCGATGGTTTTGAAAACACGCCCACGAGAATTCGTCATAGACGCCTTCATTAGCTCGTCGTGGCGTCGAAGTGCAGCTGCCATCGCGTCCCGGCTACGTTCCCATCGCGACGTGCTTCCCGCAATATCTGTAAAGAGAAATACTACGGTAACCGATTCCACATGCGTTCTCCCCTGCACTCGGCGAGATTCGACCGCCTTTGCAGCCTTGTAAATCTACAATTGCGCGCCGTGCCGGCGCGAGCCTCTGGGCAGTAAGTCCTCTATTGAATCGTTTTAGGACAACCGTTAACTCTCGTCCCGACTGTCGATTTCCTGGGCGCGAAACGCGGCGATGCGCTCGATTAAAGCCTTCGGAAAGGGCTCGCCAAGCGGAAAGCGGATGGTGCCTTTTTCTATTTTGTAGCTGCGAAGCTCGTCTGCGAACGTTTTGACGATAGATGCGCTCGCGGCGTAAAGCGAGTAGTGTCGCTTCCACGCCGCGAAATGGAGTACAACGCGACCGCGTAAGGTGTACGTCGGCATATCGTAGGCGATCCGTTCTTCGACGCCAGGAATGGCACCTAAAATCGCATTGCGCACGCAAAGAAGAACGCACTGCGTTTCCAACGGCTGCGAGGCGATATATTCATCTACAGTGTGGAAGCGCATCGTCTTTCCTCGGTCGGCGGTCAAGAGCGAACTCCTCAGAACGCAATTTCAACCCTTAGCGAAACGTTGCAACGCGTTTCCAAACGATCGCGGAGCATTTGATATTGTTTTCGACCTGACGGGGCGATCTGGTACACCGACGGTCGCGGCGGCTATCTCCGTTGCTTTGTCTCATCTGCGGTCAAGAAATTGCGAGATTCGAGCCAGTCGAGCATGCCTTCGGGATAACCCGCGCTGTAGCGGGCCGGCTTGATTGCCTCTCCGCTGAATCCGGTTCGCGAGACGAGCAGTGAATGTCCGCTGTCGGGGAAGATGCGCTCCGTAAAGTCGCCGCCAGTTCGTACGAACGCAGCGCGGAAGGCAAGGGACGCATGCGCGACATCAACGTTGCGGTCCAACTGTCCGAAAAACGCAATTGTTGGCGTTCGCAGCCTTGCAAGTGTCGCGGCTGGAACGAAACTCACGGCGTTGCGGAAACCGTCGATCATCGGCGCAGGCACGGGAAACGAAAGATGAGGCGGCATCGCGGAATCCATAAACCACTTTTCCGGTGCGGCGTCGTTGTATTTGGCGGCAGCGGCCGTCCACGAGCCGCTGCCGTCGAGTGCGGCGAACATTGCGCTCCACATATCCATCGCTTGCTGAATCGCCGCACTGTCATACCCGTCGTGCCGCAAACGCTGCTCGGCTTCGTACCGGATGTTGTCGGCGACAGGTTCTGCAGGCGGGCTTTTGAGCAGAAGGAATGCAACGGGCCGCGCATTAGCGACAATCGGTGCGGTCCACCCGCCGTTGCTCACTCCCCATAGGCCGAAGCGCTTCCCATCAACGTGTGAGTCGTCAGCGTAGGAGTCAAAAACGGCCTCCACGTCGACGGCGCGCTGCTGCGGGCCGCTCAAGAACCAGTTGCCCGTAGAATCGCCCGTGCCGCGCTGATCGTACGAGATGACGTTGACTCCATTACACACGAAATACGGAATCAAGAATCCCATCTCGCGCGTTTCGGGGTCGTTTCCGTGGATGAGGATTACCGTCGGCCTTTTTCCGGAACCCGTGTAGTATATCGATACGCCCAGCATGCCGTTGTGCGTCCGGAGGCTACGGCGCTGCTCCGTTATAGGCGATACGAGCGTGGCTCCGGCTGTAGAAGAAGTGAGTTGCCGCGTGCGCGGATCGAAAGCTTCGTTTTCGGCCGGACCCGGCAAGTAGTGTTCGATGCCGACAAAAAGCGCCACGCCTTCAGCGTTACGATAGAGTCCGGCGGGCGAGACGGACCCTGCGCGCGCGACGAGCGGCGCCATCACCGCAAGCGCGAGAATGGCACTTACAAATCTCACGGTGGACATAGAGCTAAACTGCCAGTATTGTTTCAAGCGGCCCGAACGCGCCAAAAATGCGGCATCGCTTCGGGGTTCAGAACCACGGTCCGTGTGATTTACGAGGCTCTGTCCCGATTATGGATTTAAAGTCGCCAAATGCTTTTCGGCCGTGTCGTAACCCCAGTTATGCCGTACCGTAGAGCCACACGGTGGCCGCGTTTCAAGGCTACCGTCTATATTCGAGGCAACTCCGCTACTACCGGTCTTGCGATTCAGCCAGATAAATGTCTGTTCGATATTTGAAGTCGGCAAATCCCTGTTCGTTGGCATGTTCCCCGTGCCAGTGCTCAATCTTGCGCAACAATTCGTCGGCGGCGGTGCCCCTAGGCATATAGGAGATGCTTCTGGCGCGCCCAAGAAGGTCGCCTAATCGCATCGGCTGCGACCAAAAGATAGAGTGTAATCGTCCGTTGACGAACTCGTTCTCCCCGATAATATGTAACGTCGTCTCCGAGCCGAACCGCATCGACTTGCGCATCTCGTTCCCGCGCGGCTTTTCGAAAATGTCGCCGTAACCGCCGGTAAAAGCGTCCGAATCATCGCGAGCGTTCCGAACGACTGCAAGGCGACCGCCCGGCCGGAGAATTCGCCGAAATTCTTGCATTGCGTCAGACGTCGCGAACCAGTGAAAGGCCTGAAAGGCCGTGACCAGGTCGCACGATTTCTCCGGCAGCCCCGTTTCATTGGCCTGTCGGGCGACTACCTCGAAGTTCGTATCGGTGATCTTACCTCGCATCTCTTCGTTCGGCTCTACCCCGATTACGCGCGCACCCGTTGCCGCGAGCATTCGAGCGGATATTCCCGTGCCCGTCCCGATGTCTGCTATGGTAAGGCTTCTCGTCTCGGGCAGCCCGTGAAGAATCGTACCGATTACTTCCGGCTGATAGCCCGGCCGATAGCGAGCATAATCGGATGCGCGACCCGTAAAACGGTCGGCGCCGTTCAGTATTGGTCTTCCTGTTTGCTGCACAAGGCCGGCCCCATGATATCTCCTTTTGATATGAAGAACAACGACATCCTAACGTCGACCTCCGGCTGCTCTCAATTCACGACGCCCTTTTCTTGCCGCTTCTTCGCGTTACGGTCTTGCGTTACCACCGCCATTCGATTTTTTACTATTCGTCGATGTTGCTGCCTTTTTGGAAGCCGGTCTGCGTGCCTCGCTGCGCATTTTCCGAGCATTGCTCTCGCTTGCATCGCCTAGTGACAAAATACGGGGACCAGGCCGTCGAAAACGGATCCTTGTGCGTCTTCGCCATGCATTCGCCTCGAAGGTCAACCGTCCTTAGGCCGGTGGGCGCATCTCCATGCATTTACCTTGGCCGGCTCGGCATGCGATGTCCCGGTTGAACGTTCGTATGCCTCGGCCTCTTTGTTTTGGTCGAACGTTTCGCCTTTGGGATATCATCGCTTACAGGCCACCGACGAGATGGGCCTGGCTGTTTATCAGGACGTGATGTAGTATTGTAGTATCATGACAAGAATGACAGGCCGCGAGTTCAACCAGGACGTGGGGCGGGCAAAGCGAGCGGCCGCAAAAGGTTCAGCTGTATATTTCAAGCGTGACTATCCTTGAGTTGGAAACAGGGGCGCTATTACTAAGCCGGCGAGACAAGACGCAAGGCAAGCTTATTCGCGAGTGGATTGAGGATCGCGTACTAACGGCGTTTCACGACCGCATTTTGCCGGTAGATGCCGCCGTCGCGCGCAGATGCGCGATGCTCCATGTCGCGAATCCAAGACCCTATCGTGATTCGTTGATTGTAGCAACGGCCATTGTGCATCGCCTGACCGTTGTCACGCGGAATACTGCGGACTTCGAAGCGATGCATGAACGTGTGCTAAATCCCTGGAACGCGTAGCCCGGCGTTATTCCATCCGTGGCTTTTACGAACCCCGCTTGTCGATCCACAATTGTCGCATTTTTCGCAGGCGCCGTTGCGAACCATTGTGAGTTGTCCGCATTGGCCGCACGCGTTGCCGGTGTACCCTTTCGCTTTTGCTGCGTTAATCGCTTCGACTTTAAGGAATCGCTAGCGTCTTTGCTGAACGATCGCGGAGCATTTGATATTGTTTCTGACCTGACGGGGCGATCTGGTGCACCGAGGCTACAAGCTATGACTAACACATATCAGATCGGGTATAGAGGCGCTTAACGCTATAGCGTTTATTGGTAGTCCTTCATGCTCGGCCAGATCTCGGCTAGCGGCCGCGTGATGCCCGTGCAGACGAGGACCGGCACATCCATTTCGTAGGCCACGCCCCAGCGGTTGGGGTACGTCGTCGCTAGCCGCGACGCGCGGAACAGGTGCATTTCCTTACCGCAGTCGCCGTTAACATCGATGACGACGTTTCCGGAAAATCCGTGCGTGCCCCAGAGCCAATAGTTGTTGTGGCCCGAGATCGCCGGCGGCAAACCGTACTGCTTACCGAAGAAATCGATTGCCGCGGCTTCGCCGTAGTTGCTCGCGGCAATGACTGCCTGTTTCCGTTGCGCCGGCGGGAGGGCGTTGTAGACTTCTGCGACCGTCGCGGCGAGTTCCGGCCAACCGTGCATATCGGCCCAATCGGACGGCAGCTTCGAATCGCGATGATGTTCCGTGGCCATCGAAGCGCGAGAAATGTGGAGAACGTTTCCGACTTGCGTTGCGTACGAAACCATCTGCTTTTCGTCGAGAATCGGCAAACTGAACGGAACGAGCGCAGCCGATGCCGCGACGACGGCAGTAGCGGCCGTGCGCAACGCGACGGATTTTATCCAGGCTTCGATCGCAACGCCGCCGGCTGCGATGAGAATCGGATAGACGTCGGCGGGGTAGTAGTGCTTGCCGTGCAGGACCATCATCTCGAGGATCAAGATCGCATAGGCGAAGCCGAGAAAACGCGTCGTGCGTTCGCGCAACAGCCAGATCAAGCCGGCGATCCACACAAGCGCCGGCGTGAGGCTAGAGATGACGATCTCTTGAAAAAGATAGAGCAGCGGTCCGGGCGTGGTATTCTTGCCGCTCTGTCCGGCGCGCAGCAGTTCCCACATCGGAAGGCCGTGCAGCGCTTGCCAAATGACATTCGGCAGTGCGATCAGCAGCGCGACGCCTGCGCCTCCGAAAAACAAGCGCGAGGCGAGGAGACGGCGCTGCGGCGCCAGCGCCACGCCGGCCAGTAGCGCGATCGCAAAGAAGATGACGGTGTATTTGCTCTCGAGGCTGAACCCGAGCACAAGACCGGCTGCGAGCCATAGGCGCTGGTCGCCGCCTTTGACGATGCGCAAGATGTAGAGGGCGGCGAGCGGCCACGTCCACAGTCCCACTTCATCGGGGCCGACTTTCCCACCGAAACTCAGCAGTACGCCCATCAACAGAAAGGTGAGCGCAGCGAACGCCTGCGCGAAGGCACCGCCGCCCATCTCGATGACGAGCAGGCACGTAACGTAGACGCCGCCGGCTGCAAACGTCGCGGGTACGGCGCGCAGCAGAAAGAGAGAGTGCCCGAACAACTGCGTGCCCGCGGCGAGGAGCGGAACGATCGGCGGCTGATCGACGTAGCCCCACGCCGGGTGGAATCCGCAGATGATAAAGTAGAGTTCGTCGCGGAAGAATCCGTAGTGGGGATTCCCGATCAAATGCACGGCGAGCGTTACGAGCGCTGCAATGAGTGGGATCCGTCGGGCGTTCATTTCAACAGGTCCGTTCTCGTACACGCGGCGCGCGTTCGACCGCTCGCTCTAAATCGTTCCCGATCGTACGGTTTCAATAAGTAGCCGAGCGCGCTCACTTCAACCGGGAGTCCCCAACGGCCATTGTGCATCGCCTGACCGTTGTCACGCGCTGAATCCCTGGAACGCGTAGCCCGGCGTTATTCCATCCGGGGCTTTTACGAACACCCGCTTGTCGATCCACAGTTGTCGCATTTTTCGCAGGCGCCGTTGCGGACCATTGTGAGTTGTCCGCATTCGCCGCATGCATTGCCGGTGTACCCTTTCGCTTTTGCTGCGTTAATTGCTTCGACCTTCGGCATCGCTAACGTCTGCGTCGAAGTGCTCCTTGTATCGCGTGTAGTCGTTGCGGAGGGCGCAGACGTCGCACTGGCCTGTACCTGCACTTCCGTCCCTCCGGGGTGAAAGTGCGTCGAGATGGGATGAAATTTCTCAGCGACGCCGGCGGGCCGAACGCTTGTCGGGCCCGGCTCTTCCGCGATGAAGTCATCCTCCACGCCCATCGCGTCCATTTCCATAGATGGCTGTACGTGCGCCAACTCGTAACGGCCGAGATAACTCACGGCGAGTTCGCGGAAGATGTAATCGAGAAGCGATGTTGCCATCTTGATGTTCTGATGACCGATGACCGGGCCGTTTGGTTCGAACCGCGTGAAGGTGAACGCTTCCACGTACTCTTCGAGCGGAACGCCGTGCTGTAATCCCAAGCTCACGGCAATCGCGAAGTTGTTCATCAGCGATCGGAAAGCGGCGCCCTCCTTATGCATGTCGATAAAAATTTCGCCGAGTTGCCCATTGTCGTACTCGCCGGTGCGAAGATAGACTTTATGGCCGCCGATGACGGCTTTCTGCGTATAACCGCTGCGTCGACCGGGCATTCTGCGTCGCTTCGCGATGTAGCGGTAGACAATCTTCTCCGCGATTTGCATCGGCTGTTGGAACGGCTGCTGCGATTCGAGGACCGTGTTGTCTTCATCGTTACCGCCGCCGAGATCGAAACTTCCGGCGAGCGGTTGCGAGAGTTTCGAACCGTCGCGATACAGCGCGACCGCTTTGACCATGCGTTCCCAACTGTATTCGTATGCCTCTTTCACATCGGCGATCGATGCAGTTTGGGGCAGGTTGATCGTGTTGTGATTCACGATACCGTTCCCTACAAACGCATGCGTAACCGGAACCGAGATATCGTAGACTTCACGCTCACCGACATCGCGGACCGATTCAACCGGGCTGAAATGCAGGTTTTGCGAGACGATTTCCTCGAGCCATTCAGGTAATTCGATAGTACGCGGGTCCACTAAATGCCGGTACTCGGGTCGCACGCTTGTTCCACGACCGTTTCTGCGCGACATTCCCATTGGGATTAGACCGTCGAGTTCGCGGCCGTTGAACGCGGGAATGATATCGGCGGTGCTTTGGGCCGGTAGTGCGGCTCCTGAAACGACGGCGGCGCGTTCCACGTTATGTGCTGCGAATGGAAGTAAGTCGATGAGTTTTTGTGCTTGGCGGCCAGATGCATAAATTTCGTCGTAAGACTTGCCATATTTCGGATTGAATTTTGAGGTTCGTCCATGCACAATGCCGAGATTTGTAAGAATGGCTTGAAGGTCGTCGAGCAATTCGGGCGCGTCGAGACGGATAGCCCACTTTTTCATGGCGTCGAGCGTCAGGTAGGCGCCGAGCGCGAGGCCGGAGAGGAACTCAAGTACGCATTCTTTTGGCGATTGCAGTATCGCGTCCGGAATGCGCTTTTCGGACGCTCGCGATCCGCATCCGAGATATTGCAGGAATTCGACAAGCGTTTTAGATGAAAGGCCGATCTGCGGAGATTTGCCTTCCTGGCGCGATATCCGACCCGTGATTCCGAAAACGGTGTACGCCGCGGCCTGTATGCGTTCAAGGACCGCTTCGTCCGCGCTGGTTAGCCAAACGGTGTAGTCTACCGCCGTTGTATGGCCCTCGACTGCGTAGGCGCCCAGGAAGAATGCGAGTTCTTTGCTCATGCGCGACGGAATGGTGATATTTTGAGAACCGTGCGCCGGCGACGCTCTAAAGCCGTCGAAGGCGGGCAGCACAGTAGACCAAAGATCGTCTCCATACTGAGTCGCGACATATTCCCCGGGCTTAATGTCCGATAAGTAACGCCATTCTAATCCACTCTCGCCGCAGACGAGTACGCGATGGTTCGGTGTTCCAGTGACGCGGTGACCGGAGCGCAGCTTCACTTCGCGCACCTTGCGCATTCCGCCATAATAAAAAGCGTCCGTTGAGCGCACGCTTTCGAGTGAAGCAACATTTAACTCAAACGAGCGGAACGAATCCGCCGCTTCACCGCGGTGAAGACTCTTAATGCGAGTTAATCCTCGTTCGGTCGTTAAGAGGGTCTCCCCGACGACGCATTTGCTGATTGCACCGCTGACGAACGGTTGCGCGGCCGCCATCATGTCGATGTGGGCAAGGGGTCGGATATAGCGAGAACCGTATTTGCCGCACGGCGTCGCGCAATCGAATACTGCGAGGTGCTCGTTCTTTAAGTACGGGGCGCCCTCGAGCGTCATGCGGCCACAGATGTGCGCCGACGCCTCTTCGATTTGCTGATTCGTGAAGCCGAGGCCATCGCGTAGCAGCGAGAAGTTCCAGTCGTTCAACTGTTCGTCGGTGAGGTGAAGCTTTGCCGTGCAAAACTCCTCGCCGAGCACGAACTTGTTGAAGACGAACGGGAGCTCGAACGCCGCGACCAGCTGCGACTCGATATTGGAGATCGCTTCGTCGTCGAACCCTTTTGCTTTGAGCGTCGCACGGTTAATATGCGGCGCTTCGATCAGCGTGCCTGTGCCTTTGGCGTACGTTTCGATCGCGGCGATCTGCTCTTCGTTGTAACCCAGACGATGCAGCGCTGCATCGACCGATTGATTGACGATCTTAAAGTATCCGCCGCCTGCGAGTTTCTTAAATTTAACGAGCGCGAAGTCGGGCTCGATTCCGGTCGTATCGCAGTCCATCACAAGACCTATCGTTCCAGTCGGCGCGATAACCACGCTTTGCGCGTTGCGGAACCCGGCGACTTCGCCGATGGCGAGCGCGTCGTCCCACATCTTGCGCGCGAGAGCCCACGTTTCTTGCGTAAAAAGCGTAGGCGCGTGCGTGACGGGCTTTATCGTCAGGTCTTCATACGTGTTAGGAGCTTCGTCGTATGCGGCGCGACGGTGATTGCGAATTACCCGTAACATCGACTCGCGGTTGGCTTCAAACCGCTTGAAAGGCCCAAGCTTTTGCGCCATTTCCGCCGACGTGCGGTAGGCCGTTCCGGTCATGAGCGCGGAGACTGCGGCGCACCAACCCAAGCCTTCCTCTGAATCGTACGGCAGTCCCATTCGCATGAGCAGCGTGCCGAGATTCGCATAGCCGAGGCCAAGCGTGCGATAACCATGGTTTTTCTCGGCAATGGTTTTCGACGGCATCTGACCCATTGTCACCGAGATCTCGAGCGTCGCAGTCCAGGTGCGCGATGCTTCGGCGAAACGCTGCGCGTCGAACTCACCATGCTCGTTCTCGAATTTCACAAGATTAAGCGACGCGAGGTTGCAGTTATGCGCGACCATGCCTTCCGCGATGACGGAGTGCGTCACCGGTTCGGTAATGTCGTAAACGGTCTCCACACCGTCGGGAACGATCGAAACGATTCCCGGTGAGTTCGCATCCGACGTGTGGGTGTTGAAATCGGTGCGACGAACGGCCGCCGCTTTTTTGGTTTTCTCATTGGAGCATGGAAAACCGACTAAGGACAAAAACGTACGGGCCTGCTCATTGCAGAGGTGTAACTCTCCCTGCGGGCTCTGTTTGTCCGCCGGGTTCGTCCAAGCGATGCGCGACGTCATTCCGAGATCCGAGAGCAGGAGCTGGACCGAACGCAGCAGTTCGCGTGAAGAAGCGGCGAGCATCACGTCCGATTCACTCCCGCGGTCGTCGCTTCGGATGCATCCATCGGCCGAGAACAGTCCTTGCAAATACGCGACTTTCAGGTCTTCCGGGACGCGATGGATTGCGGAGGGAACATCCTTGGTCCTCGCCGTTCCTCGCGTGAAACCATAGCGGTTTTCAAGATATGGAAGCAGCGTCGATTGCGTCGTGGTCGTGTGCAAGACGCCGTTACACTGCATCCCAGCGGAACTCAAGCGGATATCGACCGGTGATCCGCCTGGTACGGCATTCGCAGCGAGCTTGCGTTCGTCGGCCAGTGCGGTCATCGCGAGCGCGGCTTGCAATTCCTTGGGACCGAAGGCGAGTGCGACCGTATCCGTATTGAATACTCCGTTACCGGTTAGCCACCCGAGCATCTGCCAACGGTTGACGTCGGCCGCATCGGAGGTGAAGGCGACGTGATTGCCTCCCTCGCGAATTTGCACGCGATCGGTTGCAACGTCGAGTTCATCGACTCGTTTCCAAACGCGCGAATCCGTCAGGAACCGATGATCGGCTGTGGCGCGAATTTCGCGTCCGTCGCGCAATGTCATGCGGAAAACGGGCTTCTCGCCAACCTGCGTTATGTATGCGGGGCGATGCGCCGTCAGCCGGCGATCGTCGAGTTCCGAATGAATGTCCGTCGTAATTACGACCCGCTGACCACGTACTTGCCGTTCGTGCAACTCCTTAACGGTACGCAGTCCATCAGGCGTACTAATTCGCGTTTCCGGCGCGAAACACGCAGTGTCGTCGATAAAAACATATTCGGAGCATGGGTTCGTAGCATTGATGCGCTCGTCGCTCGCGCAGGTGTGCCATTCTTGGATGGTATCGTCGTATTGCAGCCCGGGGTCGGCGCATTGCCATGCGGCTAGCGCGATTTGTTCCCACAGATCGGAAGCCTTGATCGTTTTGACCGTCGAGCCTTTGGTGCGCGACGTCAGCTTCCAATCGTGGTCGTTTTTGAGCGCGCTGAAAAATGAGTTCGGGATACGGACGGAATTGTTGGAGTTCTGTCCCGATACGGTTGCATACGCGTCGGAGTCCCAACCGGTGTCGTACTGCTCGACGTCGATGCGGGTGTAGCCTTGCTTTGCGTAGTCCAATGCCTGCTGCGTCGAACCCGTCGGTACGCCGGCTTGTGTTGCATCGCGCAGCGCTTTACGCAGGCGCGGATTGAGCGCAAGATCGAGGCGCGCGTGTTCCGGAATGCGGGTGTCGTGCGCGGCAGTCATAATCGCATTCATGTGCGCTTCGAGCATGCGCGAGCCGATGACTAAATCCGCAACTTTGCGTTCTTCCTTGACTTTCCAGTTGACGAATTCTTCAATGTCGGGATGATCCGCGTTTAAGACTACCATCTTTGCAGCGCGGCGGGTCGTGCCACCGGACTTGATTGCTCCCGCGGCGCGATCGAATACTTTGAGGAACGACATCAATCCGCTGGACGTGCCGCCGCCCGTGAGTTTTTCACCGGCCGAACGAATCTTCGAAAAATTTGCGCCCGACCCCGAACCACCCTTAAAAATGCGAGCTTCACGAACCAAGCCGTCGAAAATTCCACCCTCGTTTACGAGGTCGTCTTCAATCGAGAGGATATAACACGCTGAGACTTGCGGGTGCTCGAACGTGTTCGCCGAGCGAACGACGTCTTCGCTGCGCGGATCGACATAGTAGTGGCCTTGCGACGGACCGGCGATGCCGTACGCCCAGTGCAAACCGGTGTTAAACCATTGCGGCGAATTGGGAGCGCCGATCTGGCGCGCCAGCATCGAACACATCTCGTCGTGGTAAATTAGCGCGTCGTCTTCGGTGTCGAAGTATCCGTTTTTCCAGCCCCAGTACGTCCAGCAGCCGGCGAGCCGGTTAAAGACCTCGCGCGAATCGCGTTCCGGTCCGAATGTCGCATCCGCTCGCGGCTCGGAGCGGCGCAGCCATCCGGGAACACCATCTTCGGCGATGCGTTCCGTAGCGGTCGGAACGCCCGCTTTTCGGCAATACTTTTGCGCTAAAACGTCGACCGCGACCTGACTCCAGCCGGTGGGCGCCATGACGTCCTTCGCTTCGAAGATGACCGAACCGTCCGGATTGACGATGCGAGAACTACGCGGCTCAAACACCAGCCCGGCGTACGGTTCGTCCGCGACGGAGTAAAGACGGCGAAATTTCATGGGCTGCTGCTCCTTGCTCGTGGGCTCTCCGGCGGGATGCCCTGCGAGATCGAACATACGTTCGGTATAATGACGAAAGTACCTTTGCGGATGAATACCCACTCCGCATACCGGTGGGCACTTATTGTGCCACATCATGCGGGATAGCACAAGATGTTGTGGTTCCCATGCCAAGAACCTTGTGGGCATTGTGTGCACGGAAGCACTTCTCTGCGAACGGGCTGTGAAGAAGGGGCGGCGCCGGTGCAAAGCCTGTGAGGCCTTCCGAGGATACCGGGGATAGGCGGTGCAA
Organism: Vulcanimicrobiota bacterium; assembly: GCA_030854045.1. Taxonomy (GTDB): domain Bacteria; phylum Vulcanimicrobiota; class Vulcanimicrobiia; order Vulcanimicrobiales; family Vulcanimicrobiaceae; genus JALYTY01. The sequence continues at coordinate 17,397 of JALYTY010000071.1, read as the reverse complement.
CGGAACGCGAATGTTGGGTCCGGATCGATATGTAACGCGTCTGGCCGATGTTCCGCACGAGGAGTTGGAGGCTTCGGGTATCTGCGGACTCATCGTCGACCTTGACAATACGCTCATGGGCTTCCACGAAACCGAGCTGTGTATCGACCACCTCGCGTGGGTAGAGCGGGCTCACGATCGTGGCTTTAAGATGGTCATGGTTTCCAACAATTTCACGATACGGGTTACCGGCATGGCGAAGCAGCTTCGCATTCCATGTATCCCAAACGCGCTCAAACCATTGCCCTTCGGCGTCATGCGCGCCGTTAAAATTCTCGGCCTTCGACACGAACAAATAGCGGTCGTAGGCGATCAGCTCTTCACCGACGTTCTCGCCGGAAAATTTTGCGGACTCTATACCGTCCTTACAGTCCCAATTGAAACGAAGGACTTTCCGATAACGCGATTCTTTCGCTTCTTTGAAAAGCTGATGCTTCCGCATGGTCCGAGATGAAGTTGGCAATCATCGGCGATCCCGTCGATCATAGCCGCAGTCCGGAAATATACCGCCGGTTTTTACGCAACGCCGAGATAGACGGCACGTACGTCGCCATTCGGACGCCTTCGTCAAACGCAATTTCGGTGATCCGACGCATGCGGCTCGATGAATATAACGGCGTGAACGTAACCTACCCGCTCAAAGAAGAAGCGGTTCGCGCCTGCGACACGCTAACGGAAGAAGCGCAGCGCGCAAACGCCGTCAACACCGTGTTTTTTGGGCGTGAGATTATCGGACACAATACCGACGGAATCGGCGCGAGAGCGGCGCTGGAATCGGCAATGGATGAAGAATCGGTTGCCCTTAAACGCATCGGCGTACTCGGCTACGGCGCGACGGCGCGCGCAATACTCGCGCAGTTGCAGGAGAACGACGCGTACACGTTTGTGTGGGGACGCGATGCGCAAAGAGTCGTCGACGCGTGCGCACGATACGACGCCCAAGCGTGGCCTTTCGAGAATCCGCCGGAGATCGTCGTGAGCACGCTTCCGCCTAACACGCGCTTAGAGCCGAAGATTCTGGAATCGGTAATCCATGCCGATATCGTGATGGATACCAATTATGGCAGCCGCACTACGCTGCATCGGCAACTCGATCGCGAGGTCGTTCCGGGCGACGCGATGCTGGAAGCTCAAGCAGAAGCCTCGTTCGATTTTTGGCTGGCGCACATCGACGGTGTCGCGCCCGAGGAGAAACGCGCGTAGCGGTATCGCTCGTTCGCCGTGTTGAACCGGAGCCCGCACCGCATCCACAACGCAGCGACGAAAAACCCGGCTCCTTGAGCCGGGTTCTGCGATCTGGCGGAGAGGGGGAGATTCGAACTCCCGAGACCCGTGAAGGTCTGCTCGCTTTCCAAGCGAGTGCATTCGACCACTCTGCCACCTCTCCCCAACGTTTAAAGAGCACTCCGCCGCTCCGTTTTCGATGCGTGTGTCTTGACGTGCCGAAGTTTTCGTCGGTTTGCGGTATCCGCGGGTGAGTCCTGGGGCTTCTTGCGGAACCGTGTCGCGTTACGTCGCGATCTGCTCCGAAAGCAATTTTTCAAACTCGTCCGCGGGGATCGGCCGACCGAAAAAATAGCCTTGCGCAAGTTCGCAACCTGCGGCTCGTAAAAAATCCGCCTGCGCCTGCGTTTCAACGCCCTCGGCCTGCACCGTGAGTCCCAATGCATGAGCCATCGCGATGATGGCGTTTACGATCGCCAGACCGTTCGCGTCGCCCGGGATATCATTGACGAAAGCCTTGTCGATTTTGAGCTTGTCGATCGGGAAGCGCTTGAGGTATGCAAGCGAAGAATACCCGGTTCCGAAGTCATCGAGCGCCAGATCGATGCCGAGGCCCTTGATCTGACGCATGATGCCGATCGAGTCCTCGGCATTATGCATTGCTACGGTCTCCGTGATCTCGAGTTCCAGCGAACCTGCATTGAGCCGGGCGACCGCCATCGCGTCCTCTATCGACTTGATAAGATTGTAGTGCAGGAACTGCCTAGCCGACAGATTCACTGCGATATCGAGAGCGCGATCGAATTGCGTCTGCCAACTACGAATTTGCTGCGTGCTTGTTCGCAACACCCAATCGCCTAACTGAACGATGAACCCCGAGGTTTCCGCCTGCGTGATGAACGTTTCCGGCGGGGAGAACGTGTTATTGCGCTGCGGCCATCGGCACAGCGCTTCGGCACCAATTATGCGTCCGTCTGCGAGCTCTACGACGGGTTGATAATAAACACGAAATTCCCCATAATTCAGAGCGCTCGCGAGACGCTGATGCATCGGAATACGATAGGTCACGTCATCGCGTTCTCCGTCGCCGTGTTTGCGACCCCCGGCTCGTGCGCTCGGCCTCGCCGGCTCTCGTTGCGTTTACATTCCCGACGGATGCCAGATTGTCTTAATCTCACAAAAATCTGCGATGGCGCTCAAACTACCGGCGTCATCTTCAAACCAGCCTGCGTGCGAGCGACGCGCGTAAGGCCGGACCCGTTTTACGTTCTCTGCCGACTCCCGTTCGATCGCGCGCGTCATCTCTGCGTCCCCATCTTCGAAGGCGATAGCATCTACGTCCATATGCTTTGCCAATACCGGTGCGATCTCACTGCGGTATCCCGTCAAGACGTTTACTACGCCCGCGGGCAGATCGCTCGTCGCGAGCGCTTCCGCGAACACGATGGCGGTTCTCGGGTCGCGCTCCGAAGCCAGCGATACGATCGCGTTGCCTGCAACGATGGGGGGAAGAATCACGGAAATTAATCCCAAGAGCGATGGGCGGTCGGGTGCCAATACGGCGACGACGCCGTTTGGCTCTGCGCTCGAAACATTGAAGTACGGGCCGCTTACGGGATTGCGGGTAGAAAGCAAAGCCGCAAACTTATCACACCACCCCGCGTACCACAGCGTGCGATCGACCGAAGCGCTAACCTCTGCGTGCGCCTCGGAAAGCGGAAGATCGAGACCTTCCCGCACCCGCTCCGTCAACTCGCCGGCGCGCGCCTCCATCATCTCTGCGAGGCGGTAAAGCATCAGGCCGCGCATTGCCGGCGGAGTATTCCACCAAGCGGGCGCAGCGGCGCGCGCCGCCACTACCGCGTCGCGAGCATCCTTACGTGAAGCCCGGGCGACGTTAGCCCCAAACTGCTTTCCGTCCCATAACGGATCGCTTCGGCCAGATTCGGAGCGCACGAACGAACCGTTAACAAAAAGCTTGTACATTTTCCGTACGGGAAGACGCGCGCCGCCGTGCTTTGACATCCGGCTGCAGCCTACGACGAAACGCGGTTTTAGACCTCGGCACGTGGACGGTTGAGGTTACGCGTTTGCCACTGGCCGGGGTGGGAACAATGCGTTCTGTAGCCGCGCGCGCGGATGCGGCACTGCTGCACGAGCCGAGCCATTTCGTCCCCAACGGCCGTCCGAATCGGTAAGACGACTGCCCCGCACGTGAGGCGCTAAAGATAAGGAAACACAAGCGATGAGTACCCAGACTTTTTTAACTGACGTAACGGAGCTGCGCCGGCGGGCGCGCGAGCATATGGACCGCGGTGCGTTGACGCAGGGCTACGAACTCGATCCCAAGCAGGTTATCGATATTCTTAACCAGGCGGTGGCGACCGAAGTCGTTTGCGTTCTTCGTTACAAGCGACATTACTATTCCGCTAAAGGGCTCAACAAAGACGCCGTCGCCGCCGAGTTTCTGGAACACGCAACGGAAGAGCAGAGTCACGCGGACCGCATCTCCGAACGCATTACGCAGCTTGGCGGCGATCCGGATCTCAATCCCGCGACGCTTACGGCGCGCAGCCATTCTGAATACGAGGAAGGCGACGATCTCGTATCCATGATCAAGGAAAACCTCGTGGCGGAACGCGTAGCCATCGAATCGTATAGGGAGATGATCCGGTTCTTCGGCGATAAAGACATCACGACTCGCCGGCTGATCGAGTCGGTCCTCGGCAACGAAGAAGAGCACGCCAACGACATGCTCGATTTATTGGACAATTTCGCTGAAACGGGAAATAACGGTAAAGGCACCGCGCAATAGAGATTGTTTTCATCCGTCACGGTCGAACCGCATGGAACGCGCTCGGTCGCTTTCAGGGACACAGCGATGTCCCGCTCTGCGACGAAGGCCGTGCACAGGCCCGGGCACTGGCCGTTGCGCTGGCCGCCGAATCATTCGATTGCGCGTTCACAAGTGATCTCTCGCGAGCGGTGGAAACGGCGCGGATCGTGCTCGGCAGATCGCACGTCGAATTGCGCCTGGATGCGCGGCTGCGTGAGTTCGACTTCGGTGCGTGGGACGGGCTAACGTGGGATCAGATCGTGCAACGGTGGCCGGATAACGCCGCCGTAACGCTCGCCGACGCTGCGAACTATCATCCCGACCAAGGCGAATCGTTTCTCGATGTCGAGCGGCGCGTCGCATCGTTTCTCAACGATCTAGAACGCGAGTCGTTCGGTCGCGTGCTGGTCGCAACGCATGCCGGAGTTCTGCATGCGGCGCTTCGTGCGATCGACTCGCGGTTGCCGCAAGAGCAACGGGGCGTTCGTCGGCAATTTTCTCCCGGCAGCATCACGCGAGTGGCGGTGGAAGGCGAGCGGGCACGGCTAGTGAGCGTCAACGATGTCGGCCATTTCGATTCGGCCGGTTGACGCGACGGCCGCTAGAACGGTTTCAAGAGCTCGTTTGCTCGTGCGTTGGTTCGGGTATTAACTCTCGACGATGAGCAGCGACGGTATCGGCCGGTTAAACGACATGATCGGTGAGATCGAAATAGCGATGGTGACGTCGGTTGACGACGAGGGGATGCTGCATAGTCGCCCTATGGCCACGCAGGCTGCGCAAGACGACGGAACGGTATGCTTTTTCACAAGCGCGCAGACATCGGTTGCATATCAATCCGACGATACGTATGTCAATGTAAGTTATGCCGACGCGAAACGCTCGGTATATATTTCGATTTCGGGGCTTGCGACGATCCTCGACGATCGCGAACGGATCAAGAAGCTGTGGGATCCCGCAAGCGCGGCGTGGTTTCCAAAGGGTCTGGAAGACCCCGAGTTGCGCCTGCTGTGCGTTCAGATCGAGCGAGCCGAGTATTGGGACGTTGCTTCGAACGCCTTGACGCTACTTGTTGGTTACGCGCGCAAAGCCATTACGGGTAAATCCGACGGAATCGGCTCGCACGAGCGCATCGTGTGAGCTGATTTTGCGCCAAACGGGAATAGGGTACGAATGAGAAGTGAAGATTCCATGCGCGATGTCGCGACAGCGGCAGCCCGCGCTGTGCTTGGTGCCAGTATTGCCGCGCACGGGACGCAGAAACTCTACGGCTGGTTCGACGGCCCCGGAATCGAAGGCGCGACGCATTTCATGGGTGTGCTCGGTTTTCATCCCGGGGAGCGCTACGCGCGTCTCTCTGCGTCGACGGAGATCGCCGCGGGCGTTTTGATCGCGACCGGCACGCTCGGACCCGTCGGACCGGCGCTCTTGGCATCCGTGATGACGACCGCGGCCGGAAGCGTGCACGTTCAGAATGGATATTTCAACGAAAAGAAAGGCTTCGAACTCAATACGATGTACGCGCTTGCAGCGTTGCTGCTTGCGGCAAACGGGTTCGGGCGCATCTCGGTCGACCACGCGATAGGACTGCGAAAACGATCGACGCCGTTGCTGGGAACGCTCGGTATCATCGGTGGAATTGCGGGCGGCTTATTCATGCTCGCGCAACGGCGGCCGCAAGAGCCGTCGTCGGTTAGCGCGCCTTCGAACACGACTCAAACCGAAACGGGAACGATTGACTCGTCGTACGACAAGGCGACGATGGCCGAATAACGGTCGACCGCTCGGACGGCCAACGTTCCCGGCAGGCGCCGCTCGCGCGCGGCGCCAACGAGCGGGACGAGTTCATGTTTCGATACCTCACTGCGGGCGAATCCCACGGCCCGGCCTTAGTCGGCATTCTCGATGGTTTGCCGGCCCACATAATGCTCGACATCGAAGCGATCGACGCGACGCTCGCGCGTCGTCAAGGCGGATACGGCCGCGGCGCACGAATGAAAATCGAGCGCGACCGAGTGGAATTTCTTGCGGGCGTGCGCGGAAGTAAAACGCTCGGGTCACCGATTGCTGCCGTCATCCGGAATCGTGATTTTGAGAATGTCCGCTCGATGATGGATCCCGTGAACGGCGGCGGGGAGGAACTGACGAATCCACGGCCCGGGCACGCAGACTATGCAGGTGCGCTTAAATACCGCCACCGCGATCTTCGCAACGTGCTCGAGCGCGCAAGCGCGCGTGAAACGGCGATGCGCGTCTGTTTGGGAGCGATTTGCGCGCAGTTCTTACAATCGCTCGGAGTTTCTACGACGAGTTACGTGCATCGGATCGGCGACGTCGAAGCCGATGATGCCCAAATGGAAACCTGCGCCGACGTCGAGTCGAGCGAGGTGCGCTGTCCCGATCCGAGCGCTTCCGCCCGCATGTGCAGCGCGATCGATGCGGCAAAGGCTGCGGGCGACACGCTTGGCGGACAATTCGTCGTACGCGTCGACGGCGTCCCGGCGGGCATCGGCAGCAACAGGCAGCCTGAAACGCGATTGGACGGCGTACTCGCGGGCGCGCTCATGGCAATGCAGACGGTGAAGGCTGTCGAAGTGGGAATGGGCGCGAGCCTTTCGGCTCAGCGCGGTTCGCGCGCGCACGACACGTTTGCTTATGACGGCGATGCGGTCGTCCGCGGCAGCAACCGCGCGGGCGGCATCGAAGGCGGCATGAGCAACGGTGAACCGATCTTCCTGCGCGTTTCCGTAAAGCCGATTCCCACGCTCGCCCGAGCCCTACCGTCGGTTAATCTGCACGACCGGCGGGACGCTGCGGCAACCGTCGTTCGCAGCGACGTCTGCGTCGTACCCGCAGGCGCAATCGTCGGCGAAGCGATGGTGCGCTTAGCATTGACCGGTCCGATTCTAGAGAAATATGGGGGCGATTGCATTGAAGAAACCGTCGATAATTTTCAGCGCGCAAATATCGCGGCCGCGCGGCTGTTTGCGCGAAACGACGTGAGCGGCCCGTGAAAAAGCATATCGCTCTTGTCGGATTCATGGCCGCGGGAAAATCAACGATCGGAAAAAAGCTGGCGCGTAAGCTGCAATGCGCGTTCTTCGATACCGACGATCTGGTCGTCGGAGAGCACGGCCAGATATCGGACATTTTTTACAACGAAGGTGAAAGTGCGTTCCGCGACTACGAACACGGAGCGCTCGCGCACGTTTTGGACGCCGACGAACCCGGGATCGTTGCGCTCGGGGGAGGGGCCCTCACCTACGAGCCGACGTTGAAGCTGCTAAAGAAACGCGCCTACCGCATCTTCGTAAAAGTTTCGGCAGAGAGCGTCGTCGAGCGGTTGCGAAGAAGCAAGCGGATCAGGCCGCTGCTCGGCCCGACGCCGCCCCTCTCGCGGATCAAAGAACTCTACAACAAGCGCATGCCGCAATACGCGCACGCCGACTTCGTGGTGGAAGCAGATAAAATGAGCACGACGCAAATTGTCGATGCCATCTTGGAGTGGATGCACAAGAAGAAGATCGCGCTGTAGTGCGTAGCGGTCGACTGTGCGTCCGCAATGACGATTTGGGATATCCGATCGTTATTGCGGACGACGTGCGTCCTGCCGCGATATCGTGGCTACGCGGCCGCGGCGGCCGGTTTGTCGTTCTCTGCGATGCCGACCCGCGCGTCGGGCCGATCGCACGATCGTTTACGCGATCGAAAGACTGCTTGGGTTCGTTCGCTTTCGAGCTTGGGGAACGTAATAAAACCTTAGCATCCGTAGAGGCGATTCACGAAACGCTCCTGCGGGCGGACGCCGACCGCTCGACCCTCGTTCTCGGCGTCGGAGGCGGGGTCGCAAGCGACCTCTTTGGATTTGCGGCAGCGACGTTCATGCGAGGCGTTCCTTACGCTCACGTCGCGACGACGCTCGTTGCAATGGTCGATGCTGCAATCGGCGGAAAGACCGGTGTCGATCTTCCAAGCGGAAAGAACCTTGCGGGCCTTTTTGCCGATCCCATCGCCGTCTTCGCGCACGTCGGCGCATTGCAGACACTTCCGTATCGGCGACTGCGTGAGGGATTAGCGGAAACCGTAAAGGCGGCAATTATCGAAGGGGACGAGTTTTTCGAGAGCATTGAAACGCTCTCGCCGCACCCGTTTTGGCGATGGCCCTGGATTGAAGTTATCGAGCGCGCCGTCAAGGTGAAGGCCTCGATCGTGTTGGACGATCGTGAAGAACGCGGCATGCGCGAACTGCTCAATCTCGGGCATACCTTCGCGCATGGATTGGAGAGCGCGAGCGGTTACCGGATCGCGCACGGCGCCGCCGTTGCGCTCGGCTTACGCGCGTGCGGTATCCTCGCGATGCGAACGGGGCGCTTTCCCGAAAGCGATCACTTGAGAATCTTAGGAACGCTGGCGCTTTTGGGCATGCCGCTGCGAACGTCGCTTGACCCGGCAGCCGTCTTTGAAGCGATGAAGGCCGATAAGAAGCGCCGGGAAGGCAAGCTGCGTTTCGTTCTGCCACGCTCGGTTGGCGACGTGGAGTACGGTGTCGCTGTTTCCGATCGCAGCGTACTTGCGGCGCTCGAGCAACTTACGGAAAGCCCATCGTAAAAAATGCGCGCAATCGATGCGCTGGCAACAATTCGCTCGTCACGCTTCGATCTTGCGCTCACCTATGCGACGGGTGAACTGACGCTCGACGTGGGAGACGTCGTGCGGGTGCCGCTGGGCAAGCGCGATGCACTGGCGTTTGTTATTTCAGCCGAGCGCGACGTCGATGACGACGGGCGTTTGAAGGCGGTAGCCGAACGTCTCGACGTGCCGCGCGCGTTCGATGAAGCGGGGCTTCATCTCGCGAAATTCGTTGCTGAATATTACGTTTGCACGCTCGGTGAAGCGCTCGGCGCGGTGGTTCTGGCCGGTGCGGTACCGAGAATCGTCGATTCGTTCGTCCTTACCGTCGCGGCACCCGATCTGCAGCGTTATCCTTCCGTGCCGCCGCGGCTTACGCGCTTAATTTGGGAAGTTTTCTCCGATGGCTTCGCGCTCGAAACGCTGCTACGCCATCCGGAAGCCCGTCGTGCAGGCGATCGGTCTGCACTCTTGCGATTCGTACAGGCGATCGCGCGCAGCGGCGAATTGCGGCGAGAGCGCCGGTTCGTCGATCCCCGGTCGCACGAATACCGAGTCAAGGTACTCGTTCCCGGCTCGAATCCCATTAACGGTGCAAAAGCTGAAGCGCTCGTTCGATTCGTGCGAGACCAGCCCGGAGTCCCGCGTGCGGACGCGCTGCTAGCGGGGTTTTCGGCGGCCGTCATCGCGCGAGCAGTTAAAGCGGGAGCGATCGCGGAAGCAGAGACGGCACCTTCCGTAACGAGATCGCGAATCGCACCTCGTCCGGCACCGTTTCCGGCGACGGCCGAACAGCGCAACGCGCTACGCGAAATCCACGCTTGGCTCGACGAACGGCGATTCAAAGAAGCGCTGCTTTTCGGCGTTACGGGAAGCGGCAAAACATTTGTATACGTCGAGGCGATCAAACGCGTCGTCAACGAAGGCGGCCGCGCTATCGTGCTCGTCCCCGAGATATCGCTGACTCCGCAAACGGCGCGCCGCTTCGAGCAGGCATTCGGCGAACGCGTCGCCGTACTCCATTCGGCGCTTTCGGAACGCGAACGATTCGACGCATGGCAGGCGTGCATGCGCGGTGAGATCGACGTCGTAGTCGGCGCTCGGAGCGCCGTATTTTCGCCGCTGCCGGACGTGCGTCTTATGGTAGTCGATGAAGCGCATGAGACGACGTATAAACAGGATACCGTTCCACGATATCACGCCGTGGCCGTCGCCCGCGAACGTATGCGCGCAGCCGGAGGAGTGCTGCTTTTGGGCAGCGCAACGCCATCGATAGAAACGTACGAATCGGCAAAGTGCGGGAAGATTGCTCTACTCGAATTGCGCGGACGCGCAACCGCGCTAGCGATGCCGGCGGTTCGGATCGTCGATCTTTCCAAAGAGTTCGATGCCGGCAATAAGCGTATCTTCAGCAGCGCCTTGGTGCAAGCGATCGGGCAACGGATCGAAGCCGGCGAAAAAACCGTCCTCTTCGTGAACCGGCGGGGAAGCGCGGGCTTCGTGCTGTGCCGCTCGTGTGGGTTCGTGCCGCAGTGTCCCCGGTGTTCCGTCTCGCTCTGCGCGCATAAGAGCGAGACGTTGCTGCGATGTCATTACTGCGATTTTCAGAAGTCGCTCCCGGCGGCGTGCCCCGTCTGCGCTTCGAGCGCAATCCGCGAGCTTGGCGTGGGAACGGAGCGCGTCGCGGAAGAAGCAGCGAGCCTTTTTCCTGGTGCGCGGATCCTGCGAATGGATTCGGATACTACGACGCGCGTCGGAGATCACGCGCGAATCCTCACCGATTTCGAAACGGTGGGAGACGTGCTCGTGGGCACGCAGATGGTCGCGAAGGGTTTGGATTTCCCGACGGTCACGCTGGTGGGTGTCGTTGCCGCCGACCTAGGTCTCCACGTACCCGATTTTCGGGCTTCGGAACGGACCTTTTCGCTCGTTGCACAGGTGTGCGGGCGCAGCGGGCGCGCGCGTCCCGGAGAGGCAATCGTGCAGACGTACTCCCCGGATCACCCGGCAATCGTGCATGCCGCAGCGCACGATTATTCGGGCTTTGCAGCGGAGGAGATCGCCGAACGGAGAGCGGTGCACTATCCGCCGTTCGTGCGGCTCGTATATCTGGGCGTCATCGGGCGTTCAAAAACGCGCGTCTTTGAAATTGCTCGGCGGTACGCAGACCTCGTGCGCGTGGATGATGTAGACGTGCTCGGTCCCGCGCCGTATCCGATCGCGCGCATGAACGATGAATGGCGCTTTCGCATTGCGCTCAAGACGCGATCGCCGCAAGCCGTGCGCGCGGCGATTCGAAGCCGCATATTGCCGCTCGCGCGCAGCGACCGAACGACGCGTCTCGCGATCAACGTGGATCCCTAGCGTGACGAGCTAACGGAAGCGTCCGATGCCGCCTCGCGCGTGCAATGCCGTCGTTGGAAAAAGCAACTGCGAGAGCAGCAGGCCGGCGACCAATTCGATTGCCGCAAACGCCGCGTTCGACGCGAAGGTGAGCGACGTGCTGATGTTTTGCTGGAACGCAAAGAGCACGCTTTCGTAGCTCAAGCTTCCCGGAACGAGCACGAGAAGCGCCGGAACCAACATGACCGGCTGCGGGATTCGCAAGAACCGTGCGCCGAGATTCGCAACGATTCCGCAGATAAACGCGGCTCCGAACGCTGCTACCTGATGGACCGGCGTGGATCCCAGCAGATGCGAGGCGAGCAGCGCAACGAAGCTCGATGCGAAAACCCAAACGAAGTCGTGCAAACGCGCGTCGAGGTCGACGGAGAGGCCGGTTGCCATTGCCACCGCCGCAACGATCCAATACCGGCTTGCAACCGCGTGCGTGTGCGTGTCGGCCGTCTGCAGAATCGACGGACCGATGGTCGCGAAGCCGAGAAATGCGCCGCAACCCAAGGCCAGCAGCACGGAGAGCACTTTCCCCAGCCGCGCAACACCCGCCACGAGATCGCCGTTTGCAAGCTCGTGCAGCGCGAGCGTGAGCGAGTATCCCGGCAAAAGCACGACAACGCCCGCCACGATCGATACATAGATGTTGATCGGTCCGAAAAAATGCGTGAACGCGGCCACGATCAGCGTGCTTCCGAATGCCGCAATCACTTCGTAAAGCCGAGCGATAACCACGATCCGAGCGGCCGCGACGGATATTATCCCGCTGAACGCGCCGATGCATGCGGCAACGACTACTTCGCGGACGTTCGCTCCAAGCAGTATTCCGACGCCGCCCGCAACGAGCGCAAGGGCTGGAACGTCCCAGGCGGCGTTGATTCCCGGCCATCGTCGGTCCATCGTGCTCAGCAATATGGCCGCTTCACGGTAATCGATCTTTCCTGCCTGCAAGTCGTCATATATCAGATTGAGTAGCGCGATCTTGCGCAGATTGACGCGACCCGGCTCCAGGCGCATCATGACCACTTTTTGATCCAAGAACGGCCCGACGCCGAGCGTGATATTGGTCGGCAAAGCGAAAACTTGCACGTCGATTTGGATTGCATTAGCGACGCCGAGGAGGGTTGACTCCAGCGCATCGGTTGCAAGCCCCGCACGATGCAGTTCGCGAGCCATTGTCGCGAGGAAGACCGTTTTCGGATCGTCGGCAGTTTCGCTCACGAAGCGTAGTACGCGAAAAAGAAAAACCCGCCTCGTGGGGCGGGTTTTCTGTAGCGGCCGACGCGCGTTACTTTTTTTTGCCGGCTTTCCGGACCGTTTTTGCTTTACCGGACGTTTTCTTCACCGCAACCGGAGCGGCCGCGGCGCGAATCATCGCTTTTACAAGGCGAGACTTTTTGCGCGCTGCTTTGTTCTTGTGAATGACCCCGGTTTTGGCTGCTTTATCGAAGGCGCCTTCTACCGACTGCGCTATCGCACTGTCTTGCGATGTGACGGCTTTTTTGAAAATCGTCTTCAATCTCGACGTCACGTCCTTGTTGTGGGTCGTGCGTTTTCCGGTTTGGCGCATCCACTTTTCCGCGGCCTTGATGTTCGGCAAAGGATAAACTCCTGACTTCTGTACGGCGACGGGGAGCATATTACCACAGAGCCCTATGGCGGTCTAGGGCCGCGGTCGCTTTGTGGGGACTCGATAGAGATGTCCCTTTTTGAACTCGATAGAGACGTCCCCATCGAGAGGAACCCTCTTTGCGGAGTTCTTCTCACGCCGGATTCAGGATGATGTGCCGGTAGCTCTCGTACCGGCTGGGGGCAATCTGTCCATCGAGCACGTCCTGGCGGACGCCGCAGTCGGGTTCTCGTAGATGCGTGCAGTCGGAGAAGCGGCAGCGGTCCGCCGCTTCGCGCATCTCGCGAAAGCCCGGCACGAGTTCTTGCGGCTTCACGTTCCCTAGCCCAAACTCGTTGACGCCCGGACTGTCGATGAGAAACCCGTTATCCATCCGGTATAGGCGCGCGGCGCTGGTCGTTTGCCGGCCCAGGCCGCGGCGCGAAACTTCACCGACGTTCCCGGTGCCCCCAAGTGCCTTGAAGATCGAACTTTTGCCGACGCCTGAAATTCCGCAAAGGAGCGCATGGCAACCCGAAATCGCGTCGCGAAGCGTTTCGACTTGGAGTCCGTTTTTCGGATTGATGGTGATGACGCGGTATCCAATCGTTTCGTAGAGCGTAACGAGTTGCGCGCGTTCGGTTTCCACGGCTAGGTCGGGCTTCGTGAAGACGACCATGGCTTCGATCCCCTGCAATTGCGCGAAGGCCAAGAGCTGGTCCAGCACAACGAGCCGCGGCGACGGTTCGGCAAGTGCGCTGACGGTAACCAGCGTCTCGACGTTTGCCGCCACCGTTTTCGACCTTCCGTCGGCCGTTCGCCGCTCCAGCACTTGCGTGCGCGGTTCGATTCGATCCACAACTGTTTTGCCGTCTTCTAGGGTTCGTACCGTGACGGTGTCGCCCGGAACCGGCATGAAACGCTTGCCCGCCATGCGGCGAAGTTGTGCGACCCGTGGCTCCGCTTCGTCGTCGAGAACGATCCATGCGGCATTTTTTCCCGTAGAAACGACGAGTCCATGGCCGGAATTCATCGTGCGCAAGATTGCCGATGCATTGCGGCTAACGATGTCTTCATCGTGCCGACGTTCACCCTTCGTTACCGTAGCGTTCCAAGCGATGCCGCGCAGCGCATTGATGCGGCCGTGCGCAGCCGTGGCGGACGGCTGACGTGGCAGCATAATGCGGGAGCGTTTCCATCATACGCACTCGTCGAGAACGTACCGCCCGACTTTCCCGAAGCGCTCCTGAGGGCAGAAAACAACGTCGCCGAAGAACCGATCATTGCGCTTGCAGTTTCCCCGCACGACGCGCAAGCCTTGCCGCTTCTCGAAGAAGCACTCGGTGGACGCGGTGCGCCGTCAGCGATACGTTTCCTCGAAGTTATCGGCGACGCGGTCGTCGTCGAATGGAGCCTCGATCGTATGAGCGAGGCGACGTTTTTGGCGCTCGTGGATGTGGAGCTTGCACGGCTGAAAACAGGACGCCGTACGGAACTGCTCTGCCCGCTGCCGCTGGAGTGGTGGACGCGCATCGCGGGGTGCGGCCTCCAAGCCCCGGAGATCGCGCCGGGCCGCGTGCTGGAGTGGTTGCTGGAGCGGCAGCATGTCGTTGATTAATACCGTCCTGCACTATGTCGGTCTTGCCGATATCTTCGATATTCTGGCGACAAGCGTGCTGATCTATTACGTGCTCCTGCTTATTCGAGGCACCCGTGCCGTGCAGATTCTTACGGGCGTACTCGTGCTGGTCGCGTTGTTGGGCCTCGCAAACGTGATGCGGCTCTATCTGCTCGGCTCGATTCTTCAGCTTTTGGTTCTGGGTGCTGCCGTAACGCTGCCGATCGTTTTTCAACCGGAATTGCGCCGCGCTTTGGAGCAGATCGGCCGAGGACGCTTTTTTCGGATCGGAGACGGCTCTGCGAATTGGACTCGTCCGGAAGATAAATCCATCGTTGCACTCGCACGCGCCGCGTTCTTGCTCTCGCGTAGCCGTATCGGCGCTCTCATCGTAATAGAACAGCAAACCGGATTGAAAGAATTTGTTGAAAGCGGCACGATCCTCAATGCCGAACTTTCAGCCGAACTTTTGCTGGCGATTTTTATGCCACGCTCGCCGCTGCACGACGGCGCAGCGATGATTCGGGAAAACATCATCGAAGCCGCCGGCTGTTTTTTACCGCTCGCCGAACAATCGCTCGCGGAGCGGCGCGTGGGAACCCGGCATCGCGCGGCACTGGGTTTGAGCGAGCAAACCGACGCGGTTATCGTCGTGGTTTCCGAAGAGACGGGCGCGGTCTGCGTCGCGCGCGAGGGCAAACTGACGCGGCCGGTGGAAGAAGAAGGCCGTTTAGTGAAAATCCTAATGGCCGTTACCCGTCCGCCGCGCGACCGCCACCGGCTCTCCGGAGGGATCGTTTCGTCACTGCGCGCTCGTTTAATACCGGTTCGCGATCGTGGGAATTCTCGTGCAGAGCCTTCGAGCGAACTTCGGACTTAAAGTTTTTTCACTCGCGCTCGCGATGGTGGGATGGGCCTATTTTCGCTTTGCGTCTAATCCCGTAATCGCCGCACGGTTCGACCAGCAGATATCCGTACCGATTGCGGCGGTGAACATGCCGGTCGGATTCGTCGCGCATTTTGCGGACAAAGAAGCGGTCGTTACCGTTGCGACGAAACGAGGCGAACCGCCGATAAAACCCGATGAGATCAAAGCCGTTCTCGACCTTTCCGGAAAAGGCGCGGGCGTTTTCAACGTTCCGGTTCAGTTGGTCGCACCGAACATTCTGGTGCAGAGTTTGACTCCGGCGTCCGTGAGCTTGACGGTTGAAAAAATCGACCGGCGCGAATATCCGTTGGCCGTTCATTACGAAGGCAATCAGCAGTCCGCAATCGTTGTCCTGGACGCAAAGGAGACGCCCGCAAGCGTGCTCGCCAGCGGTCCCACGGGCCTTTTATCCCAAGTGACATCCGTCCGCGTTGACGTCCCGCTCCCACCAGCACCGCAGCCCTACGATGCGATGGTACGCCCGGTTCCGGTCGATTCGCTCGGGCAGGAGATTGCCGGTTTGGAGGTCGCACCGGACCTCGTGCGCGTACAGATTCACTTCGTTGCCGGCAGCGGCGTAAAGCCAAAGCCGTGAGCAGGCTATTCGGAACCGACGGCATTCGCGGGGTCGCAAACGCCGACCTGACCCCCGAGGTAGCGTTCAACGCCGGGCGGGCGGGCGCGACGGTGCTGGCGCGCGATAGCGATCGGCACCGGCCGATCGTCGTCGGTCGCGATACGCGTCTTTCCGGAACGATGCTTGAAGCCGCAATCGTTGCGGGCGTTACGTCGGTCGGACGAGACATCGTCTCGATCGGCATCGTGCCGACGCCCGCAGTTGCATGCGTTACCGTCGCGCAGAACGCTGCGGCCGGCATTATGATCAGCGCGTCGCACAATCCCGTAGCCGATAACGGAATCAAGTTTTTCGGTCCGGACGGCTTCAAACTCTCGGATGAAATCGAATTGGAGATCGAATCGCTCGCCGGCGGCAATGCGATGCCGCGTCCGCTGGGCGTCGATATCGGCGTGGCGCGTCTCGCATTAAATTTGGGCAAGCATTATTACGACGAACTCTATGGAACCGGCGTGGACTTAGCCGGCCTACATATAGTCGTCGATGGAGCGTACGGCGCTGCTTATGCGATGGCGCCCTACGCCTTTCGCAAGATGGGCGCATCCGTTACTGAAATTCATTGCGAAAACGACGGTTCCCGGATCAACGTTAATTGCGGCGCGACCCACCTCGCGCCGCTTCAAGAAGCCGTGCGCGCTCTGAGTGCAGCAGGCGAAGCGCATGTTGTCGGCGTCGCTTTTGACGGCGACGCGGACCGCGCGCTTTTCGTCGACGAAACCGGCGAAATTGTCTCCGGCGATCACGTTATGTTTGCCATCGGTCGATCGCTCCATGAAAGCGGGACCCTGAATGCATCCACGATCGTCGGCACGGTAATGAGCAACATCGGCTTCGAACGGGCGCTGCGCAAACATGGCATCGGTTTGATACGCGCAGCCGTGGGAGATCGCTATGTACTCGAAACGATGCGCGCCGGCGGATATAGATTGGGCGGCGAGCAATCGGGACATATCATCGATTTGCGGCGCAATACGACTGGAGACGGGCCGATGACCGCGATGACGCTCTTCGGCATCGTCAAGGCAAGCAAAATGAGGCTGCACGATCTCGTCGCAGAGATCGTCGTTGCGCCCCAGATCTTACTTAACGTGCGTACATCACGCAAAGACGTCTTGGATTCCGATACCGTCAAGGATGCGATCGCAAACGCCGAAGCATCGCTGAGTGGTTCCGGCCGCCTGTTGGTCCGGCCATCGGGTACCGAACCGCTGATTCGCGTCATGGCCGAGGGCGACGACCGCCGGCAGATCGAGCGTATCGCCGCCGACCTCGCCGCCGATATCGAAGCCGCTGCAACGGCTTTGTAAGAAGCTCGTCAAGGCCGGCAGGGACGAAGGGCGCCCCGCTGAACCCTATGGCCCATCACGTCGTGGATCGCTAGATTCGCGGCACCTATGCCTGTACGAATCACTGAATCGAGGATCGGCGTCCTCGAGCGGGGGACCAAACTGGGTAGGGGTGAATGGACCGGTCGGTCCTAGGG
>JALYTY010000070.1 GCA_030854045.1 Vulcanimicrobiota bacterium | reverse complement strand
CATGGCTGCGAGCGGCACGATCGTCGCGGTCGGTTCCGTCGTTTTTCTCTTGCAGACCGGCTACCCGCACGGTCTGATCGACGTTTACGTCAACTCATCGACGCAATTCGTCGGCGCAAAGCCGTCGGTCGGCGAGACGGTGACCGTCGCGGGAACGGGTTCGTGGTCGACGAACATCCTCGCGACGACCGTAACGCAGGAAAACGTCATGCAGGCGAGCGGTTCCGTCGTCTCGATGGCGGCGAATGAGTTCACCTTGCAGACCGGATATCCGCACGGCTTCATCGACGTCTATACGACGTCGAGCACCACGTATACCGGCCCGAAGCCGACCGTGGGAAGTGCCGTCCAGGTCTCCGGTTCGGGTTCTTGGAGCACGCACATTCTCGCACAAACCGTCGTACGCGCCGGCAGCACCCCTTCACCGTCGCCCGTGCCCTCATCGAGTCCGACGGCGAGACCGTCGGCGAGTCCCTCCGCCGGCCCCTCGTTTCCGCCAAACGGCCCGTCGACCACGACAATTATGAAGAGCACGCCCGGTACGTTCGGTCTGATGCAAATCTTCGATCAATTCACGCCCAACATCATTTCGGCGCCGCAAGCCCAAGCCGACGGCCCGCGTTACGGCGTGACGTGGGGCGCGCGTCCCGGCATGGCACCGAGCTGGACAGCGAAGAATGCATCGTTGATCGCGACGTATTACATGCCGCAGGAAACCGACGCCAGTCCGGTTGGATGGGGCGACGCCGGACACACGTATGCATGGTGGAAGACCAATCATCCCGACTGGATACTCTATGCATGCGACGCAGCCGGCACGCCGACCAGCACGCCTGCATATATCGCGGAACTTCCCAACAACGTTCCGCTCGACATCCATAACCCCGAGGTCGTCGCCTACCAAATACAAACCGCCGCGCACTATGCAATCGCCGAAAATTACAACGGCATTGCCTTCGATGAAGTGCTTTTCGAAAACGTGACGGGAACCGGCGTCGGGAGCGGATATTACGGCTGCGGCATCTACTCTAACGGCTCGTTCGTGCGCCGCTACAGCGGAGTTCACGACGCCAATTGGGAAGCCGATACGATCGCATGGGTCAAAGCCGCGCATTCGATACTCGCAAACGATTCCGTTATCGGACCGCATCACCTCAAGATGGTGATCAATCATCCCGCCGGAAGCATCTCGGATCCAAACGAACAGGCAATTCTCGCGAACACGGATGCCGATCTCGACGAAACGGGATTCTCCGACTACGGCAATTATCACGCATCGTTCTCGCTCTTCAAGACGACGGTCGACTGGATGCGCTACGCGCAGGCCCACGGCACTGCGCCGCTAATCGTCGACAATTATTCGCAGCACACGGCACTCACGCCGCTGCAGACCGAATATTCCGTGGCGACGTATCTGATGGGTAACGAAGGCGGTTCCGGTCTCTTTACGGGAAACTCTTCGTCCTACGGCGCCGAGCAGTACCTTCCGCAATATCAAGCGCAACTCGGCGCGCCGTGCGGCGATTACTACGGCGATTCACAGAGCCCCGCGATCTTCTATCGCAGCTTCGCAAACGCGCTCGTGGTCGTCAGTAACGGTTCGTCGGCATCCGAGTACGCCCATCTGCGCAGCGGGCACACGTACGTCGATCTAATGGGACGCCCGGTTTCGAATCCGATGCTCGTCGCATCGGGCGATGCCTACGTCCTCTTAACGACTAACGGCTGCCAGTAACGGGGATCCGCACGCCGAGCGTGACGGTCGCCGGCGGTCCGTAGCGGTCGATACTGGAAAGATACCGCGCGTTCGTCGCATTCTCGATATCGAGAACGACGAGCGCGCCGCTGCGCAAGGCCAGCGCGTAATGCGCGCCCAGAAGCAGCGTCGTTCCGAGCGGCTGCGTGTTGAGGTCGTCGGCATACGTTTGACCCGCGTATGTGAGGCTCGCGCCGATTCGCGCTCCGTGCAGTAAAGAGTCGACGCTTATGCCTGCCGAAGCCGCCGGTACGTACGGAAGCCGCTTGCCAACGGTGGTCGCCGGTCCTCCGGCGACGCGGGCGTATTGCGCCGTTCCAAATGCCGTTAAACGAGTTGCCGGAGAGACGGCGCGTGTGACTGTCAGTGTCTCGCCGTCGGTCCGCGTATGCGCGACGTTACCGCGCATCTGTGAGGTTGCGCTCACGGTTATAAAACCGATGGCGTCGTTTACGAAGGTGTGCGTCGCATCGAGCGCCACGTGCGTTCGGTTCGAACTCCAATCGAGGCCGACGGCAAGCGAGGAACTGCGCTCCGGAACGAGCGACGGATTGGGTAGATACGAAACAGGACCGATCTGGTAGCCGCGAACGAGTTCGTTGAGAAACGGCGCTCGAAACCCAGCGCCCTCCGAGATTCGAAATGCGAGATGAGGATCGATATCGCAGCGCAACGCAACGCGCGGTGAGATCGCCCGGTCGGTGCGGGACTGCAACGAACTCGTTGAGACAACATCTTCCCGCAACCCGGCGACGATCGAGATGCGCGATGATGCTAGCGTTTGCTGCAGGGCAAGGCCGTCTAGGCGTTGCGAACCGGTTCCCACCGCTTGCAGGACGCCGTCCGCGCCGTACTGACTGCTGACGCCCCCCGCGGCGCGTGCGTCGGCCCGCACCGTAAACTGCGAGCGTGCGCCGCCTAATATCCAGTCGACGCTTGTCCCGCTTTCATTTGTCGGCACGTATTGCGTGTAGCGCAGCACGCCGGGAGCGCTCGGATACGTATCGCTTCGATTCGTAACGAAAGCCTCGCGTATGTAGGTTTGCACGCGTAGCGATGCGCGCGAGCCGCTGCGCTCCATTTGCAGCGAGTGCTGGTTGAGCCGTCGCGAAAAATCGTAATTCGGACGGCCTTCCTGCTGATCGTCCCATGCACCGCGATACCCATATTCAAACGCCGTCGATGCCGTAGCAGCGTATCGCGCGCGCAGTGAAATCATCGTGCTTGCCGATTGCGCTTGACGATTGCCGGCAGTCGCGTATCCCGGCGGAAGATCTGCGTATGCCTGCTGTTGTTGTGAAACTGCAAGCGTCGCAACAACCGCCCGTCCAAAGGGAAGCGCTATGCCTCCGTAATTGCGTACCGTTTCGTGCGTGCCGTTCGCAAGCGTTGCCGCTGCGCTTCCGGCGTGCGGTGATAAAGGCCCGAATGTTGTAATCTGCAGCACGCCGCCGACCGCGCCCGCGCCATAGAGCGCCGATCCGGCTCCGCGCAGCAGCTCCGCCCGCACGATATCGTCGGCCGGATAGGCCGCCCAATCGATCTGCCCGCCGAATGCATCTTGCGCGGGCACGCCGTCAGCAAGCACGAGCCCGCGGTCGTTTCCCGCACCGTTGAACGATACGCGCGATTGCCCGTAGTTGGTAAATGCGCTGTTGCTGCGCGTACGATCGACACCCGGCAGAAGACGCAGCAACGCATCGCCGCTCATCGCGCCCGCGCTTTCAATTGCCGCGACATCTGCAAGCGAAGCCGCGACGGGCAAACGATGCAGCGTCTGGGGCGCTCCCGTGGCAACGCGCACCGTAGCGATAACGGCGAGCGGAGTCGGCGACGGCGACGGCGATGCCAGCGCAACGAGCGAAAGAAGCATAAAATGCACGACGATACCATTACCACCGCGGGTTCGCCGCCTCTTTTAATCGGCAGAGAGGGGTTCGAAAATCGCCTGGCTTAACAGATGCGGACCAAGGGCCGTACTTATGAGGAGTGGTTGTGGCTGATCTGCCGCGTATCGGTTTCGTCGGGGCCGGCCGCATGGGAGCGAACATGGCGCAGCGGCTCCACGAAGTTGGGTATCCGATCTGCGCGGTTTACGACACGCACCGTGAATC
>JALYTY010000078.1 GCA_030854045.1 Vulcanimicrobiota bacterium | reverse complement strand
CGCGCGCCTGCGCCCGGTACGATAACGGCGCGCGCCAGACCGTTATCTAAGACGATCGCGCCTTCACCGTCACGATAAACGTCGAGACGGTACGCAATTGCCGTATGCGCCTCGACCTGCCGCCAATCCGGGTTTACCTTCGTGCCGACTATGGGAGTTTGAGCCGCGATTGCAATCGGGTGCGCTCCGCCGGCGTCGATCCAAAAGTCGCGCGCCGACTGAGGAAGCATCTCGAACGGAGGAATCGTAAAGGTGCGCGAGCCCAAATGGATTTGCGTTGTTGCGACCGATCGCGTCGATTGAGCCGGATTAATAACGTCGAATAGCGCGTCGGTAGAATTCGGATCGACAAGCAACGCCGCATCCCGCACTCCGCCGCTGCTTGAAGCCGCGCCCGCGGCCGCTGCCGCATCGACTGAAGAAACGAATTGAATTCTTTTTGCGACGCTGCGCATCTTGGATGCAATAGCGGGCGTATAACCGGTATCGAGCAGAACGAGAAATTTCGTTCGCGTGAGATCCGCGGTGGTGTCGTATCGAAGATCGACCAGGCGGCACGTCAACGCGAGCGCGCGGCAACGCTGCAGCGCACCGATCGTCGCAGCCGCGAATTTCCCGACTCGGTCGTTGTTCATCGTGGAGGGATCGTACGCACTTGGAAGCCACGCGATCGCGACATCGGCATCCGGGTACATCCGTGCGATCTGCGGTCCATGTTGGCGCAGAAGATCGCCGAAGGCCTCGACAGATTCCCCGCGGGGCGTTTCGTCGCCGTCAATGTTAAAGGCGGCGTCCCATGCGTACAGCCAATTTGCCCAAGGCGCCTCCCACCCCGATGGGTTGCGCGTATCGGCGAGCGGGAAGTTCACTACACCATGCGAGCCGTATTGCAGCATTTCGTGCAGCGCGATCGTCGTGTTTTGCGGCGCCGCGGGCCGGGGCGCGATCTCGTCCGCGCCTTGCAGCCAACCAGCTTGAAATTCGCTTGCCATAATCGGCTGTGTCGGCTGCGTTTGCAGCAGCGCGGTCGAAAACGCTAGCTGCGCGATGTCGTGATCGCCGATGACGCGCGCGTCGGACTGATACCAGTTTCCCCATGCCCAAACCGGCGCCGACGCCGTCACCTTCATCTGGAAAGTATTGATAAAGAGCGGAACGCGCGTTCCGATGCTCCGCTGCACCGTTGCGCGCAGCCAATTTATATATGCGTGCCAGTGCGGTGCGGGCCACGTGTCGTTGTCGATATATGCGCCTTGATCGTCGTCGAGTGCAACGGCAATTACATCGTCCGACCACGGTTCGATTTCATGTAGCACGGTCGCAAGCCACCGCGCCGATTCGGAGAGGTGCGTAGCGTTCTGCATCCATTCCGCCGCCGCCGCGTCGGCGTGAGCATTTTGATACGTTGCCGTCGCAGGATAGCGCCCTTCTAAAATATCGTGAAGCGGCATGGCATATTCCGGCCTGCGCAGCAGCCGGTCCGGATAACCGCCGTTGCGCCATTCGTTGCGTATTACGGGTCCGGGGCGCACAATTGCTTTGAGCCCCAGGTCGTGTATTATGGAGAAAAGCGCGTGCACGTCGCGGCGCGGATTCGTCTTCCCGCTGAAGTCGAGAGCGCCGGATGCGCTTTCGTGCCAATTCCATATCAGGTAGAGGTCGATCGTGTTGATTCCGAGCCGTTTGTATGCGAGCAGATCGTCGCGCCATTGATCGCGCGGCGTCCGCTCGTAGAAGAACGCTGCGCCGTAGACGTAGAACGGCTTGCCGTTCACACAGAAGACCGGCGTGCCGTTTTCGTTTCTCACCGCCGAAGCGTCCCACGCCGGCCACCGGCCCGAAGCAGTCGCGCGCGTGCAGATCGCGACCGCAAAGAACAGCAATAGAAGCAGTGAGCGGCGGAAACGGCGCATCGCGCAAGGACGTTCGGTGAGGTGGTGCGGCGCCCTTGGCGGCGAAATGGAAGGCGATGCCGCAGAACCCGTACGCGACGCTTCTGGCCATTGCAGGCGACCTGTCGTTCGACTTCATCGAGAGCCCGGCACTGGCGCGAAACGGCCTCGGAGATTCGCCGCGAAAGCCTGTGATCGTCTACACGCCGCCGGGCTACGATGCAAGCGGATCCCACTGCTATCCGGCCATCTATATTCTTCACGGCTACAGCGGCGATTCCGGGCGACTCATCGCAGCATCGAATTGGGAGCGCAACGTGGTGCAGCGGGCCGATACGCTGGCGAGCGCAGGACGGATGCGCCCGTCGATCGTCGTGCTGGTGGACGGATTTACGCGTTTGGGCGGCTCTCAATACGTCGATTCCGTTGCGAGCGGGGCGTATGCGACCTACGTCGTTCGCGACGTCGTCGGGCACGTCGACGCGCATTACCGCAGCATCCGCCGCGAAGGCGGCCGCGCCGTCGCGGGAAAGTCGTCGGGCGGTTTCGGGGCGATGCATCTGTGCCTGCAGCATCCCGGTGTATTCTGCGCCTTCGCATCGCACAGCGGCGACGCGTATTTCGAAGCGCTGTTCCCGCAAACGTTCGTCCAGGCGCAACGCGTGCTCGAACGGTTCGATTTCGACATCGAGCGCTTCGTCGTCGCCTTCGAAAACCGGCACAAGCGCGGTCAGCCGGAGTTCGATACGATGATGATTTTGGCAATGGCGGCGGCCTATTCGCCGCGGTCGAACGCGCCCTTCGCAATCGATCTTCCGTTCGACTGCAAAACCGGCGAGGTGGTGTGCGATGTCTTCGCGCGCTGGCTCGCGTTCGACCCGGCGAACCGCATCGAGCGATGCAGTGCGGAACTGCAGCGGCTTCGCTTGCGTTACCTCGATTGCGGGCGTCGCGACGAGTACGGACTCGACGCGTCAGCGCGTATCGTAGCGCAACGGATGCGCGACTGCGGCCTCGAAGTGCGCCACGAGGAGTTCGACGACGATCACCGCAACGTTGGCTACCGCTACGAAATATCGCTTCCGGCGCTCGCGAGCGTCCTCGATGAAGGTTTATGAATCGTATAATTCTGGCGCTGGCCGCGCTTCTTGCCGTAAGCCCCATCGCGGCAACCGCTCAGGCAGTTCCGCAGGCGTCATCGTCGCCCGGCAATGCGCGCGAGTACGACGATCCAGGCTTGAGTTTCATCGCGCCCGACAACTTTGTGCTTGTCGGTTTCCGTAAGTTGCCGCTCGCAGCACTCACCGACAACTTGCAGATCGTTGCAGGATGGGCGTTGAAATCGAAGGACGTGCCGCAGACGATAACGCTCTCCGAGCAGCTTTTCGACGGGAACACGCAAGGGTACGAAACGCGTTTCGAAAGCGACTTGCGTTCGCGGATCGATGGCGCTCTCGTGAAGAGCAGCGAACGCACGACGCTCTTAAACGGAATGCCGGCCTATTTTGTTGACATATCGTATGGAAGCGGATTCACGTTGCGCAAGGAGTTCGCATACATTTGGGCCGATGGCGTGCGCGGCGTCGCGCTCGAGATGACGGCGCGCACCGGCGAACTCGATGCGAAAGCGGCGAAGGCGGCGCTCCTACGCGCGAGCGCCGTGCGCTACCCCGCCGACCGCGAGTAACGCCGAACGCAGATCATCGAGCAGATCGTCGATATCTTCGACGCCGACCGAGAGCCGCAGAAGACCGTCCGTGACACCCCGCCGCTCGCGGTCTTCTTGCGGAATCGCACCGTGCGTCATGCGCGCCGGATGGCAGATGAGCGATTCAACTCCGCCGAGGCTTTCTGCGAGGCTGAAATACTTCAGCCTGTTGGCGAAATCGAGCGCCCGCGATTGAGGGCCTTTGAGGACGAAGGAAACCATGCCGCCGAAGCCGCTCATTTGCCGCTTAGCAAGTTCGTGCTGCGGGTGGGATGCGAGCCCGGGATAAAAGACGCGATCGACTTCCGCGTGCGACTCTAAAAATTCAGCAACGGCGCGAGCGTTGCGCTCGTGTTCGCGCATCCGGAGCGCCAAAGTCTTGGCGCCGCGCATCGTGAGCCATGCATCGTGCGGACCGGGTACGCCGCCGACCGCGTTCTGATGGAACTTCAGCGTTTCCGCGATGGCGGAGTCGTTGGTTATCGCTACGCCGCCGATTACGTCGCTGTGGCCGCCGATGTATTTCGTCGTTGAATGGACGACGACGTCGGCGCCAAGCGCGAGCGGCTGCTGAAAATAGGGGGTTGCGAACGTGTTGTCAACCGCAAGCGTTATGTCGTGCGTCTGCGTTTTCTTCAAAGCGGCAATGCCCGCAATATCGATCAGTTTGAGTAACGGGTTGGTGGGCGTTTCGACCCAAAAGAGCTTTGTATTCGGACGTATGGCCCAGCGAACCGCTTCCAAATCGTTCATGTCGACGTACGTAAACGTTAATCCGTAGCGTTCGAGTACCCGCGCAAAGAGCCGGTACGTTCCACCGTATAAATCGTCCGTAACGATAGCGTGATCGCCCGCATCGAGCAGATTGAGAGCCGCCGACGTAGCGGCCATGCCGCTTGCAAACGCATAACCGAACCTGCCGTCTTCCAGCGACGCAAGTTGACGTTCGAGTGCCAAGCGCGTCGGGTTGATCGTACGGCTGTAGTCGAACCCTTTATGCTCCCCGACGGCATCCTGCGTGTATGTCGACGTTTGATAGATTGGAACGATCGTCGCGCCGGTTGCCGTGTCCGCGTCCTGTCCAACGTGGATGGCTTTGGTAGAAAACTTCATCGCGACGCCTAACGGGTGGAGAGAAAGCTGATGATGTCTTGTCGTGTGACGACGCCGATCGGTTCCCGCTCGTCCATGACGACGATCGCAGGGTTTGCAAGCGTCAGCAGCTTGTACGCTTTTTCGATTTCATCGAATTGTTCGAGTGCCGGAAATGGGCGGTTCATGACGTCGCTCACCGGCTTGTGCAAGAGGTCGGATTGATCGAAAACGGCCTGCATGACGCCGACGTCGTTAATGCTGCCGACGATCTCGCCGGAGCGCATGACCGGTATCTGAGAAATCTCGTATTTACGAAGCAGATCGAGCGCCGTGCGCACCATGTCTTTTTCCGTCACCGTAATCATCGGCGGCAACGGTGTCTTGCCGCGCAGGACGTCGCCGACCGTAGCTTTTCGTTTCCCTTCCGAGATGAACCCGTTGGCGATCATCCACTCATCGTTGAAGATTTTCGACATGTATCCGCGTCCGGAATCCGGAAAGATCACGACCACGACGGCGTCCGCAGCAAGCGTCTTGGCCAATTTTGCAGCCGCGACGCCGGCGGTTCCGGAAGAGCCGCCGACGAGCAAGCCTTCCTCGCGCGTAACGCGGCGCGCCATGAGAAACGACTCGCGATCGGTAACCCGAACGATTTCGTCGATGACTTTGAGGTCGACGGTTTCTGGAAGGTAATTCATCCCGATGCCTTCGACGGCGAAAGATCGTGGAGTGTCGCCGGAATAGATGGAGCCTTCGGGATCGGCGCCGATTACGGTAATCGCGGGGTTTTGTTCCTTGAGATATCTTGCGCTGCCCGAGATCGTGCCCCCGGTTCCGATGCCCGCGACGAGATGCGTTATCTTGCCGGCGGTTTGCCGCCAGATCTCCGGGCCGGTCGTATAATAATGCGCTTCGGGATTGTGGTGATTGTGAAATTGATTCGGCTGAAACGCGTTAGGAATTTCCGCTGCCAGCCGGTTTGCAACGCCATAGTACGACTCGGCCGAATCCGATGGTACGTTGGTCGGTGTCACAACCACCTCGGCCCCGTACGCTTTAAGAAGATCGACCTTCTCTCGAGACATTTTATCGGGCATCACGAGGATGCACCGGTATCCCCGAATCGCTGCGGCCATCGCAAGTCCGGAGCCGGTATTTCCGCTCGTCGGCTCGACGATCGTGCCGCCCGGCTTCAAAAATCCCGCCCGTTCGGCTTGATCCAACATCGCAAGCGCGGGGCGGTCCTTGACGCTGCCGCCGGGATTCATGTACTCGACTTTGGCAAGTACCAAGCACTGCGCGCCGTCGATTACCTTGTTAAGCTTGATGAGCGGCGTATTCCCAATTGCCGCCAGCGCGTTTTCGCAGTACGTCATGGCGGCGCCGGTGTTCGCGGCAGAAGGGGCGATCGTAGACATACGGTTGGCGTTCCGCACGTGGCGAGGCGTCGCCTCCAGCTTGCTCGAAGGGTGTATTTCTTATGATGAATGTCGCACGCGCGGCCGCTGCCGCTTTGCTTCTTGCGTTGCCGCTTGCCGCGTGCAACAACGATGACGCGCTTCCGCCGGCGTCATCCTTTACGAGCGTTCATGGGGTCGTGGTCGACGGTGCGACGAAAAAACCGCTGGCCAACGCGACGGTGATTCTGGATACGGTGCTCACGCAGACGACCGATGCGCAAGGCGCATTCACCTTCGACAAAGTTCCGACCGGAATCGTCGACTACGTCGTCAAGGCGCCCGGCTACACCGATGTTGCGGCGAGCGCGAATGCCGACCCCGGAAAGCCTTCGGAACTCAGCGTCTCGATGCAGCAGCCGACGCCGCCCTAGCATAAGCACGCGCCGGTTTCACGAACGTTGCGCGCTCGGCAATGGCGCGATCGATGACGGAGATGACGACGTCCGCCAGTTTCATTGGATCGTGGCGGACGGTCTGCGTTTCGCTGATCATCTCGGAGCGCACGGCAACCAAACCCATGCTTTCAATACGCTCGACATCCGATACAACGGGCAATTGGCCTTCTTCGGCGTAGGTATCGAGCAATCGCGACGGCGGCTGATCGTTGACGACAACGTAATCGCAGACGCGCGCGCCCGCATTTGCAAAGAGCGACGCGACGTGATCTCCCGCGGTCATGTTCTCCGTTTCACCGGGCTGCGTCATCACGTTGCAAACATATATCTTAACGGCATGCGCGCGCGCTACTTCGTTTGCGATCCGGTCGACTAAAAAATTCGGCAGAATCGACGTGAACAGTGAACCGGGACCGAGCACGATTGCGTCGGCATCTCGAATTGCGGTGAGCGCTTCCTGCAGCGGGACGACTCGATCGGGATCGAAGAAGACGCGGCGGATCGGCCGTTTGGCGCGCGGAATGTTCGATTCGCCTTCGACGATCGATCCATCGTCGAGTTCCGCGCAGAGCCGAACGATTGAAAGCGTTGCCGGCAAGACTCTGCCGACGATGTTAAGGACGCGGCTCGAGGCTTTGATCGCGATGTCGAAGTTGCCGGTAATGCCCGTCATCGCCGCAAGGAAAAGATTGCCGAACGAATGGCCCGTTAGACCTTCGCCTTCTTCGAAGCGGTAGCGAAAGAGATCGGTAACGAGGGCTTCATCGTCGGCTAGCGCCACCAAACAGTTGCGAATGTCGCCGGGCGGCAACACGCCGAGCTCCTTCTGCAACCGTCCCGAAGAGCCGCCGTCGTCGCTGACGGTAACGATCGCCGTAAGGTTGGACGTGCGGCGCTTAAGGCCACGCAGCAGCGTCGAAAGCCCCGTACCGCCGCCGACGGCCACGATTTTATAGCCTTGTTCTAGGCGTCGATCGAGGAGGCTGTTGAGGATACCCTGATCTTGACTGCGAGATACAGCCCGCACGAGCGAAAGCAGCCAGCGGCGAATGCCGAAGAAGATGAAGACCGCGCCTGCGATTGCGAAGATCCACGTGAGGTATGCCGGCGAGAAATAGTCGTTGACGAAACCGTCGAGCAGCTCGTTGACGTGCAGTCCCATTCCTTCGGCAACGAACCATCGGTCGACCGCATCAACGAGCAGCACGATTCCGATCACTGCCAGAAGCAGCCACCGCTTTATCCCGAGTCCGGGGAGCAGCCATTTGAGCGGATCGACAACGCGGCGATCGATCACCGGACGACGTCTCGCGAATCGAGGGCAACGGCGAGCCGCTCGTTGCCCGCGAGTTCCTCGCACAGGCGGCGGGCGACGTAGATGGAGCGGTGGCGCCCGCCGGTGCAGCCGACACCGATCGTAAGCTGCGTCTTTCCTTCGGCGATATAGCGCGGAATTAGGAAAGCGAGCACGTCGAGAATCTTGGCAATAAACGGCGCGCACGATGGGTCCATCTCGATAAATTTCGCGACGGCCGCATCGTCGCCCGTTAGGAGGCGCAACGTTTCGTCATAGTTCGGATTGCGCAAAAACCGTACGTCGAAAAGCAGATCCAAATCGAGCGGCAGACCGTACTTGAACCCGAACGCTATCAGCGTAACGCCGAGCGGGGCGTGCTGTCCCGGCGCATAGGTCGCCGAAATTCGCTCCTTGAGCGCACCGTGTGTCATCGTGCTCGTATCCAACGTCAGCATGGCGCGCTCGCGCAACGGTGAAAGCATGTCTCGCTCTGCGACGATCGCTTCGTGAAGAGATCCGAGTGAAGCGAGCGGATGACGGCGCCGCGTTTCGCTAAAGCGCCGCACGAGTATGTCATCGCGCGCCTCGAGGAAGAGCAGCGATGCCGTTCGGCTGACGCACGCGCGATCGATTGCCGCGAGCGTATCGGAAAGGGAGCCCGTCATTTGCGTGTCGAGCGTTACCGCGACGTTCTCGATGCCCGCAGCGTCGAGTACGCGCAGCGTTTCATCCAGTGCCGCCGGAGGAAGGTGTTCCAGAGAGTAAAATCCCAAATCTTCAAACGTCTTCATCGCCTGGCTCTTCCCGGCACCCGAGAGTCCGGCGACGAACACCGTCCGCGCCGCGGTCATCTGCGGTACCTGGAGCGTTGCACCATCATGAAGTCCTTTTCGCCCGAACGGGCCAACGCCCTCATTCCGAAACTGGCACCGCTCGTGGACGAGCTGCTAATGAAGCGACGCGACCTCGCAATAAAGCTCCTCGAAAGCGACCCCGGACTGCGTAGCGGCAACGTTCCACACGTGAGCCGCTTGGCCGGCGTTCGCTCGCCATTTCCGCCGCCGCGGTTCGGCGAACTCAAGGGCGAAATCGTCCGGCTGATCCACCGGATCGAGTCCTTCGGCTGCATTGTGAAAGATATCGATCTCGGAACGATCGATTTTCCTTCCACGCGTAGCGGCGAGCCGATATTTCTCTGCTGGAAAGCCGGTGAATCGCAAATTGGGTATTGGCACGGAACGGAAGAGGGCTTCCGAAACCGGAAGCCCTGGTGAAACGGTGCAAGAGCGCGGAACGGAGTGGCGTCTAGCTGCTAGCGCCGGCCGGCGTTGCCGTAGCTTCGACGGCGATGAAGTCCTCGGCCAAACCTTGCAGCCGCACCTCGCCGAACTCGGCGGTGTACGCGCCGCTTTCAACGCTCGTTATTTCGCCGGTTTCGGGAACGCCGGCAAGCTGAGGAACCTTTGCACGGATCTCATCGGGGATGCGAACTTTATCGCCGACGACGAACGTGGCGGCTCCATCAAAAAGTGAATTAAGTCCGTCAAGCAGCATCGGCAACGGAATACCGTAATCTTCGCTGATGGCGCCGATCGTATGAGATTCGCTGATCGCGCAGTTCGAGCAGCCGCCGAGATGAAAACGCGCAAAGACGCGGCGCGCGCCGGCGTGCAGCTTAAATGCTTGGTCCACGGTCATTTCGGGGGTGAATCGTTGTTCGCTCACGGTGTTGCTCTCTGGCTCCTTTGGTCGAGTCATTGGCTACAACGCCCGGCGTTCCCCACCGGTTGCGCTTAGGGCTCTCCTGCAAGCGCGGCGATACGGTCGCGCAGGGTCGTCGGCAAGCCTGCTTCATGCGAGAGGACGCCTAGTTCGCGTTCGATGATTCGCACGCGGAGCGAATCGAGCGCGACCCCCGCATCGCGCGCCAGTACGGAGAGTGCGGAACGCTCGTCAGGAGCGAGCGATTCGTGACTCGTCTTCGAGCCGCAGAGCAAAAAACCGGCGAGCACGCCGCGCACGAGCATCGGAAATGCCGTCTCGCCGGGCAAATCCGATTTCGTATCGTGGAGGTCGAGACTCTGATGCCACGCTCGCATTTGAAGAACGGCATAGTCATTTTCGTTGACGCTTTCGGCCGGTTCAAAGGTGGCGCGCAGCGGAACGTACGCTCCGTCGTGACGCGCGTAAAAGGCAACCGACGAGAGCTTCGCATTGCGCTGCGCGACGTCGACCGTTTTTCGAACCAAATCATCGGGGTCGGTAATCAGGGCGGCTTCGTGCGCGAAACGGCGGATTGCCGCTTCGGCAAGATGGCGCTCGCGAAAGAAGAAGTCGTCGACATATTTATCGACGCGCTCGTGAATGAATCGAACCGAGAGGCCGAGCACGAGCGCGCCGCCTAATTGCAAGAGCGTCGAAGCATTGCTGTGCTGCTCGACGATGTGTGAGAGCAGCCATTCGAAAAGTATGAAGACCCCGACGACAACAACCGAGACCCCGCCGTAGACGACGGCGCGATTGACTACGAATCCGATATCGATGATACGGTGCCGAAAAATGACGTATGCAAGCCCGAATGGTATTGCGACGATCGTTAGCGCGCATAACTGCACCGCGTTTTCCTGTTGGCCAGCGGCCGCTAACGCGAGATACATAATGAGTCCGGAGAAGCCGAACACGAAGGTTCCAAGTACCCATCGCATCCGCGCGCGCTCCACGCCGGCCATTGCGCGATACGAACCGATTAGCGACGCGAACACGAGAACGAGCACGGCGCAGTACAAGACGACGTACGGCACCAGCAAACCGATGCGAAACGGAAACGGCAAGGGTGATAAGAAGTGCACGGCCAGCCGTGAAATCGAGAGCGCTATACCCACGACGGTGATAGTCCGGATACTGCGCGCGATTGCTAGGCGCCACCCCGACTGCGGCGGCCGAGGAAATCGGCACGCAAACGTCAGCGCGGAGACGGCGCCGATGAAGAACAACACTTCGATGATGGAATAGGCGATGAGACGTCCCCATACCGGCGTTATTTGCGCGATATCCGGCGCGATGGAAACGGCCGTCCCGAACGTGCACAGAAACGTAGCTAAGCTGCGCGCTGCAGGATCGTCGGGGCGGCGCCAAGCGATGAGCGCTCCCATGAATAAGAAAGCACCGCGCGCAGCAATCATGACAAAGATAAGCGCGGCGGGCACGCCTCCCGTACTGACGCGAGCGATGAGGAGCGTTTCGGATGCTGCGGGCGACCCGTTGCGGATTATAAGCCGGTCACCGTTCGCCGTTGTTGCGAGCGAGATGCGATCCTCGGGCGTTCCCGCGACAAACAGCCGATCGCCTTGGCGAACGTCGGCCGCGTGAGCGGCGCCATCGGTATCGACTGAATCGACGATGAGTTCGGTATTGGAAACGGAATGGAAAGAAAAACCGTAACTGCCGGCGTCGTCGGGCCGCGCGAATGAGAGCACCGTGTAGCTCACTCCCACAATAGTAAGAAACGCTACGAACGCTTGCCAGACGAGCCGCATGCACGGTTCTTCGAAACGACGCGGAATAAAACTTGCGAAGTACGCCTGTAAGCCGGATTCTGTAAAGCGTTGCCGCTTCGGCGATCATCTCTCTGGGACGCGCGTTACCGCGCATCTCGATGCAACGTAGCTCGTTTGAGGCGGGCCGCCTCGTTGTCGTCGAGCCGTCTTGCTTCAGGTGGGGTTTACCCGACCGCGCGTCGCCGCGTCGCTCCGTGAGCTCTTACCTCACGATTTCACCCTTACCCCACAAAGTGCACGCACTTTGCGGGGCGGTATGTTTCTGTGGCACTTTCCTTCGAGTCGCCCCGACAGGACGTTATCCTGCACCTTGCCCGATGAAGCCCGGACTTTCCTCACCCAACTGCAGCCGTAACTGCAGCGCGCGATCGCCCAGCGTACTTCGCTCGCGTAGTATAACACGAGAGGAGATGCACTTGCCGGAGTGAATACGGGCGGGTCGCCGGGACGGCGGCATTTTCTGGGGGCATAGCTCAGCTGGTAGAGCATCACGCTGGCAGCGTGAGGGTCAGGAGTTCGAGTCTCCTTGCCTCCACCAA
>JALYTY010000021.1 GCA_030854045.1 Vulcanimicrobiota bacterium | reverse complement strand
ATGCCGATTCGCTTGCTGCCTACGTCCAACGCCATGATGCTCATGCGTGGGACGCATGCGCCGCGAAATCCATGCCGTTTAGCCCCGCTTTCGGTCGGCGCCCGAGATGGTGCGTCACAATCGCTTCCACCGCCTGTGCTATCCGCGGGCGCGCAAGCAGTGCGGCGCGCGAAGCGCCCCGCGGCGCTGACAGTGCGATCAGGTTGAGCAGATCGGCGGAATCGAGTTCGAAAAGATCGCGCCATCGCTCGCGGCAGGCTTCGCAGATGAAGCCGCCCGAATCCGGATCGCACCACGCGTGCAGTTCGCCGAGCGGCTCGCTGCATCGCACGCAGGCATCGGCCGGCGGCTCCAAACCGAGCGCCGACAGTAACTGCAGGCAAAAACGCGGCACGAGGGTTTGCGGCGCTTCGCTTACCGCAATGGCGGTCAGAACCCGGGAGAGCAGCCGGTATACGTCGGGAAGCGCAAGGTCGGGCTCGGAGAACGCTTCGATCAGCTCCGCGACGAGCGATGCAACGAGAAACCGTTGCGGATCGACAAGGCGTTCCCATGGGGCGCGCACGATCTCGGCCGTTACGATGACATCGAGCGAGCGTCCCTGATGCATCGTGAACTGGCACTCGTTTCCGAATTCGAGCCGTCCCGCAAAATGGCTCTTTGCGCGGCGAACGCCTTTGGCGACGGCACTCACTTTGCCGCGCTCGTCCGAGAACATCGTGATAATCCTATCCGCTTCACCGAGCGCGCGGGCACGCAGGACGATCCCGCGCGTTTTATAGGAGCGAGCGTGCGTCATCGATGCAACTGTTCCGGCGCGAAACTCAGCGGAAGAAGTTCCGCTATCGTTGTCTGCCGCACGCCCTGCGCCGATTCGTACGCGACGATCATGTTGGCATCGAACTCGGCGATGAATTGACGGCACGCACCGCATGGCGTCACGAAAGCATCGTCCGGCCCGGCGACCGCGATCGCCGTGAACTTGCGATACCCGCCCGCAATCGCCGAGACGATTACGGCGCGTTCGGCGCAGATCGAGAGTCCCAGGCTGACGTTCTCGACGTTGCCGGCCGTTACGACCGTTCCGTCCGCCGTTTCCAGCGCCGCACCGACGGCAAACCCAGAGTAGGGAGCGTACGCGCGCGCACGTGCATTACGCGCCGCCGCTAACAGCGCCTCAGGAGACGGCATCGGACGCGTCGGCTTGCGCTTCTTCCGATTCGCGGTCGGAACCGTTACGGCTCGTATAGACCCGCACCGCAAGGATACGTCGGCCGCGCGTTCGGTCGACGCGCAAACGCATATGCTGGCCGCCTTCTATCTCTTCGCCTTCTTTGGGCAAACGTCCGAACAGACCGACGGTGTATCCGCCGATCGTTTCGAAGTCTTCCGTAGGAATATGCGTGCCGAGTTTGGCGTTCACGTCCTCGATGTTGACGCCCGCATCGATTACCGCTTCGTTCTCCGAAACAAAGACGAAAGGCTCTTGCTCGTCCGCATCGTGCTCGTCGCGAATCTCACCGACGATCTCTTCGAGCAAGTCTTCCATCGTTACCAGGCCCGCGGTTCCGCCGTATTCGTCCACGACGATCGACATAGAAAATTTATCGCGCTGCATCTCGCGCAGCAGCTCCGCAATCTTCTTTGTTTCCGGCACGTGGCTGACGGCGCGCATCAGCGCGCGCATGCTCGTATGGGCGAGCGTTCCGTTGGCGAGCGCAATGAGCAGTTCGCGATCGTGAATGACCCCGACGATATCGTCTTTGGATTCCTGATAGACGGGCAGCTTCGAATAGCCTTCGGAGATCACGACGTCGAGCGCGCGGCGCGGGGAGTCGTCGACCGATACGGCGACGATCTCGGGGCGAGGCGTCATCACTTCGCGCACGATTGTGTCGCCGAACTCGATGACGGAATGGATCATTTCGCGCTCTTCTTCTTCGATGACGCGCTGCTCGGCGCCGACGTTGACGAGGGCACGGATATCTTCTTCGGTCACGAACTGATGCGGATGCTTGATGCCGAAGGGTTTGACCAGCACGTTCGTCACCACAAGCAGCAGCCACACCACGGGACGCAGCATGCGCGCCATCCACCGCATCGGTCCCGAAAGACGCAGCGACCACCGTTCGCCGTCGTTGGTGACGACGGTTTTAGGAATGATCTCTCCGAAAAGCAGCAACGCCACCGTCATCGCGACCGTCGACCATACGGCTCCGTGCGGAATGCCGAGCTTCAACGCGATGTACGTCGCCAAAGAGTCGGCGGCCAGAAGTACGATCGTGTTCGCAACTAAGATCGATGTCAGCACGCGATTGCGGTCATCCACAAGCCGCAGGATGTCTCGCGAACCGCGCACGTTCCGGTCCACCATCGAATGTGCGCGGATCCGGGAGATGGAAATAAGCGCGGCTTCGGATGCTGCAAAGAAGGCCGCCATGAGAACCAGCAGCACGAGGATGCCGTCTTGAAGCCAGTTCATCTCGGCCGTCATTCGGCCGCCGGGGCGCAGCGCGGACTTCGATATGGGTCGGTGTTCAAATCGGCGCCATTATAGCACAACGTGAGGCCGAACCAAGAGATAGACGGCAAGCGCGACGAGCGCGCCGAGGCCTCCGCCCAAGACGACCTCCCGGAGCGAGTGGAATTTTGCCTCGACGCGGCTCTGGGCAACGAGAAACGCAACGAAGAAGGCCAGCAGCGCCGGCAGCGGCTTCTGGTAGAAAAATGCCAGCATCGTGGCTGCGGCGAAAGCAAGCGCCGCATGGCCGGAAATGGCCCCTCCCTGGAGCGCCGACCCGCGTCCCGCCCAAGCTTTGGCAAAGATCGTGACGATCGCAACGATCGCCAGGATCACGAAGGCGACGTTGCTGGGTACGGCCTGCACCGCTTGAAATACGCGCTGCCCCCCGTTGATAATCCCTTGGTAAAAGACAAGATATCCGATCACGACGGCAGCGATCGACGCCACGAGCACCGCTCCCGCAGCGGCGTCTTTCGCGGTCTTTGCAAGCGGATGATGCGTTACCGTAAGAAGGTCGACAATCGCTTCCACAGCGGTATTGAGCAGTTCGAGCGCGAGAACGACGGCGATTATAATAATGAGTTCGACGACGTAATACCGATCGAGACGCAGCAGCAGCGATGCGAGCAATACGAGAAGCGCGATCGCCAGGTGCGAGCGCATATTCGGCTGCGTCTTCGCAGCATACATGATGCCCTCGAACGCATGGTTGAGCGACTGCCAGAACTTAAAGTTCATAGGGCCAGGGTAGGTCGATTGCGGCAGCCAAGCGCCGCTCTTCCGCTTCCATCCGGACGCGCTCTTCGTCTTTCATGTGGTCGTGCCCCATGATGTGAAGCAGTCCGTGCAGGAGCAAACGATAGAGTTCGCGCTGCAGCGGAGCATCGTATTCGCACGCCTGTCGGCGGGCGGTGTCGACCGAGATAACGATATCGCCTAAGAGCCGCTCGCCGGTTTGCACGTCGTTCGCCGCGTCATCGAACATCGGAAACGATAATACGTCCGTGGGCGCATCTTTGCTCCGGAATTGCCGATTGATCGCTTGAATGGCGGCGTCGTTCACGAGCGCAATCGATATGTCGGAACGCTCTTCTCCTACGGCCGCGAGCAGCGCGTTCATGACGCGCTTGAGCGCACGGGAATCAACGCCGCTGCCGCGCACGTCGTTACGATAGTGGATCACGCGGGCGTTGAGTCGTCGTACGCCCTGATGATCCGCGCGACGAGGGGATGGCGCACGACGTCGCTTTCCGTCAGCCGCACGGCGCCGACGTCCTCGACGCCGGCTAAACGCTGCGATGCGTCGCGCAGACCGCTTCGCGCTCCGCCCGGCAGATCGATCTGCGTGATGTCGCCGTTGACGACCATCTTCGATCCGGCGCCCAATCGCGTGAGAAACATCTTGAGCTGATCCGATGTTGCATTCTGCGCTTCGTCCAAAATTACAAAGGCTTCCGATAGCGTGCGGCCGCGCATATAGGCAAGCGGCGCAACTTCGATCGTACCGCGCTCGAGATATTTCTCGACGACGGCCGCATCGAGCAGTTCCTCGAGCGAGTCGTAGAGCGGGCGCAGATATGGATCGACTTTCTCGCGCAGATCGCCGGGAAGAAATCCCAGCTTTTCGCCCGCTTCTACAGCGGGTCGCGAAAGCACCAGACGCGAGACTTCGTGGTTCTTGAGCGCGCGCACCGCCATAACGACCGCAAGAAACGTTTTGCCCGTGCCCGCCGGTCCGATGCCGATGGTCAGCGTGTTCTCTTCAATCGAGCGCACGAACTCGCGCTGTCCGGAGGTTTTCGGACGTACCTCTTTACCGCGGTGCGTCCGAATCAGCGTATCCGGAATGGATTTACCGCCCCGCTCCACGCGCGCGTCCGCAATCGCTAGCGCCACATCGTCGGGCGTAATCTGCGCGCCTGCGAGCGCTGCGCACAGCATGTGATGAACCGCGTGTACCGCGCGTTCGACGTCCGACGCGGCGCCCGCGACGTGAAGCGCGCCGCCGTCCGCACGCACGCTGACGCCGAGGCGGGTTTCGAGGGCCGAGAGATTCTGATCGTATTCTCCGAAAAACCGGACCGGATCGGAGAGATGGGTTAAATCGACGGTTCGCTGTGCCGTGGACTCCAGATCGATTGCTCCTGCAGTGCTTTGGGTTTTCCGAGAACTTCCGCCGCGATGATTGCGCGCACGAACGCCCTCCTATCGTTAAACATACCACCGATAAACCCGGCCCGGCGCCCTCCCGGAACAAAATCCAGATGAAAGCTCGGCGGCAGACGAAGGGCCGGTCCGAACGCGCCGCTTTCCGGCGGTGCAGCGAATCCCGCGTCCACCGGAATCCGGCGAGCCGAGGCCGCGCCTCGCCTTAGGGTTGCAGCGGCTATCGGCGCCGGGACGATGACGGGTGGCGGCGGCGCCGCCTGCAGCATCGAGGCAATGCGTGGTTGCCTTTGCTTTGCGGCACCGGACTTTCTCACGTTCTTAACGACGCTCGAAACGACCCCGATAATAACGATCAGTACCCACACCAAGCCGCCAATCTCGTGCATCCTTATTTCACCTGAGGCGCCTGCGGCGGTTCGTCGGTGCCTCCGGTCTCCACCGTTCCGCCGATCGCTCCTCGCATGTCGGTGTCGGCCTGAATATTTTTGAGGCGATAGTAGTCCATCACACCGAGGTGACCGCTTTGAAATGCTCCCGCGATCGCGAGCGGAATGGACGCTTCGGCCTCCACCACTTTCGCCCGCATGGCCTGCGTCTGGGCTTTCTGCTCTTGCTCCGATGCCATCGCGGCATACTGGCGCTCCGAGGCCTTTGCCTGAGCGATCCGGCGATCGGCTTCGGCCTGGCTCGTCTGCAGTTCGGCGCCGATGTTTTTTCCCACGTCCACGTCCGCGATGTCGATCGATACGATCTCAAATGCCGTACCGGCGTCGAGCCCTTTGGTAAGAACCGCTTTTGAAATGCGATCCGGATATTCCAAAACTTCTTTATGGTCCAGTGCGGCCCCGACCGCCGCGACGACGCCTTCTCCGACGCGGGCGATAATGGTCTGCTCCCCGGCGCCGCCGACGTAACGGTCGAGATTGCTGCGCACCGTGACGCGCGCTTTAACGTTAAGCTGGATGCCGTTCTGAGCTACGCCTTGAAAGATCGGCGTCTCGATCACCTTCGGCGTCACGGACATCTGCAGCGCTTCCACGACGTTACGGCCGGCGAGATCGATCGCGGCGGCGCGTTGCCATTCGAGCGGAATCTGCGCGCGCTGCGCGG
This sequence comes from Vulcanimicrobiota bacterium, assembly GCA_030854045.1. Taxonomy (GTDB): domain Bacteria; phylum Vulcanimicrobiota; class Vulcanimicrobiia; order Vulcanimicrobiales; family Vulcanimicrobiaceae; genus JALYTY01. The sequence continues at coordinate 2,594 of JALYTY010000021.1, read as the reverse complement.
CGATCATTGCAAGCGTTACGTTTTCGACATTACCGCCGGCGAGATAGTGAGACTGTAACTGATCCACGGTGAGATTGAGACCGGCCTTGCGCGCGCGAACGTAGTTCGTCACGATGATCGAAGGCGGAATGCCGATGAGGCGCATGCGCACGAGCGAGATGATACCAAGCGGCACGCCCGCGGCGACCGTTCGAATCCACATTCCAATTGGAAAATAGTAGAGAAACGTGAAGAACAGAATAACCGCGATAAAGAAAATTATCGCTACGCCGGCGACGACCACTACAACGCTCCTAACGCTTGCGAGGCTATTTGTAACTCGGAAGGTTTACCGGTTCGACGAAAACGCGCGCACCTTCGACGCGCGTAACGCGTACCGGCGTTCCGGCAGCAATGAATTCTCCCTCCGTCAGCACGTCGATACGGCGGTCGTCGATCAGCGCTACGCCCGCAGGCCGTAAGAAGGACGATGCGGTTCCGATGGCGCCGCGCAGCATCGTGAAATCGCTGCTGGTAACGTACTCGGGGCCTTGGGCGCCGGCAAAAACCAACTTCTTCATCCAAGCGTTTTCAGGAAACGCGCGCGCGGCGACGGCAAACAAAATCACCGTGAGAACAATCGACGTGGAGATCGTTTCGATTGCGATGAAAAAAAACGGCAGACCGAAGGCTAAAAGGACCGCGCTCAACAACGCGATTCCGCCGAGAACTCCCGGCGCGCCGTGACCGGGAACGACGTGCAGTTCCCACAATATTCCAAGGAGGCCGAGGATCGCAAGACCGATGACGAGGCCATTGGAGAACCCCGCGTAGACGTGGGTCCCGAAAAAGAGCGCCAGCGCTGCTACGCCGATCGTGCCGGCGATTCCGTGCAGCGTCTGCATTTCCAGCAAGAGTCCGAGCATGCCGAGCGTTAAGAGCAACCCGCTGATCTCCGGACTCGTTGCAAATCGCGCGACTTCTTCGCCCCACGTATATCCGGCGTCGACCCGTGGCGATCGCGCTAAGCCCTCCGACTGCATGAATGCATTGAAATCCGCTGCGGTGGCCGAAGCGATCTTGGCACGCAGCGCGTCGTTCGTGTTGAGCGTAAGAATCGAACCGGTTTGCTTAAAATCAGGAACGTCGACGTTTTTGTCCACCATCGCTCCGGCGATCGTCGCATTGCGGTGATTGCGTATCGCCGTGGATTCGAACTCGGCACGAAGCGCCGATATCGTCTTGGGCGTTCCCGGGATAGGTTCGGCCGCGCCGATGGACGCGCCCGGGCCCATGACGATCGTGTTCGCGGAAAGCGCGATGAGCGCGGCCGCCGAATACGCGCGCTCGCTGACATAAGCAATAACCGGTGTTTTCGAATTAAAGACCGCATCGCGAATCCGGAATGCCGAGGCAACGAGGCCACCCGGACTGTTAACATCCAGAACGATCGCACGCGCACCGCTACCGTTCGCATCGGCAACGGCTCGCTCCACTAAATGCGCCATGCCGTCATCGACAGTTCCGTGAATCGGGACAACGACGACCGGAGCTTCGGCGGCAAAGACGTGCGGCAAGCCCAGCATTCCGCACAGGATCGAACCGATCGCAAGCCACACGCGGAGACGCTTCATGATGCTTGCTACCGGAGCTTGCGGGGGATGTTGCACGAATGAGAAAGAGCCCGGTGCTAACCGAGCTCTTCCGTAACGATCGCCCGAACGAGGTTGCCGTCGGCGATCCCTTTAAGCTGCGGCATTACCACCTTCATCACCGCCCCTTGATTGCGGCCCTCCGGTGGAATCCCCGCAAGAATGCCCTTCACCATTTCACGCACCTCGGCGGCCGACTTTTGCTGCGGCAGGTACGCCAGCAGAATGTCCCGCTCGGCACGCTCTTTTTCAGCTAATTCGGAACGGCCCGCTTTTTCGAACTCGCCGAGCGAATCGTTCCGCTGTTTCACGAGCTTCGTCACGACGGCTAGCTCGTCGGCATCGGATAAGTCCGCGCCGGCTTCGGTGCGCCGGTAGGTGAATCCCGAAAGTGCCGAACGAAGCGTATCGAGGCGCAACTGATCGCGCGCCTTCATCGCTTCTTTGAGGTCGGTCGCGATACGGTCTTTTAGGACGGCCATTAGGCTGCCGGGTGCGCTAGGTGCGGCGCTTGCGCGCGGCCGCGGATTTTTTCTTGCGGCGAACGCTCGGCTTCTCGTAATGCTCGTGCTTGCGGGCTTCGGCGAGAATACCCGCCTTCTGGGTGGCTTTCTTAAAACGGCGAAGCGCGCTCTCGATTGACTCTCCCGGAGCAATGCGAACTTCCATTATTGAACAACCCCCCTTTCGCGCACGGCCCGAACAGGCACGCGGCATACATTAAGAATCGAGGCTCCGGACGAGCCTCGACTGACGTACCTTAGCACAGCCTGCGCGAGCGAGTCAAACCGCAGTGCCAACCGCAATGCCGGAGAAGCGCGTTGCGCTTTGGTCTTTTGTTTGAAGCGCCACGCGTTACAAGGGGACGTACCGCAGATATTCGCCTTCGACCGTCGCTCCTTCCGTAACGATGTGCGGGCGGAGCGTCGCTCCGATGATGTGTTCGACCGGCGTCTCGGCGAG
>JALYTY010000015.1 GCA_030854045.1 Vulcanimicrobiota bacterium | reverse complement strand
TTGTTTGAAGCGCCACGCGTTACAAGGGGACGTACCGCAGATATTCGCCTTCGACCGTCGCTCCTTCCGTAACGATGTGCGGGCGGAGCGTCGCTCCGATGATGTGTTCGACCGGCGTCTCGGCGAGCAGCACGGCGTCGTCGGCGATCAGGCGGCGGTGGCAGCGCCACCAGACCGTTTCGGAACAGAGTATCGCGGTGCGCCGTAGTTTTGTTTCTGCGATAAGGTCCATAAATGCAGCTCGGAACTCCGGCGTGTCCATATAATCGGCGTACGCGCGAAAGGCTTCGTTTCGCAAGCCGGTATTCTGCGAATGCGGATCGGCGCGGCGGCGTCCGCCCAAGTCGAGTACGCTGCGATAGGCTATGCGGCATCCGCGCAACGATTCCGCGAGCGTATCCGAACCGTACTGCGGATTGCGTCTGCTGCCCGGATACCGCCGCACGTCTACGATCGATGCGATTTCAACGTCCCGCAGCGATGCGATGAATTGCTCGATCGGCGCGGTACCGTGACCGATGGTGTAGAGCGTGACGAGACTGCTAGCCCGGCGGCCACGTCATCGGACGACCGGCCAGGACGTGGACGTGCATGTGATCGACGGTTTGTCCGCCGTCGGGTCCCGTGTTGACGACGAGACGGAAGCCGCTTGCGGATTGTTCCCGGCCGAGCTGCGCCGCGATATCGAAGAGCTTTGCCATCAGCGCGTCGTCGTTGGATGCAGCGAGATCGGCAATGTTATCGTAATGCTTGACGGGCATAACGAGCAGATGTTCCGGTGCCTGCGGGTTGCTGTCGACCACCGCGACTACGTCTTCGTCGCGATGGGCGACGGTCGCCGGAATCTCACCCGACGCTATTTTGCAGAATATACAGCTCATTGCCGCTCCATGTGCTAGTCGTCAGCGCGCTCGTATCGTGAAATCCCAGGACTTCGTCGTCGTGTTTCCGGCGCGATCGGAGACGCGCACGGTAACGTGTACCGGGCCATTGGGATACGCATACGACGGCATGTATTGGATGAACTGCTCGCTGCGCACGCAATTCGCCGTAACATCGCGGCCGTTTACCCACAGCAGCACGCTCGATGGATTAACGGGAACCGCGTCGGCCGCAAAGGTTACAAACACGGCCGGGTGCGACGTATTGACGACCGATCCGGCGTCGGGCGCAAAATCCGCAATCCCCGGCGGCGTGCTCGATGCGCTGATTGTTTGCGCGGCTTGAACGTCCGGAGCGTTGCGGGCTCCCACGCGCAAGTGTCCGATTACGGGAACGTCGTCGAAGTTCGCGCCCTGCGGAATTGCATAGGTTGCGCGATAGACTCCCGGGGCGCGCTCGGCCATCGCCAAGTTCGTCACGTACGGTCCGATATCGAAGGTGGCAGCACCACCCGCGGTACCCCGCAACGTCACGTCGATCGTATCTCCGGCACGAAGTGCGCGATCCGCACCATCATCGACCTCCGATATGACCGGACCGGATAAAGCTGCCGAAGCGACGGTTGCGATAGCTCGGCTGACAAGCACTTCGCGAACTTCATTGGTTTCGACGTTGTACCGAACGGTAACGCGGTCGCCGACATGCAGGTCTGCGGTTTGCGCCGTCTGGCCGTTGATCGAGATCTGGGTGGTGCGTTCGGGCGTAATGACGTGTCCGTCGTCGAGTACGAACTCGCCGGCCGTCGTCGCGGCAATGCGCCCGTTATGCGAACCGTAGGCGTCTTCAACCCGATCGACGTGTCCGTTTTTCTCCATATAAACGCGGGCGAAGTCGCCCGGACGAACGTCGCCTAACTCGCCCTGAACGGTAACGTTCGCATCGACGTCGTGCATGTCGATCTGCGCGTTCCGGGCAATCGGTATCGTGCGTATGGCGGTGTTGTAGTCGAGCGTGAGCGTCGGCGGATCCGAATCGACATCCACAGCGCTCACCGTTCCGAAACGCTCGATGCGATCGCTGCTCGTTACCACGCCTGCACCCGAACGGCCGACGAGCTGCGCGACGATGTTGACGGAATTCGTCCGCCGGTCGAACGTCGCTTGCGCTCCAAGCACGTCGGTAAAGAATCGCAACGGCGCGTAGAGCACGTCTTTGACCTCCAACGGCGACGCATCGAGCATAACTTGGTCGCCATCGATCTCCGCTGCGCGGCTGCCGATTGTGAGACCGACCGTGCGCGCTCCGACTTGCGTCGTAATACGACTGCCCCGACGATTGAAATCGAGTCCCAGCGCTTCGATGATGCGCCGGACCGGAACGAACAGTCGTCCGGCCTCAAAACGCGCCGCCGGTTGCAGCGATAGGACGTCGCCGTTAAGTACGATCGCAATTGGCGGCGCTTGTTTCGGTTTCGGCGGTGAAACGGCACCGACAAACAGCACCGCCATACACAGCGCCACCAGCTTTTTAAGCATCCTTCCCCATGCGGGCCTCATCGTGTCTCCTCAAAGACGGTACGATAGACATCGGCCGTTTCACGAGTCGTTCTTTCCCAAGAGAGCATGCCGACAGCGTTTTTGCCCGCTTCGATCAGGCTGCGCCGGGCGGCATCGTCGTCGAGCAGCCGCTCGATCTGCGCCCGAGCCGCTTCGTCATCCCCGGCCGGAAAGTGCAGGCTTGCATCATGCACCGCTTGCGGAATCGATTCATCGGTTGCGATTACGGGGCAACCGCACGCCATCGCCTCAACGAACGGCAAGCCGAAGCCTTCAAGCAGCGCCGGATGAACGAGCGCGGCGGCTCCGGCGTAGTATCCCGCAAGTTCGTCGTCGGTGACATCGCCTAATGCAATCGCTTGCCGCCGCGGGCTCGACAGGCGCTGCAGCTCGCCGCCAAAATCGTCCGCTCCGGTCAGATAGAGATCGACCTCATAGCGCTGCGGCAGCGCCGACCACGCGCGCAGCAGCGTCGGGATGTCTTTATGGGTGCGATGGTTGCCGACGTTAAGAATGTACGGGCGTTCGCCGCGATACGGCGGAGCCGGAAGCAGAAATCGCGCCCGTGGGGCGAGCGGAATAACGACAATTCTTCCCGGATCTACGGCGTAGTAATGCACGAGATCGGCGATCGTCCGGCGGTCGGAGGTAATGATTCGCGCCGCTTTCCGGCACGCCCGTTTCACGACGCTCATGTAGTACGGTCCGATGTAGGCGCGAAAAAATTGCACGAATCGAAGATGGATGAGGTCGTGAATCGTAAAGACGAACGTGCCGCCGGCAAACGCCGGAACGTAATGCGCCATGTAGTGGGCGAGATCGATCCGATCGCGCAGCATTTCGAGGGGAAGTACAATCTGCTCGGCGATGCCGAGATTCTGGCCGCGCGAATAGATCGTGTAATCGTATTGCGGCGCTACGATGGGAAGACGAGCCGAAACTTCCCGCATGTACGTCGCCATGCCGACCGATATGCGCCTTCCGCAACGCGCGTCGAGACCGACGCGCATCACCGGCGAAGCGCCGATTTCCACACCGCAACCGCGGGATACCACGCGGAATACCACGCAACGTACCATCCCCGAGGTCCGTCGAGAAGGGAGCCGCGACGCAGCATGTTCCACACGAATTGCACCGGAGCCCGAGCCGTCTCTTTAACGACATCCGCGAGTGCAGCATGCATGCCGGCGGCTTCGAGCGACGTGTACGCCGCATATTTGCGACGGTAGGACGCATTGTCGGGATACGAGTAGTGCAGCAGCGTTCCGTCGAGTTCTGCGGCGGGCGCGTCGCAGACGTAGCGCTCGTGGAGTGCCGCTTCACCGCCGGCCGCGGGCCGCGCTTCAATGCGGACGTCGCTCGTTCGAAAGAGGCGCAGTAGCGGCTCGTCGCTCCACATGCGAAGCGGTTTCCCCCGGAAATATGTGTCTCGGCGGACGACGTACGCGCGCCGGTCCTCCGACGCTTCTGCGATTGCAGCGCGCAGGCGATCGTCGAGTTCTTCGTCGGCGTCGATTGCGAGCGTCCACGGGGTTCGTACGTTGGTCAGGGCGAAGCGCCGCGCGTCGACGAACCCCCTCCAGCGCCGTTCAATAACCGTCGCTCCCGCAGCCCGGGCGTAGGCGACGGTGCCGTCTTGCGACTGCGCGTCGAGAACGAGCACGGGCATACCGTGAGGAAGGCTCGTCATCGCACGAGGCAGATTGCGCTCTTCGTCGCGCGTAAGAATAACGGCTGTTATTGTGCCGGCGTCCACGCTGCCGCAGTCGTCGTTTCGCGCTTGAGTTCGTCGCAGGCAAGCGCCGCACCAACGAAATCGCGATACAGCGGCGACGGTCTTGTGGGACGCGATTTAAATTCGGGGTGCGCTTGCGTTCCCACGAACCACGGATGCGTTGCTTCGCTCAGTTCCACGACTTCCACAAGCGTCGCCGTGCCGACGACGTGATGTCCGCTAAATATCATGCCGTGCTCTTCGAAGAGCGCCCGGTACCGGTTATTGAACTCATAACGATGCCGGTGCCGTTCGCTGATTTCGCATTCGCCGTAAGCGCGCGCTGCAAGCGAGCCGGCATCGAGCGTGCACGAATAGGCGCCCAACCGCATCGTGCCGCCGTAAATTTCCAGATCGCGCTGATCCGGCATAAAATCGATGATCGGGTCGGGAGTGCTTGCGTCGACCTCGACGGACATGGCATCGGGCAAGCCGCAAACACCGCGCGCGAACTCCACGCATGCGAGCTGCATGCCGAAGCAAATCCCTAAGAACGGAACGTTGTTCGTGCGAGCGTACCGGATGGCATGCAACTTTCCCGCGACGCCGCGCGCGCCGAACCCCGGTGCTACCAGAATGCCGGCCGCTCCCGCCAGCACCCCGACGCCTTCGTTCTCCACGGTCACCGAATCAATACGTACGATGTGCACTTCGGCGTGGTGGTAGATCCCTGCGTGATAGAGCGCCTCGTTGATGGATATGTACGCATCTTTAAGCTCGACGTATTTTCCGACAAGCGCGATCGTAACGGTGCGGCGCGGATGCGTGACCGCATCGACGATTTTCGTCCACTCATCGAGCCTGGGAGCGGTGGTCGGAAGACCGAGCTTGCGGATGACGGCATTTGCAAGTCCCTCCGCTTCCAAATTGAGTGGGACTTGGTAGATCGTTTTTGCGTCGCCGTTCTGCACGACCGCGCTCGGCGGCACGTCGCAAAACAGTGCAATTTTTTCTTTGAGTTCGCGCGGCATCGGGACCGACGATTGCGTCCGGCAGACGATCGCATCGGGCGAAATACCGATCCCCCGCAGTTCTCGAACGGAGTGCTGTGTCGGCTTCGTTTTAAGCTCTTCGGCAGCGCCAAGATGCGGAACCAGCGTGAGATGGCAGAACATGACGTTTTCATCGCCGACGTCGTAACGCATCTGACGAATCGCTTCTAAGAACGGCTGTGATTCGATGTCGCCGACGGTGCCGCCCACTTCGACGATGCACACGTCCGCGCGGCTCGCCTCTGCGACGCGCCGGATATGGGCTTTAATTTCGTTAGTAATATGCGGAATGACTTGGACGGTCGCACCGAGATATTCGCCGCGGCGCTCTTTCTCGATGACGGAATTATAGATTTGTCCGGCCGTAACGTTGTTTACGCGAAACAAATTTTCGTCGATGAAACGCTCGTAGTGTCCGAGATCGAGGTCCGTCTCGGCGCCGTCTTCGGTGACGAAGACCTCACCATGCTGGTACGGGTTCATCGTGCCGGCATCGACGTTGATGTACGGGTCGAGCTTCTGGACCGAAACGGTAATACCGCGAGCCTTTAACAGCCGCCCGAGCGAGGCCGCGGTGATGCCTTTACCGAGCGAACTGACGACGCCTCCGGTAAAGAAAATATACTTCGCCATCTCGGAACGAGCATATTCCCTAGCGCCGCGGCCGCACCTTGACGTATCGTTCGAGAGCCGCATAGTCGAAACCGATGGTGACTTCGGCACCGGGAAGGACGCTTGCCGCAAGTTGGGCGTGAGCTGCCGCAATCGGCGGCGCAGTCTCCATGACAAGCAAGCCGTCGCATTCGAGCGCGGCGCTTACACCGGCGAGCATCCTGCGGTAAAGACAAAGCCCGTCGAACCCGCCGTCGAGCGCGAGGCGCGGTTCGAAACTAACCGGGTCGGGTGCCGGTTCGATCTCCGCGGTCGGGACATAGGGAAGGTTCGCGATCACGCAATCATAGCGGCGACCCAAGATTGGTTCCAGCAGATCTCCTTCGACCAACGCGACCCGTTGCTCGACGCCAAGCGCGGTTGCATTCTTTCGCGCCACGCGAAGCGCTGCGTGCGAGACCTCGACGGCATCGACGGAGGCGGCTGGAAGTTCGGCGGCAAGCGTACACGCAATCGCGCCGCTGCCCGTGCCGACGTCGAGCACGCGCGCGCCCGTACGGTTCTTGAGTTCGCGCAACACGACCTCGACGAGATGTTCCGTCTCCGGTCGCGGGATCAGCACGTCGGCATTGACCGCGAACTCCCGCCCGTAGAACCCCGCCGATTCGGTAATATACGCAGACGGTTCACCGCTTTTCCGGCGCGCGCAGTACGCGAGGAATCGTTCGCGATTCCGATCGTCCACTTCCTCGGTATCGTGGGCGATAAGCCACGCGCGAGGGCGGCCGAGCACGTGCGATAAGAGGTACGCTGCATCGCGCAGGTCAACCGACGCAAGCAGCGCGCCGACGGTCACGCGCCGTCCTCGCCTGCAAGAAGACGCGCTTGCTCGTCTTTGAGTAAATCGTCGATGATAACGCCGACCGCTCCGTCCATGATGCCGCGAATGTTACCGTAGCTTTCGTTGATGCGATGATCGGTGACGCGGTCTTGCGGAAAATTATACGTGCGAATCTTCTCCGAGCGGTCTCCCGTTCCAACTTGACTGCGCCGCAGCGACCCCATCGCTTCTTCTTTTTCGCGTTGCTGGCGTTCGTAGAGCATCGAACGCAGCATCGTCATCGCCTTCTCACGGTTTTGGTTTTGCGAGCGTTCCTGCTGCGATGCGACGATGATGCCCGAGGGAACGTGCGTTATGCGAATTGCCGACTCGGTCTTGTTGACGTATTGGCCGCCCGCGCCGCTCGACTTATACGTATCGATCTGCAAATCGGTGGACTTGATCTCGATATCGACGTCTTCATCGACCTGCGGCAGCACCGCAACGGTCGATGTCGACGTGTGGATGCGGCCCTGGGCTTCCGTAGCCGGCACTCGCTGCACGCGATGGACGCCCGACTCGTGTTTGAAGTGCCGGTAGGCCTGGTTTCCCTTCACCGCGAGCACGATCTCTTTGTATCCGCCCGCATCGCTTTCATTTTCCGAAACGAGATCGACGTTCATGTCGTGCGATTCCGCATAACGCATGTACATGCGCGCCAGATCGCCGCCGAAAATAGCCGCTTCGTCTCCGCCCGCACCCGCGCGTATCTCGATGAAAATATCCTTTTCATCGTTGGGATCCTTGGGAATCATCAGCAGCTGAAGTTCGTCTTCGATACTGCGCCGGCGCTCGCGAAGAATCTTCACTTCATCTTCGGCGAGATCGCGCATCTCGGCATCGCCGGTTTCATCGATCAACGCCTGATTTGCGATCAGTTCGTCGACTGTTCTCCGGTATGCTTTGTAGGCGTTGACGGTTTCTTCGAGCTGCGCGCGCTCTTTAACAAGCGCGGTAAAGCGCACCTGATCGAAACCGCCGGCGGGGTTTGCGAGATCGCGCTCGATCTCATCAAAGCGGCGCACCGTCGTATCGAGCCTCGAGATAACCGCGGCAGTAAGCTCAGCCACTAATTACAAACGTCCAATGCTTTTAGTAAATTTATCGCGCGTGGATATAAAAAGACGAGCCGCAGTCGCGGCTCGTCGTGAAATTTCGAAGCGTCGTTACGCTTCCGCGGCGGCCTTCCTCGACTTGCGAGCGACTTCGCGCTCGGCCGCTTCCTGTTTCTTTTTCTCGGCGGCTGCCGCGCGTTGATTGAACTTATCGACGCGGCCGGCGGTATCGATTAGTTTCTGTTGACCGGTGAAGAGCGGATGGCAGCTCGAACAGATTTCGACGCCGATCTCCTTCATGGTCGAACCGGTGGTAAATACGTTTCCGCAAGCGCAGTGGACGCGCGCTTCGGAATTCCATTTGGGGTGGATCTTCTCTTTCACAGCCCACTGATTATAGCAGGGCTGTCAAACGCCGTTCCGCCCCTCACGCTTACGGCACCAGCACACCGGTGATGGCCTGGATGAGATGACCCGCGTACGGCACGCCGATTCCGGTTGTCTGATCGTATCCCGGCATGGCGGCTGCGCCGGGAACCGGCACCGCGGGGAGGCCGCCGTTCGATTCCATTTCGTTGCTTCCGTAGAGAACGTCGTAAAAGACTTGGTCCTTGGTAAGCGCCGGCGTGATGCCGTTAACCGGCGTATGGGCGTAAATTGCGTACAGGTAGTTCGCCGGATTTCCCATGCGCCAATAATGCCCTCCGCCCGCATTTGAAGGACACATTCCCGCTCCGGGATTCGCTTTGCACGCGCTAAGCACAAGCGCCCAAACCGCAGCCGTCTCAGGCGCGGCAACCGACGTGCCGCCGATATCGTTTGGACCGGCCGCGAAGTTGGGGTTGGTCCCGTTGGTAACGACCGTCACGCCCGTATTCGGATCCGCCACGAGCGACACATCGGGCTGCTCGCGAAGAGCGTTGTGCAGAGCGGCGCTCTGCGCCACGGATGGGCTCATAAAGGTCGACGTTCCGCCGCCCGTTGCGCCGGAGGCGCCGTAGCCGTTGGGATCGCTCGAAGAGATCCCCCACGCGAGCAGTGGCGCTTGCAACTGACCGAGACTGCTGATGTATGCGGTGACGCCTCCCACCGAAATGACGTTCGGATCGTCGGACGGATAGCCGACGCAGACTTGCGCGAGATAACCGCCGCCTTGAGCCAAACATTCCGCCGAGCCGCTGTCGCCCGATGACGCGAAGGCAGCGATTCCTTCGCTCACTACTGCGGCGAATTCGAGATGAAAGAATGACGTCGTATAATCGGAACTGCCATTAGGAAACTGCTGAATTTCACCGCCGCCGTAACTCATCGAGATAATATCCGGCCCGTTGCCGCCTGCCGCGTCGGCAATAACTTGTTGGATCTCAGGATCAGCTTCGTTGATGCCGATCTGGGGTTGACCGGCGTTCGAACCCGTCGACGCACACTTTGTCGGGAAAAACGTATAGCAGTCGGCTGCATTGTAGGCAAGGTAGAAATCGACGTTCGCACCGGGAGCTAACGATGCGGATTGCTGTACGTCCAGTTGCGCTTCCGCATCTTCCGGGTTGCACGTCGGCAAGCCGCCTTCACACGGCTTCGTCGAAACCGGCGGCGGCGATTGAAAGGCGTTCGAGAACGGAAAACCATTTGTAAACGGCGTCGGTGTCGCGTTCGGTGGCAACGGCGTCGCCGGAGGCGCAGCCGTCGGAATGCCCGATTGCTGCAATCCCGCCGCAACGCCGTTTGCCGTAACCGCGACTTGCGTTACGTGAGCAACGCGCGCGTTGTAAAGCGATGCTAGCTTATCCAAATCCGTATCGCCGCTTCTGCCGCCGACCGCAATCGGGCCCGTGCCGATGATCGCGATCGTTACTCCGGTACCATCGTAGTTCTTACTATAGGCGCCGTTGAGATCGAAGGCGGCACGAACTTGTTGCGGTGAATATCCGAAATTAAAGCCGGCTGCCCCACGCGGCGAATTCATGATGTACGTGTGCATGGGCTGATAGCCGACCAGCTTACCGACCGCGTCAACGGGGATGGCCTTCGCGAAATGCGGCGTTGACATCGGCGCAACGAACGTCTGCCCGTTATGCGAAAAGACGCCGAAGGTTGTGCCGAACGCGCGCTCCACCGCCGGTTGCGGTCCGGCAACACCGAGCATCATGCGCTGCGGCCACGCCCCCACCGTGAGCCCTTGCGCCGCGAAATAGTTAGCAGCACTCTGATAATCGGCCTTGCTCGCGCCGAAGCGCGCGGCAAGGTCTTGCGGCGTGAGCCAATGGCGGAACGACGACGACGACGGGTTGTTAACATCTTTTGCGTACTGCAGCAGAGCCTGAGCATTTTGCTGATGCACGAAAACGTTCACGCTAAGATGGGCATTGGAGATCGGACCTACGTATGTTGCTCCTTGCAGCGCGCCTTGATTCCAGTTTTTGATTGCCAGCGCCGGCGGGATATCATTGTTCGGAGTAAATCCGGTTCCCGGCTGCTTCGAAGGAATTGCGCTTCCGCTTCCGCCGCCGCACGCAGTGAGCGCAAACGCAAGCGCAGCTAAAGCCGCACCGCGGCGAAGAACGAACGAATGCATTATCGTATACTCCTAAGGTTTTGAGTAACGGCTCGTGCCATCGCCTGCCGCTGCCGCGAACGCTGGAGCGTGCGAGCGAACCTTATGCCGGCCTGTCGCGCAATGAGTTGGGCCGCGAAGGCTTGCCGGGCGTTCCGCCCTGCAGTGTTGGCGATCAATCCATTCCGCGAAAGCGAAAACTGCTCCGATATGGTGTCGGTGATCACCGGAACGTGCGAAAAGAAGAACCCGAACGGCGATGTAAGGCTGTAATCATAGTATTGATTAAGCGTATCGGAGATCGACGTGCAGACCGGTCCGAGAGTCGTGCTGCCGGCGTAGTTCACTAAATCATAGGAGTCTACCGTTTCACTTTCGATGTATCCCAGCACCGGATCCACAATTTGCACGAGGCGCTGCAGATGGTCCGGAGTACCGCCGTTTGCAGATACGAACGTGCATCCCGCCGGCAACGCGCTCACGGTACCGAGATCGGTCGTCACGTCGCTATAGAGTTTTACCGGCGTCGGATACCACACGGGAAGCACGAGCGTCTGCGTTCCGAGCGTGATTATGACGTTGCCGGCCGAAGGCGCGGCGAACTTCACGGTGTACGGAAAAACACCGGGCGGACAGTGCGCGCAGATCGCATACGATCCGGAAGCGTCGGGATTGACCGTAACGACGTTGGTTCCGTTCCCACCCGGAAGCGTTTCTGTTTCGGTGTAGGCTCCGCCGGAGGAATAGACGCGCGCGATCGCCGTCGTATCGGCCAGGGTCTGCGTTACGCTTGCGGGCGATGAATTCGTCCAACCTCCGGCGCCTTCGGGAAGTTGACCGAATTGCAGCGGAGTGGCACCGTAGTTCGTCACGACCGTATTGCCGTTGCCGTCCGTCGCGGTTTCAGATGATTCGAGATACTTTCCGCTCTGCAGAGAAACGTTCGCTGCCGTATTGAGGATGGTCGTGTTCGTTGCATAGGCGTCGGTTTCGATACTGTTTTCAACACCGTTGCCCATGGTGACGGCGATTGCGACGATCGCATTTGCCGTCGCGGTCGGTTGCGGACACGGCTGGGAACGCACCATCGTCTGCGCGAGCGTTCCGGAATAATTGTACGCATCGCCCGGCGTAATGGGATGCGTTCCGATCAGCGCGGGCCTCCTCGCGGGCTGCGGCGCAGGCGTACTCTGATTGACCCCGACGCATCCGTAGACATTGATCGGGGGAATGAACGCGCCGGTGTACACGGCGAGATACAACGGCTGCCCGTTTGCAAGAGAAATGGTGGGTGTCGTCGTTGCGGGAATGGTGACGACGCCGTTTACGGGCAATGCGCCCGATGCCGACGTGGAGACCCAAGCCGGCGCTTGCGGACCCGGCGTTACCTCACCCGGCACGCTGTAATAGGCGACGAAGTACGGTCCGGGAGGTGCGCCCGACGGCAGCGTTACGGTAAAGCCCGGAAGGCCGTTTGCGGTAACGGGACCGCCCGTCGCCGTCGCGGTAAAGAATTCGAGCGGCGAGTTCGGAGCCAGAGACGGCAGAGCCGTCGGACTCTTAGACGACGCGACAACCGTTAGGGTACCGGACCCCGCGGGAATCAAAATCGTTCCGGAAACATTACCGGGAATCGGAGCCGTCGTCGGCTGTGCGGAGAGTGTAATGGTGACCGGCGTGGGGGGACCTGTCGGTGTTATCGTCGGGCGGGCCGTCGGGACGGGAGACGAACCGCCTCCACCGCCGCCGCAGGCCGCGAGTGCGCCGGCAAAAATAGCGGCGCCCAGAAATGCAAAACGAGCTTTCACAGAGCTCCTCAAAAATACGGTTGAAGAAAAATATTCGCTGCGATACGAACGGGTGTGCCTGCATTACCGTTACCTGGGTATCATCCCTGCGGGAGTTTTACCGTTGAAATATCAAGTTTTCGTTCTATTTTTCGCATCGCTCGGCAGCGTTGCGATGGCGGCAAGCGGCCTCGATGGCGCGGTGATTACGAATTCCCGATCGACAAACACCGCGGGATATACGATAAAAGTTTGGTCCGACGGGCACGCCGTTCTAAGCCGGCAAGGCGCTGCGGACAAAGCTTTTTCGATCGATACGAGCCTGGCAAAGCAGTTTCTCGACAACGCGAAAGCCGGACGCGCAAATCCCGGTGCGGTCTCGCACTGCATGAAGAGCGCGTCCTTCGGGACCTCGACGACGGTGACGTGGCACGAGTGGACCTCGCCGGATCTTCAATGTCCGCCATTTTCGGACTCGGTTGGTTTGCTTGCGCGCGAAGTGCGAGCGATTCAAGCGGCAGCCGACGTCGGAATGCCGATGCACCGCATCCCGCTTCCGGTCGAGCAGCGCATGGCGACACCCACGCCGAGCATGAGCCCGCCCTCTAAGCGCGAATCACCACGCACGTGAAAAAGTCGATTTTAATTCTCGCGGTTTCCGCCGGGGCCGCACTTATTGCCGCAACGCCCGCGGCCCCGTCGCCAAGCCCGACGCCGCTTCCGACTCCGCCGCCGTTGAGCGCATCGGCTGTTCCGAGCGCCTCGGCCGCGCCGGCTAGTCCTCCGCCGGCCGCCGTCGTTCCGGGTGCGGCGGGAGCGACGCCGACGCCGAATGCGGGCCTCGTGAACCTGCTGCAGCAAAACGGCGTTAAATCGTCCGCCTCACCGAGCGGCACGCCGACCCCTCCTCCCGATAACCGCAAGGGAATCGAGGGCGTTTGGGAAGTGCAGATCCAGCGCGATGCAAACACGACCTATACGCATTTTAAACTCGTGCAAGCCGGAAACGCGCTGACCGGAACCTATCTCGACACCGGCGGAAAGCGCTATCCGATGGCCGGATCGCTGGATGGCACCGGCGTTCGCCTCGTGATCTCACTCGCCGACGGCTCGACGATCTTGCTTCAAGGCCGGCTCGACGGAACGACCGACATGCTCGGCATGTTCACCGATTCAAAGGAACGCGTTCCCTTCACGGCTGCCTACCGCGCGAAAGAAAAGTGGTACGAGAACATCAATGCGCAGCCCGGCGGACTCGGCAACAACGGTTACAGCCCGCCGCAATAGATTTAGGTGTGCAGAACGGCTATTGGATATCTGCGTACGCTTTCGTCCATCGAGACAAGCGTGAGCCCCTCGACCGGGCTCGTGCTTTGTCTCGGTGGCGAGCCGGCGATTACGGCGTCGCTGCTGAAGCTGCTGCTGCCTCCGAGAGGCGGCGTTCGACGTATGGGACGAGGCCGCCGGCATCGATAAGCTCGCGCATGAACGGCGGAAACTCGGCGGCGCGGTACTGGGTACCCTTGGTAAGGTTCTTGATCTCGCCCGTGTCGGGGTGAAGTTCGATCTCGTCGCCGTTTTCGATTCCGTCGACCGCTTCCGCCGATTCGAAGATCGGCAATCCGATGTTGAGCGCGTTGCGGTAAAAAATGCGCGCAAAGCTCTTTGCGATAACGGCCGACGTGCCGGAACCTTTGATCGCAATGGGCGCAACCTCGCGGCTCGACCCGCAGCCGAAGTTCCGCTCCGCGACGATGATGTCGCCGGCTTCCATGCGCGACGTGTATTCGGGATCGATTCCTTCGAGGGCGTGCTTTCCCAGTTCTGCGGGATCGATGATATTGCAATATTTGCCGGGGATGATTACGTCGGTATCGACGTTTTTCCCATACTTGTGGACGCGGCCGCGTAGTATCGATTCCATACGGTTATACTGCGGCGAGTTCTGCGACGCGGGGGTCGGTTATTTTACCGGTAAGCGCCGATACCGCGCAGGTTGCCGGCGATGCGAGATACACTTCCGATTTCGGCGATCCCATGCGTCCGACGTAGTTCCGGTTCGTGGTCGAAAGTGCGCGTTCTCCGTCACCAAGCGTGCCCATGTGTCCGCCGAAGCACGCGCCGCATCCGGGCGTGTTCACCGCGCAACCCGCGGCAGCAAGGGTCGTCAAAATGCCTTCTTGCGCCGCTTGCATCCATACTTTCTGCGAGCCCGGATTCACGATAACGCGCAAGCTCGAAGCGATGCGTTTGCCCTCCAGAATTTTGGCAACAACGCGGAGATCTTCGATGTACCCGTTTGTACAGGAGCCGATGAAGACTTGATCGAGCGCAATATCTTCGCGCGTTACTTCGGAGACGCCGTGAACGTTGTCGGGCGTATGCGGACAGGCAATCTGCGGTTCTAAGCCGCCGCAATCGATGGTAATGACCTGCTCGTATCGCGCGTCGGCATCGGAACGTTCGACGACGAACGGCCGGTCGGTGCGCTCTTTTACATAGGCGATCGTTTTTTCGTCGGCATGGAATATGCCGTTTTTCGCCCCCGCTTCGATTGCCATGTTGGCCATCGTTATGCGTCCGGTAATCGATAGATTATCGACCGTCGTTCCGTGATATTCGATTGCGTTGTAGGTCGCGCCGTCGATACCCAGTCGTCCGACCGTCGCGAGCATCAGATCTTTTGCATAGACCATTTCGCCGAGCACGCCGTTGTAAACCAGCTTGATCGTGCCGGGAACTTTGATCCAGACTTCGCCTAAAACGAAGGCCGCCGCAATATCGGTCGAGCCCATTCCGGTTGCAAACGCGCCGAAGGCGCCGTACGTACAGGTGTGCGAATCGCCGCCGACGATCATCTCGCCCGGAGCGACGAGCCCCTCCTCGGGAAGGACCACGTGCTCGATTCCACCACGGCCGACATCGAAGAAATGCGTGATCTGCTGCTCCGCCGCGAAGTCTTTCATCAACTTCGCGAGTTTCGCAGACTGCGCGTCTTTCGCCGGAACGAAATGATCTTCGACGAGCGCTATCTTGTTGCGGTCGAATACTTTGGATGCGCCCTTCATACCGCGCATCACGCCGATCGCCACGGCCGCGGAGAGTTCGTTTGCAAGCACCAGATCGACGTTTGCGTTGATGATCTGCCCAGGTTCGACCCGATCGAGGCCGGCGTGCCGGGCAAGAATTTTTTCGGTGAGTGTCATCCCCATGATGCGGACGTTTATGCGACGAAGCCCCGTAGTCATGCAGGACCGACAATTTGGCTTTTCGACGCGCGCAATTCATGCGGGAACGCCGCCCGACCCGGTTACGGGATCGCGCGTCACGCCGATCTACCAGACGGCGGCTTTTGTCTTCGGCTCGACCGAGCAAGCCGCGGAACTCTTCCAG
>JALYTY010000072.1 GCA_030854045.1 Vulcanimicrobiota bacterium | reverse complement strand
CTTGTACTCCGCGGAATGCTTGGCGCGTTTCTTTGACATGGGACACCTTTCTGGCCCTCCGTCTGGAGTGACCTATCCGAGTGTCCATAAAACCGGGTCAAGCCCAGTCAGCTTCTAATCGTCGATTCCAAAGCGCCGCCAGTGCCCCGTTGTTTATGCCAGCGAAAGACTCACGCAGTAAGGGACATGCTATGCCGACGATCGACCGAGAACGCAGCGATCGCGCGGCCATGTAACATGTCTCGCAATTCGCAACTAAATTGAGCCATGTTTTGCGAAGCAGAGATAGCGGCACCGCGCCCGACGAGCGAACGTCTCCCGGTGCAACTTACCCACGCTGCTTGGCCAGCAGCATTTCTTTTGCTTTTACGAGGCGTACCAGTGCGTCGTTGTAGGGCGTCGGCGTGCCGGTACGTCGCCCGAATGCGGCGATCGCGCCGTTGATATGGTCGATCTCGCTCGGATGTCCAGATTCCAGATCGAACGCCATCGAACTCTTGGCGTCGGCTCCGACTTCGATCACGTGCATGACGTATTGCCAAGGATTGACGAACGGCAGGTTGATCTTCAACGCGGCCGCCACGGCGGCGGCTTCTTCGGCGAGTACTTCTGCGAGATGCGCCGCATCGGGGTTTTTGGGAATCTCGCCCGCGTCGCAATCGAGCAGAGCCGAGAGCGCGTTAATTGCGGCGTTGGCGACAAGTTTGCCCCACAGGTGCGGGCGGATATCGTATACGACGGACGTCCGCAGACCGCTCCTGGTAAGCAGGTTGGCGATCGTGCGCGATGTCGCGGGCGCTGCCGATGTAGATCCGAGAATCGTGTTGCCCTCTTCGGAACTGCGCACCCGGCCGTTGCCGGTCGTGAGCGACGACTCCGTCGTTATGCCGAGCACGATCGGGACGGCTCCGCCGAGCGCCGTTTTAATGGCATCTTCGTTTCCGACGCCGTTCTGCAGCGATACGATGGGCGCCGCCGGATTGAGTTCGCCTGCGAAGGGGCGAAGTGCGCGAAGCGTATCGACGGCTTTTACGAATAGAAATAGCACCTGCGACGCATAAAGATCTCGTGGATTCGCAGCAACGGTAATCGCTTGAGGCGTGCCGTCGTTGACCGAAAGCCCGTCGCGAGAGATCGACTGCAGCAGCTCTTCGTTTGTATCGAGCATGGTGACGTTGCACGTTTGCGCGAGATGGAAACCGAAAAGCGTTCCCATCGAGCCCGCGCCGATGATGCCGACTCGAAGTTTGGTCTCGTTCATCTTTACGGGAACTGCGCTTGCACTCCGAATACCGTGCGGCGGTCGGCGTGGTTGAGATCGCGCTGTCCGGCAAAGAGCTGCAACCCCCGCCTAATGTTGAGATTGCCGTACACGTCGAGCGTGGGATGGCGCGGATCGTA
Source organism: Vulcanimicrobiota bacterium (assembly GCA_030854045.1). Classification (GTDB taxonomy): domain Bacteria; phylum Vulcanimicrobiota; class Vulcanimicrobiia; order Vulcanimicrobiales; family Vulcanimicrobiaceae; genus JALYTY01. The sequence continues at coordinate 32,189 of JALYTY010000072.1, read as the reverse complement.
TAACCGCCCTTCAAGCCCGAAGACATGTGCGTTGTATTGCGCCATCAGACCGAGGCGTGAATAGAGGATGCCGCCGCCGGCACGCACAGTCGAGTTAAGCGACGTCAGAAATGCGGCGTTTACGGTCGTGTAGTGGCCGATGTCGTTGACACCGACGAGTCCGGACATTGTGGAGCGCGGAAAGACCACGGCGTTCACGTCGGTTTGCGGGCCACGATCGGAGGAGAAAATCGGGCTACCGCTCGCGGCGTTCTGTGCCGATAGGCCGCTGATGCGTACTTGGATCGCAATGAGGTCTCGCGCAATGCCGTTCAAGCGCTCCTTGAGCGCGATCTCACGTGCATTGAGGCCTCCATTACGCTGCGTCGGAAACGGAGTCGCGGCCGACGCGGGCGGCGAGCCGTGTGGATAGGGTGTAGCCGACGTATCGACGCCGTAGACGTTGCTCGTGCCGCCCAGAACACCGAGCAGCGAGTTGGCACGCTGCATCGTAGCATCGAGATTCGCAATGGTATCTTTTAGCTGAGCCTGCGTCTGGGGATCGCCGGTAATGCTGCGCAAGTCTTTCGTTAAATCCGCCATGGTCTTGGTCGTGTCTGCTATGTTTTGCGTCGTCTGAAGGAGATTCGTTTTAAGATTGGCGTTCGTAGCAAGCGACTGCAGCGATACCATTGAGGCGTTGAGCGCGTGAGAGGTCTGATCGAACTGCGTAAGGATATCCGTGATGCGCGTCGAGTTTAACTGCGTCGTATCGTTGAGCGTCGTGGTGAGCGCGACGAGATTTTGACTCGCTTGCGAAAGACTGCTCTGCAGTTGATTCGCCATCGTCGTCATCGTCGATTTCGCGGTCATGGTAAGTTCGTTTGCGTTATTGAGCGTTTCTTGCAGCGAGGAAAGCAATTTCGGCTCGCGTTCGGCCAAATCGGCAAGCATCGCGTCCATGCGCCTGATTTCGCCCTGACCCTGTTCGAGCAGATCGGCAATCGTCGCGGTATTCGTCCCCATCGGCTGTTCTTCGATCGGCAAGACGCGGTGTTCGAGAACGGCCACCGCGGGCGGTGCTGGGGTCGGGCCGACCGTCCCCGCCTCTCGGGGTCGCGGAACGGGAGGAACGATGATCAGGTTCGGATCGCCGGTCAGCGGCGCCTGAATCAAAAAGCGCGACTCTCGCGGGATATCGACGTCGCGGTTGACCGCAAGGATCACATCGACGGTGTTGTCCGGCAAGAGCACGATCGAATCGACCGTGCCGACCGTCACTCCGCTGAAATAGACGAGCGCGCCGGAATGAAGACCGGCAGCAGATTGAAAATGAATGCCCGCGCGGTAACCCGTGTGGCGCGTCTGGAAATCGGTAATTACGTAAAACACGCCGAAAAGCAACAAGACGGCGAGTAACGCAAAGGCTCCAACTTGTGCCTGCCTGGTCATAGTATGGCTTGGTTCCCCCCGGAAGTAGCGATTCCCGGCTCAAATCGGGATCGGTCCGACCTCCGAGCCTTGCAAGAACTGCTGGACGATCGGATTGAGCGAACGCTGTATTTCATCTACGCTCCCGTACGCGATGATCGCTCCTTCAAAGAGCATGGCGACGTAGTCCGCCATCATGAATATCGACTGCAAATCGTGCGAGATAACAACGGCGGTGCCGTTGAGCTTTTCTCGGAGCCGCACGATCGTGTCGGTAATAAGATGCGTCACGATGGGATCGAGTCCCGTGGTCGGTTCATCGTAAAGAATCAGTTCGGGACGCGTGACGATCGCTCGCGCAAAGCCGGCGCGCTTGAGCATGCCGCCGGAAAGTTCGCTCGGTAAGCTCTCGTAGGTGTGCGAGAGACCGACGCTGTCGAGCGCATCCACGACGATCTTGCGAATCTCGCGATCCGGCAAGTGCGTATGTTCCCGCAACGGCAAGGCGACATTTTCGCCGATCGACATGCTATCGAGCAATGCGGCGAACTGGAACGAAAGAGCGATTTTTCGCCGCACGTCGTTAAGCTTGTCTTCGGGCATGTGGCAGACGTCGTTGTCCCGCACGTACACGTGTCCGGAATCGGGTTTGCGCAATCCGTCGAGCAGCCGGACGATCGTCGATTTTCCAGCACCGGAGAGTCCGATGATACAAGTAATCGCTCCTTCGGCGATATCGAGGCTGCAATTTTTGAGAACGACTTTGTCGCCGTAATAGAGCGACACGTCGTCGAGCTTGGCGATCACGGAACCCATCAGTGCGAACCGAAGAGCACGAACGAAAGAATGAAGTTCGTCACGAATATCGCGATGATCGATATCACGACGGCTCCAGTGGTTGCCGCGCCGACGCCTGCGGCACCACCGCGCGTGGAGAGTCCTTGATACGAACCGACGAGAGAGATAATCAGCGCAAAAGCGAGGGCTTTGACCAACCCCTTAAGCACGTCGTCGAAGCCAACGGCTTGACGTGCCGATGCGATGAACGAGTCGGACGAAATGTGCGCGTAGGTCTGGGCGATCCACATACCGCCGGCGATGGAGACGACGTCGGCGAAGATCGTGAGCAGCGGCAGCATGACCACCATGGCAAGAACGCGCGGCAGAACCAGAAACCGCGTGGGTTCCAGGCCCATCGACGTAAGCGCTTCGACCTGCTCGGTGACTACCATCGACCCGATCTCAGCCGCAATCGCCGAACCGACGCGACCTGCAACGACGACTGCGGTGAGCATCGGTCCCAGCTCTCGCACGGAAGCAAATGCCACGGCGCCGCCGACAAGGTTCCCTACGCCGAACTGCACCGCTTGCACCGCAGATTCAAGCGATATCACCATGCCGGTGAAAAGCGACGTCAGCAGCACGATCGAGGTGGAAAGAACTCCGAGAAAATAACACTGGTTGATCGTCTCGATAAACCTGATGCGCAGGCGCATCAGGAACGATGTCGATTCGCCCGCGAGCATCGTGATGCCGCCGGTGTATTCGAGGAAACCGAGCGTCGCGCGCCCGAACTTATCGAGCATCTTCACGGACTTTGGCTCCGGGCGCCGTTCAAATCGGCAAGGACGGCCTGCGTCGCCTCGATTCGCTTGACGGCGACGCCACGTTCGGCGTTCAAATTGAAACGTACCTGATTTACGTGTTCCAGTCGCCGGTCCACGTCGCGCAGATGCGTGCGCGCCTCTTTTTCGAAGTCGGTGAAGTATCGGCGCACCGCGCGGACATAGCGCGCCTTTGCGTCATCGGCGGCATTTCCCGCGCGCAACATCTCCGCCGCTTCCTGCTGCGCCCGCTTCATCGAACGATCCGTAATATGAAAGGAGCCGACGCGCTCTACCAGGAGCGCAAAGGAATCATCCGACACGCGCTACGACCGGAGCGCCGGTGCCGGCAAGTGCGGCTGCTTGCGCGATAAATAGCTCACGTATTCCCGCTTCGGCAAGTGCGAGCAATCGGTCGAGCTCCGTCCGGTCGAAGGGCGCCGCCTCCGCGGTTCCCTGGAGTTCTACGTACCGGCCCGCATCGGTCATAAAAACGTTCATGTCGGTGTGCGCGGTACTGTCCTCGTCGTAGGCAAGGTCGAGCAGCGGCATGCCGCCCACAATGCCGACGCTCGTTGCGGCAACGGCCGCGCTCAGCGGCCATTTCGATCCCATCGCGAAGTTGCCGGATTTCGCCAGAGCGAGCGCGAGCGCGACGTACGCGCCAGTAACCGACGCCGTGCGCGTGCCGCCGTCGGCTTGTAAGACATCGCAGTCGATCCAAACCGTTCGTTCGCCGAGCTTCGCCATATCCGTTACGGCGCGAAGCGCGCGCCCGATGATCCGTTGAATTTCGTGCGTTCGTCCGCCGATGCGCCCTTTGGATGCTTCGCGCTGCGTCCGCTCTTGCGTCGCACGCGGCAGCATGGCATATTCCGCCGTAACCCAGCCTACGCCGCGGCCCTTCATCCAACGCGGGACGGTTTCATCGACCGAAGCCGCGCATAATACGCGAGTATTGCCGACGCTGATGAGCGCGCTTCCTTCCGCGTATTTCATGAATCCCGGTTCGATCGAAATGGGACGAAGTTGATCGGGTCTGCGCCCGTCGCTACGAATCATGGCGCTGGCATTAGGCGCAGGGGCGCGATGTCTTGCTCAAAAGTCTCGCTTGAGTTCCTGCGCCAAACGAGCCCGTTCCGCGCGAAGCGCTGCCAATTGCGCTCCAAGCGCCGCGTCGTCGCTTTCGTTGCCGGCGTGGAGTTGCATAAAGCGCGCGCGCAAATCGCTTCGCGCAACGTCGAAACCTGCGGCGGTGGAAGTAGCGCTTGCTTTTCCGTACGGTGCCCGCGCCCGCAGGATCGAAGCGGCAGACGGTTGCGGAATGCGGCGCACCGCCGCCGCATTCACGTCAAGATCGCGTTGCGTGGAATCGAGTTCCGCCGTCGTTTCGGAGGCGAGGGTATCGCGAAAGCGCGCGAGCTCGGCAGCGTCGTGCACGCGCGAACGTTCGAGCGCCGCCTCTTCTCGTGCATTTAGCGTATGGAGCTGCTGCGTCCATTCGCGCCGCGTAACCGAATCTGCGTGCAGCGTTCGAAGCTTCAGATCCAGCTGTAGCCGCTGCCCTGCATGAGCGCGTTCGAACCGATACGCGAACGTTGATTCCCGTTCTAAAAACTGCGATTGCCGAAGAGCGACCGCGCGTGCTACGCGGTATTGCAACGCCGAGGAGAATCCGTTGAGGCTGGTCGCCGCCGCAGCCAGCGCGGGACCAACACGCGCGGCCGGCGCGGAAAGCGTTGTGTTTCGCACGTGTGAAGCGGCGTTTGCTAATTGCGAGTCGATCGATGCGCCGCTTGCGCGGATTGCGCTCGAAGCGCTGCTCGAAGTTTCATCGCGCCGCGCCGCTTCGAGCACCGCAATATCGGCATCGATCTGTGCGAGCGCGTGGAGCGCGGCCGATCTATCGAGATGGATGGGTCCCGACGGTTCGGGGGGTCGCGGCGCCGAACACGCGGCGCAGCAGAGGAAGAGCAGCAATGCGGCAAAACGCTTCATGGGAATGTCCGTTTCAAACTGAAGTCGATTCCGTTCGCGCCCGAGCCCGTTGGGATCGTCGTGATGTTGCCGAAGCCTTGACTCGATGTGGACGCGGGCGGCTGCTCGAGCGCGAAGAGAGTTTGCCCTTGCGTCGTGTACGCGGTTAGCTGCAACTGCGTCGATTTTCCAGGGTTGACTTGGATCGAAATGCTTTGTCGCCGCGGCAGATTGAACGTGTCGGCGTAGACGACATTGACTGTTTTCCCGAACGCTTTGACCGCGCTAACGCCAAGTCCACTGCCCAGACCGCCGGTAACCTGCAGGTTGGAGAGGCCCAGGGCGCCTCCGGCGGCTACGGAAAACGGCTCGAGCAGGTTGCGCGTGAAGAGCTGGTTGATCTGGCCCTGCGCAAGCGACGATGCGAGACCCGAGGCTGAAGGCGAACCGGAGCCTTGGGTTGTCGCGACGCCGGAGACGGCTCCGAGCGCCTGGGCATTGACGAGCAATCCGAGTATCTGTGCGCGGTCGTACTGCGGATTCGAATCAAACGCCAAATTGAGATTCGTTGCCGGCCCCGTAACGCGCAACGCAACGTCCGTCGGAGGGTCGTCGACGTGCGTCGTTGCTAATGCGTCCACATCGGGAACGATACCGGAAGCCGGATCGAAGGTGACCGTTCCACTTTCGATGCGGAAGGTGCGATAGAAACTTACGGTTCCACCGGTTGAATCGAACGCTCCCGCGAGCGTCGGCGCTGCGAACGTGCCGCCCGCATCGACCGAACCTTCCGCGCCGATATCGACGTTCGGGCTTTGAACTCGAACGTCGCGACCGGCGATCACGTGCAAGTTCAATCCCACGTCGGGCGGAGCCGCGGCCGGTGCGTTGGCCGGCTTCGGGTTATATAACGCGGTCATGGGAATCCGGGCAGAATCCACCGCAATCGTACCGCCGAGTTCGGGTCGGGCGCCGACGGCCTTGGTTACCTGCAGATCGCCGTTCAAACGTCCTTTGAGATAAGCCGGGGAATCGATTGTTGCGTGCGCTATCCGCGCGTTGAACTGCATGGAGACTTTGGAGGCGTCGCGCAGGTTTGGAATTGCGGCGCGCCCATCGGCGTCGACCGTGCCTGCGCCCACATTCGCGTGCGCGCGCGCAAGCGTCGCAGACGTCCCGACGAAGGTAACGGTCGCAGCGATGTTTTTCACCGGTACGGTGTCGATCGGTCCGGAATAATAGCCGTCGGCAAAAGCGAGCGTACCGCCGAACTGCGGATCGCGCACAGTTCCGGCGGCGGTTACGTGTCCGTCGAACCGGCCCGCGATGTGCGTCTTTGGCGGCAACGCGGCCGCGAAGTTCGAAACATCGACGTCGTCTGCAAGCAAATCGAATGCAACGGGACGATTGCGCGGATCGATCTGAAACGGCGAGAGGGTAATCGGTATCGAACCATCGGCGATCAGCATACCTTTCTGCAAGTCGACCTCAGTTCGCGCTAACGCAAGGGAGTTGCGATCGGCCCGGATGCCGCCGGCGATGCGCGGCACGTTGAGATCTCCGTAACGTAACGACCGAGCCATAAAACGATCGTCGATTTGCGGATCGACTCTATTGCCGGAGATCTTCACCTGCGTATCGGCGCTGCCGCTTGCATCGACTGCCTTACCGGAGATCGTCTTCGAAAGCTTCCCGATATCGTTCGTATGGGCTTCGAAGTTCAGTGCGACCGCGTCCCGTTCGCCAAGCCCGAAAGAACCGCTGCCGCGCAGGGTTGCATAGGGTACGGCCGCAGCCAGCGATCGGATTGCAACGCGGCGCCCGCGCATCGAAGCGGTTAGGTCGACGCGCTCTACCGGAATGCGGCCCACGCCCGCATCGATTGCATGCGCCGTCACGTCGGCGCGTAGCGAAGGCCAGCGTCCGTCGAGCGTTGCGTCCGCGTCCGCGCGCCCGGTAACGGGAAGCGCGAAGCCGCTCATCGCAAGCCAGTTGCCGACTTCGACGTTGCGCGCGCGAACGCGCATATTGGTGAGTGAACCGCCGGTTGTAACGGAGCCGTCGGCACTGACGGTGCCGTTCGTTCCGCCGAACGCGAGATCGGTTCGCACGAGACCGCGGTACGTATTCCATCGAGCGCGAGCGAAACCGATGTCGAAATTTCGGACTTTAGCATCGGTGAGCGCGACAGTACCCGCAGTCGCGATCGAATTGCCGTCGAACGCTGCATTTGCAGCGATGTTTCCCGTTCCGGCGAGCATATCGCCTGCATCAAAAAAGTCGTTGAAGTCGCTCAAATCGGCGCGTGAGGCGCGAACACTTCCGCCGTATCCCGGCCCGTAGAATCCATCGAAGGCTACTGCCGTCGAGCCGACGTCGACCGATCCGTCATTGACGTGGAACGACGACGGCGTACCGTCGATTCGCGCGTTGAGTGCGCGGAACGGAAGTCCGTTCACCGCTCCTTCCGCGGAATGCACCGTGCCGCTGATATCTGTTGAACGCGCATCTCCAGTGATGCCGATATTTGCATTGGCGCTGCCTTCGAGCAGCCGTGCACGCTGCGGAGCTACGATGGCAACAAGCGACGATACATCGGCTGCATGGACGCGAGCGTGCGCGTCATACCGTATGGAGCCCGTGCGCAAGCCGCGCACGTTGCCGTGCCCGATAACGAAGGCACCACGCGCTGAAGCCGAGGCTTCGCGAACGTCAATGTTCCCGTTGCGATACTCGAGTAGCGCATTGGCGACCGCACCGTAGGTTCCAATGCCCGATGCATCTACCGCCACGGTCAACGGACGGCCCGCAGCATCGCCGAATCGTGCCGAAACTCGAGCAACCGTCGTGTACGCGCTGCGTACGCCGGTCAACTCGGTCCATCCGGCTCCTCGAATGACCCCGCGATCGTACGAACCCGAGACGCGGCCGTCGAGCCGCGCGGCAAGTTGGGGAAGCACGAGCGGATAATGCGCGGCATCCAGAAATGCGTCGACGCGTTGACGGGAACGATCGAAGAACGCGGTTGCATACAGTGAAGCGCCGTCCGATCTCGTTATGCGCAGTGGTCCTGCGGTGCCGACACCGTTCCCCGCAATGTCGAACCTCGCATCAAGCGCAGAGCCGCGCGTCGTACCACGTACGATGCCGCGCGCGTCGATAGTTCGCAACGTGTCGCTCGAAGCAAGAATCGTCGCATGCAACGGCATGGACCCAATGACTGCGCCGGCATAGGGAATGCTTGCGGCCGGCGCGTCGATCCCGGCCACTAACTCAAGCGCACGCGGTCCTGCGTGGAGCGTCGCTTTTCCGTTGAGTCGAGATTGCATACCGGCATAGCCCGTGCGGAAATCAACGACGTCGGCTTCCTGGCCGTCGAACGCTATGAGGCCGCCGGGACGCTGCAGCGCTGCGCCTGCATAGTGCACGAGCGGCGAACGCAGTCCGATAAGAATCAGCGGTTTGGAGGCGGGGCCCTTTACCGCGACGCCGATGCGCGTGCGGCCTGAAACCGGAAGTGCCGAAGATTGTGCGACGATGGTGCGCAGATCGCGTAGATCTCCCGTACCATTGACGGTTAACTGGAACGACGGCTTAGTAAGATCGTAGACTCCGCCACCGAGCACGACCGGAACGTTCGCAATCGTAGCATGCACGTTTTGCAACACCAGCCCGTCGCCGTATACGCGCAACGTTCCGTGGACGTCGCGCAGCGGCTTACGAAGTCCTCCGATGGCGATGCGCGCCCGATCCAGCGACGCGATTGCGTCGATGTGGCGGTCGCTCGTGCCGTCTGCGCCCGGTAGCCCGAGGATCCGCGCATCGAGGTTACGCAGCGATCCGCCGGCAACGTGCATGCTCGGTGAGTTTAAGCCAACATCGACGAGGTGCGCGATCGGAAGATCTGCTGCGGTCCATCGCTGCAATTCGTAACCGCGGGGCGCGTCGATCGTGCCGGCTCCATCGACCGGATATCGTACCCCGGCTTCCTCGTATGCAAGGCTCGCCGTGTACGTCGAACGCCCTGCGGTCGCAATCGCCATCGTTGCATTCATCGCGCGGATCGTGAGATGCCGGGCCGCAACCACGCCTTGCGCCCGGTCGTACACGTCGATGGACCCGTCGCGAATCACTCCGTCAAACGCGAAAGGGGCCGAAGATGGGCGTTGGTTTTGGCCGGAGCCGCTCGGAACGTTCCACGTTCCGTCTTTGTGGCGAATCAACACGATGTGCGGACGCTCGGCGTCGAAGGAGCGAATGCCGAATTGCCGCGTTCCGCGCAGTGCATCGCCGACTGAATATCGCAACGAGAGCGAGCCGACGTCCGCTATGGGTTCTCCGGCCGCGTTTCTTATGCGAAGGCCGCGGGCATACGCGGAGTCCGGACGTATCACCAGTGTTTCGTAGTCGAGGCGGTACCCCGCCATACGAGCCGCCGCGTCCGCGCCGTACCGCGCGATAGGCTGGAATGCAAGCGTTACCGCGAGTGCGGCGGCTCCGCATATTGCCGCAATCCCGACGACCCAGCGGAGCCACGTTTGCTTTCGCATGGGGATAGTGTTCCCAAAAGCGAGCGGGCCGCGCAGGCGGGCGTTAGGCCGTTCGCCTCACTCGACGGTGACCGTCTTTGCCAGATTGCGCGGCTGATCGACGTCTTTGCCTTCGATATCGGCAATGTGGTACGCCAGGAGCTGAAGCGGGATCACGTTGACGATCGGCGAGAGCAGTTCGTCTACCTTCGGTACCCAGAAAACATGATCGGCAACTTCGGCCGCTTCTTCATCGCCGTAGTTGGCGACGACGACAATCGGAGCTTCACGCGCCTTCGATTCCATCAGGTTGGAGAGAATTTTTTCGCGCACCCGCCCATCGGTCATGATGCCGATTACCGGCGTTTCCGTATCCAGCAATGCGATCGGGCCGTGCTTCATCTCGCCGGCCGCATATCCCTCAGCGTGGATGTAGCTGATCTCTTTGAGCTTGAGCGCGCCTTCCAGGGCCGTGGGGAAATTGATATACCGGCCGATGAAAAGGCAGCTCTTCATTTTACGAATCTTCCGCGCGACCTCACGAATGGAGTCCGACGTGTCGAGCACGACGTCGACGGACGCGGGAAGCAGCTTCGTGTTTTCGCCGATCTCTCGTATCCGAACGGGATCGATCGAACCTCTCAGCTTCGCCAGGTAAAGTGCGAAAAGCGTCATGGCGGTGACTTGGGAGACGTATGTTTTGGTTGCGGCAACGCCGATTTCGGGCCCCCCGCGCGTGTAGAGCGTTCCGTCCGCGATGCGCGTGAGGTGAGAGCCGAGCACGTTGCAGATTCCCAAAACGGTCGTGCCGGCGCCTTTGGCGATTTTAACCGCTTCGATCGTGTCGGCCGTTTCGCCCGACTGCGACATCGCGATAACGAGCGCCGTCTCGTCTATGACCGGATCGCCATAACGAAACTCACTTGCAAGTTCCATTTCGACCGGAAGCTTTACGAGCGAGCGCAGTAAATACATACCGACCATGCCCGCGTGGTACGCAGTGCCGCAGCCGGTAATCGCAATCTTCGAGATTGCTGCAAGTTTCGCATCGGAGACGCCGCCGGTCTCCGCGGCCAAATGCACGATGCCGCCGTCGTCGATGCGTCCGGCAAGCGTCTCTTTGATGACGTTGGGCTGCTCGAAGATCTCTTTGAGCATGAAATGCTTGTAACCGCTCTTCTCGGCGGAGGTGGCATCCCACGTTATCGTCGTAACGTCGCGCGCAACCGGCGTCCCATCGTAGCGCGTGAGCGAATATCCGTCGCGTCCGACCACGACCATCTCGCCCTCTTGCAGAATGATCTCTTTACGGGTGTACGGCAGAATCGCGGGAGTGTCCGAAGCGACGTACATCTCACCGTCTCCGATTCCTACGACGAGCGGACTTGCGCCGTTACGGGCAAAGATCAGTTCGCTCGGGTCGTCGCTCGAGATGACGCCGAGTGCGTAGGCTCCGACGAGGTCGGCGAGCGTCTTTCGTACGGCGTCCGGCAAGTCTCCGTCATCGTGCATCTCGATCAGATGCGCGATCACTTCCGTATCGGTTTCGCTGCGGAAGACGTGTCCCAGTGCAATTAGCTTGGCACGGAGCGCACCGTAATTTTCTATGATGCCGTTATGCACCACGGCAAGGTGGCCCGTGCAGTCCATATGCGGATGCGCGTTCGCATCGTTGGGCCGTCCGTGCGTCGCCCACCGCGTATGCCCGAGCCCCACGCGGCCCGCGATAGCGCCGCCGTTTCTTAGGCGTTCCGCAAGACGCGAGAGCTTGCCCTCCGCCTTCGTGCCGATAAGCGCGCCGTTCTCATCGATTACCGCAATTCCCGCGCTGTCGTATCCGCGATATTCCAGACGCGAGAGCGAATCGAGAATGATCGGAACGCTGTCGCGCTCCCCAATATAACCAACAATCCCGCACACGTGCTAAAACATCTCCCCAGATACCCATCAGCTGGATTCAGCGGCCGGCCGAATCCAGCTTATTTGATTCCTTCTTTGGTGCGCGTGTATTCGATGAGGCCTTCCGCGATCTCATCGAGCGCGATCGACACCGGCTTATTGGCGTTTACATCGTCTTTTCCGATGAGCGGCTCGCTTGCGAAATATTCTCGGCGGTCCGATGGCGGCAATTGGGATACCCGGATATAGTTGTTGAGCTGCCGGGCGCGTTTGGTTACGATGTTCACGAGACTGAATTTGGAATCGGCATGTTTGAGCAGTGCGTCCAAGTCGCCGAAAACGGTTTTACTCATGGTTTCCTTAATCGATAACGTGCTATTTAAGTATGTTCGACGTTCTTTAACGAATCGTCGCTGTAACGGTGGATTCTGAAGCGCTCGGCCTGCAATACCGCTTGCAGGTCGCGAACCGCATCATTCGAGCGGCCCTGCTCGTTGATGACGATGTAGTCAAAGGTGCGGATCGATCGCATTTCGTCGTGTGCGATCGCGAGCCGTCGCGCGATTTCATCGTTGGTCTCCGTTCGCCTGGCAAGGAGCCGTTCCCGAAGGTGCGAGAAGCGGTCCGGAACCAGAAAAATGAGAACGGCATCCGGGTAGGCCGACTTGATGGCAAGTGCGCCGTTGACCTCCGGCTTCATGATCAGATCGTATCCTTGCGTGAGCGCCTGCTGCACGTAATCGCGCGGCGTCCCGTAAAGGTTGCCGTTGTACTCGCGCCATTCGAGAAAACCGTCCGAGAGCTTTGTCCGCTCGAAGTGCTCTCGGCTAACGAAGAAATAATGCTCGCCGTTGCGTTCGCCGGTCCGAGGACCGCGGGTCGTTGCCGAGACCGAGTAGCGCACGCGGGGCATCCGCTCGCGAAGGGCGTCTACCAAGGTGTCTTTTCCGGCCCCCGACGGACCCGAAACGACGAAAAGCAACCCTGGCCCGGCGATCACCTCAAACCCCCAGACGTCGGCAAAACTTCATCTTCTTCCAAGCGACGCGCGCAAAACCTCGTCTCGTTGTGAGCTTTTACTTCGCGTTGCGCAGCGCGTCCTCGGCGTCCCGAAGCGCCGTTCCGGCCTGACCGGCGGCGCCTTCAGCACGACCGACGGCTTCGCCGGCGTCGCTGATCGAAGCTTTGATGTCCTCCATGACCGCCTGTGCCTCGGATTCCGTCTGTTGCTCTAGCCCGATGAGCCGATTGTCCGTGTTTTCCATCGCGTACACGATCGCATCCAGTTTTGCGTTGATTGCGGAGGTGTCGCGGCTCTGCGCGTTATTGAGAACGAAGACCATCAGGAACGTGATGATGGACGAGGTGGTGTTCATGATAAGCTGCCAGAAATCCGAGTACCGAAAATGCGGCCCGGATAGTGCCCAAAGAACGACCAAAGCAAACGCGAGCGCGGTTGCTGTGGGACTGGAAGCGAAGAGGTTCACGAACCGCGCGAAATTCCCGAACTGATCCCTGAGGATATTCATGACGGCCCGACTTCGGTTTTTTGCCGGTAATCCAGCTTCGTTTCAGCGGCCGTCGCGCCGGCATCGCATGATTGTCGTCCGCGAAGCGAAAGGAAGGACCGTGCAGCAGCGTACATGTTAACCGACTGGGTCATGATTCGGCGGGCGGCTTTCGAATTGGAAGAACGCTTTCGCGGGGCTCGCGTTTACGATATCGGTCTGATGCCGGACGGACGCACCGCAATCGCGCTCTCTTCCCGAAAGCATGCATATCTGCTCTGCTTCGATATTTTCGGTTCGCCGCCGTTGATCACGGTTGAAGACGGCGAACTGCCCGTTGCAGGGGAGCCGGGCTTCATTCGGGCTGCGAGCACGGCCTTGCGCGGTACCGTACTGCGCAGCGTCAAGAGCCGCAAAGGTGACCGGCTGATGCGATTTACTTTTGGAACGCGTTCCAAATTCGGAATCGACGATGAGGTAGAACTGTACGCCGAACTCGTTCCGCGTTTCGGAAATATCGTGCTGGTTAAAAACGCGAGCGTCGTTGCGGCGGCAAAAGAGTTCTCACTTGCCCAAAACGGTACGCGCGCGGTGCAGGCCGGAATGGCGTACCAGCCGCCGCAACTAACAAGCCGGCCGCCGATCGCCGGCGTTGCAGATCCGGCGCTTTTGGAAGCGGACGACTATTTACGCGGTGCTATATTTGCATACCGGCGCGACGGCCGGATCGTCCAAGCATATCCCGTGCCGCTCGCCGGGTATTCGCCGGAAGAGACGACCGTCGCAGATTCGCTGCTCGATGCCTTGAGGGCATATCGCGGTGAGAAGAGCGGGAACGGCGATCGAGAACGCACCGCACTGCGCCGGCGCGCGCTCGCAAAGCGGCTCGATAACCGCGCAGCAAAGATTACCGGCGAGCTAGCCGGTATCGATGCGAAGCGGCGGGCGGGTGCGCGACGCGAGCAACTGCGCGAGCAAGGAGAAACGATCTATGCGACGCTGCATGAGATCGACGATGCAGCGCTCCGTGAGAGCCAAAAAGAACTCGCTGCCACGCTCTTTGCCGAATACAAGAAATTGGGTTCGGCGATCCCGCATCTCGATGAGAGGTCTTCGGCTTTGTCGGAACTCAAGCGCGCCATCGACGAATTGCGATGGGAGACCGAACGAGCTGAAGACGACGATCTCGACGACGTCGCCGCAGCCGTCTCACAGTTGGAACCTCGCGCGCAACGGCAGACCGTTCACATACGGCGGCGCAAACGGCCCCCGTTAGAATACCGAACCGCGACCGGATCCCGCATTCTCGTTGGGCGTTCGCCGAGCGAAAATGCGGAACTGACGTTTAAAGTGGCACGGCCGGACGACCTCTGGTTTCACGCGCAGAATATTCCCGGCGCGCACGTCGTTCTGCAGCGTGACGATCGTACCGAACCTTCGCAAGACGATATCGCGCGAGCTGCCGCACTTGCGGCGTCCTTCTCGAAGGCCAAAGGCGCGACCAAGGTTGCGATCGACTATACCCGGCGCAAACACGTTCGCGCACAGCGCAATGCGCCGCCGGGACTCGTTTGGTACACCAACGCCCAAACGGTCGTCGCGCAGCCCGAATAAAAAACCGCGCTCGCCGCACGGTCTTTTTACTCCCCGGAGCTTCTCCTAGCGCAGGCGCGCCTCGCATGCGCTCCAGTTCACGTTTGCCAGGAACGATTCAACGTATTGGCCCTTCTCCGCAGGTTTGTAATCACGAAACCAGGCGTGTTCCCAAACATCCATTACCACGATTGGGTTCGATCCGGCTAAATTGCCAACGTTGTGATCCCCTACCCAATCGTTGATGATCTGCCCGTTCGTCGGGTCCTGATACGCAATAACCCATCCGATTCCGCGCATTGCGCCGCACGCGGCGAAGTCTTTTTTCCACGCATCGAAACCGCCGAACGCTGCGCCCAGCCCATCGTAGAGTTTTCCAGAGGACGGCTGCGTTGCGCTCTTCGTAAGGTTGTCGAAGTAATATTCGTGCAGACGCATACCATCGTACTCCCAGCTCAAGCGACGCTGTACTTCAGCAAATGCGGGATCGGCGCCGGAGTTTTTTCCGCTCTGGCGCATCTCCGCGAGCCGCTCCCCGATCGTGTTGGTGTTCTTTACGTACCCTTCGTACAAGCCGAAGTGAATCTGCAGCGTTTCATCCGAAATGCCGTGCAGGTTAGCGAGGTCCCATTTTTTTGGCGAATAAGTGTTCATGCCGGAGTTTTCCCCTATCTTAGCGGACGTATCGTTTATTGTAGTCTCGATCGGCGCCGTTCGCCGGAGGATTATTCCGGTCTTGCAGCGTCGGGAACGAGCACGATCTTACCGATGTGCTCGCTTGATTCCAATCGCTCGTGCGCTGCTTTAGCGTCCGAGAACGGAAAAACGGAGTCCACGACCGGCACGATCGGATCGCGCTTTCCGAGCAGCGGCCAGATTCGACTGCGCAACCCCGATGCTATTGCCGCTTTTTCATCGTTGCTTCGAGGGCGCAGTGAGGAGCCGAAAATCGTCGCGCGCCGAGCGAAGAGCGTGCGCAGGTCGATCGTGGCTTCGCTGCCGCGCGGCGTCGCGATGCAGGCAATTCTTCCCTCGATCGCGAGCGCGTTCAAATCGCGATTGATGTAGTCGCCGCCGATGATGTCTAAAACGACGTCGGCGCCGCGACCGTTCGTTACATCCCGCACGGCGGCAACGAAATCGGAGGTGCGATAATTGATTGCAGCGGCCGCACCCAGCTCGAGGATCGCATCGCATTTTTTGCGCGAGCCGGCCGTTGCGATCACGCACGCGCCCATCGCCAAACCGTACGCGATCGCGGTCGTTCCGATCCCGCTCGTTCCTCCGTGCACGAGCAGCGTTTCGCCTCTCTGCAATTTGGCGCGCAGCAGCACGGCATCGAACACGGTGAATGAATTTTCCGGAAGCGTCGCTCCTTCGATGAACGACCATTCCTCCGGCAGCGGCAGAATGCAGCCCACCGGGACGCAGACGTACTCGGCGTAGCCGCCGCCGTTACATAAGGCGCACACGCGGTCGCCCGCGGATACATCTACGACGCCTTCCCCCGTTTCGGCAACGATTCCCGATACTTCCAGGCCTAAGACGGGCGATGCGCCCGGCGGAGGCGGATACTTGCCGGCGCGCTGCAATGCATCCGCTCGTGAAACGCCGGCGGCCTCGACTTCGATTGTAACTTCGCCGGCCCCGGGTTTGGGAACCGGACCTTCGCGCACGGTGAGGACGCCCGGGTCTCCGGGGCTCTGGAATGCAACGAACTTCATCGGGGTTCGCACGCCGTAACAAACATCGCATCTCCGAATGAAAAGAAACGGTATTCACGATCGATCGCAGCGCGATACGCCGCCAATATCCGCTCGCGCCCTGCGAAAGCGCTCACGAGAACTAATAGCGTCGAGCGGGGCAAGTGAAAGTTGGTAATCGCGGCATCGACGACGGAAAAAGCAAAGCCCGGACGAACGAACAGGTCGGTCACACCGTCGGCCGCGCGAAGCCGTCCGTATGTCGCGACATTACCCTCAAGCGCCCGGATCACGGTCGTCCCGGCGGCAATAACGCGCCGGCCCTCACGCTTTGCCTTTTCGATTGCGTCAACGGCATCTTGTGAAATGGCATAATGTTCGGCGTGCATTGTGTGGTGCTCGATTCGTTCCGTTTTCATCGGCCGGAACGTGCCGAGCCCGATGTCGAGCGCGATCCGGACGACGATCGTGCCGCGTTCCACGAGGCGATCGATCAGCGCGGTCGTAAAGTGCAGCGACGCGGTGGGCGCGGCGACGCTTCCCGGAATGCGCGCGAAAACGGTTTGATAACGTGTCTGCGCTTCGTCCGTATCGTTGTGAATGTACGGCGGCAAGGGCAGCCGGCCGGTGCAATTCAAAAACTCTTCAAACGGCACGTTGATGTCGAAGCGCAGTTCGCGGATGCCTTCATCGCCTTCGCCAAGCACTTCCGCCGTGCCGTAACCTGGGAACTCGATGCAGTCACCGGCGTGAATTCGTTTCGCGGGACGGGCGAGCGCCGTCCACGCCGTAGCATTGGGATCGTATCGCATCGACTGCAACGGATGGAGCAGCAGCAGTTCGATGCGAGCGCCGCTTGCCGCTCGCCGGCCGGCGATGCGTGCGGCGATCACGCGCGTCTCGTTGAGAACGAGCACGTCTCCGCTGTGGAACAATTCCGGTAAATCACGAAAGAAACGATGATCGATTCGATCTCCGTCGAGGACCAAAAGGCGGCTCGCATCGCGCTGCGGCGCCGGTTGCGCGGCGATGAGCCGCTCGGGCAACGTGAAGTCGTACGCCGATGCAAGTCCCTCGTCGATTGCGAACGCTTCACTCAACGGATAACGATCGCGCGACGTTGGTCCCGGGGAAGTAGAAAGACAGGATATCGCGAGCCGTTCCGCCGTCGAGCGCATATCCGCGCGAACCCCACTGGCATAAGCCCACTCCATGTCCGAGACCGGCTCCCTGCAGCGCTAATTCCGGGGAGGAATCGAACGATCCGTCGATCCGTTCGATCAGCAGGCTGGGAACCACGCGCGAACCGACCCGCGATCGAAAGATTGCGCCGCGTACGAACGCCGATCCATGGTCGGCGGCCAATTCGATCGTTCGAACGCGGCCGCTCCCGTCGCGATCGGCTATGCGCGCGCCTCGGAACGTTCCAAACGGCGCCAACTCCGAGGCAAAGGCCTTTGCCAAACCGGCCGCGTCGAGCGTCCGCTGCCAGCGATAATTCGGCGATGCGGTGCAATACGCGCATGCGACGCTCTCAAGATACGGAAACGGAACACCGCCCCATGCATCGCTCGACGCCTCGGTGCGCCCCCCGCAGCACGACGAGTAGACGATTTGAGCGTAGCCGCCGGCGAATCGCAGAACTAAGCTCGCGGTTGAATCTACCGCGCCGCGGGCCGCCGGCGATTCGCCGAGCGTCCCGTTATAGACCTGATCGACTTCTGATGGAACGAGATCGTAGCTGCGGCGCGGGTCGCTGCGTTGCAATACATAGGTCCGCGCACAGATTGCTTGAGACTGCAACGCCGCTCGCGGCCAAGACGGCGGCATCTCCCGAGGGACGACGCTGTACAGATATTCTTCCAGCGGCAGCGTGTTCACGATTTCGCCGCTAGGTAGACGAGCGAACGTCCCGCGATAGGGCCGGCCCTCGAAGGTAAATCCGCCCCCCGGGTTCGGTTGAGCATCTCCTGTGCCCAGCAGCACGCGCAGCGATTGCGAAGCAGCGCTTGTTGCCGGGTCGAACTCATCCTGCGCGACGGCCGCTTCGCCGCCGTCGCGACGCACGGTGCCGAGCGTGAGGGCCGGCATGGCGAGCAGCGCAGCTCGAAGAAAGCCGTCGCGCCGCATTAGAGTAGGCGCTCTTGCGTGCCGCTTTTTACGAGCAGCCCGAGGTGCTGGTACGCCCGCGACGTCGCTTTTCGTCCGCTCGCGGTCCGCGCAACGAGTCCCGCTTTGAGCAAGTACGGCTCGACGACGTCCTCCAACGTTTCCGCATCTTCGGTTAGCGTCGCCGCGATGGCATTTAAACCGACCGGGCCGCCGCCGTAATTATCGATGATCGCGCGGAGGAACGCGCGGTCGAGCCGATCGAGGCCCAAATTATCGACGCCTTCGCGCTGCAGCGCTGCGTTTGCAACCTCGGCCGTAACGCGGCCGTCCGCACGCACTTCGGCGAAGTCGCGCACGCGACGCAGCAGCCGGTTCGCTATGCGCGGCGTGCCGCGGCTTCTTCCCGCAATCATAGTCGCGCCTGCAGCATCCACGGGCACCGAAAGTACGCCCGCTGAGCGCGTTACGATGCGCTCGAGTTCCTCGACGGAATAATAATCAAGATGATGAACGATCCCGAAACGTTCGCGAAGCGGAGCGCTCAACATCCCCGCGCGCGTCGTGGCTCCCACGAGCGTGAAGCGCTTGAGCGGGAGCTTTATCGTCTTCGCATACGCGCCGCTGTCGACGATGAAATCGATCTGGAAATCTTCCATCGCCGGATACAGAAACTCTTCGACGACGCGTCCCAACCGATGGATTTCGTCGATAAAGAGGACGTCGCCGTCTTCAAGCGAGGTAAGAATACCGACGAGATCTTTAGGCTTCTCTAGTGTCGGACCGCTAGTAGGACGAAAGTTCGCGCCGAGGTCTCTTGCGACCAAAGCGGCAAGCGTCGTTTTCCCGAGCCCCGGCGGACCGTAGAAAAGGACGTGTTCGATCGATTCATCTCTGCGCTTTGCGGCGTCGATCGAAATGCGTAAATTTTCGACGACCATCGTCTGACCCACGTAATCCTCGAAACTCCGCGGACGCAACGTGGCACCGTACACTTCATCTTCCAGCGTGTCGGCAGGATCGACGACGCGGTCTTCTCCGATTGCGAGGGCTCCTTCGCCGTCGCGCACGTCTTGCGGACCGATCGTCCGCTTACGCGAGTCGCTCATGCATGCTTCTCTTCGACGGCATCCCGGTTCGCCTTGCGTCGATAGATCTCGGCTAAGAGCCGCTCTCCATCGCCAATGGAGGGCATCGCATCGAGCGTGTCGCGAATCATTGCTTCGGCTTGCGGGCGCTTGTACTCAAGCTGCAGCAACACGTCGAGCGTTTCAGAGGCGAAATCGGGCATTGAGGGCTGCGATACCGGAGGCGCGTCTTGAATCAAGAGAAATCGCGCGACTTTTCCTTGCAATTTGGCAACGATATCACGCGCCTTTTGCTGGCCGATACCGGGCAAGGTTTTGAGATAGCCGTGGTCGCCGCGGTCGATCGCTCGCGCGATCGCAGACATCGGCGCAGCGAACGCGCGGGCCGCCGAACGAGGACCGATCGATGCAACGCTCAGCAGGGCTTCGAAAAATTCCCGTTCGACCGCGTTCGTGAACCCGTAATAATTAAAATGACCGCTGCTGCCTTCCATGTTGAGCACCGAGAATACCTCGAGCGAGACGGAATCGCCGGCGGCGGCGTTGATTTTCTCGGCAACGCAGGGAGGCAGCGTCACGTGATAGCCAAGGCCGTGCACGTCCAGCACGACGGCCTCGCGACGGCGCTCCACCAACGTGCCGCTAATGCGTGAAAACACGGCCGCTCATATTTAGATACGCAAGCGCGATTGCGAGCGCGTCGGACACGTCGTTCGGTTTCGGTGCCGCGCGAAGCCCCAGCAGATGCGTGACCATCGCGTTGACTTGGTCTTTGCGCGCGCCGCCGGATCCCACGAGCGCGCGTTTGACGTGCGAATGTCCGAGCGTTTTTACTTCAAGGCCCGCTTGCGCGCTCGCGAGGCACATGACGCCGCGCGCGTGACCCATCAGAATTGCGGTCATCGGATTTTTATACGTCGTGTACAACTCTTCGATTACCACCACGTCGGGTTTCGTCACGTCGATCAGTTCGACGATTGCGCCGTACAGATCGGCCAGCCGTTGTTCGAGCGCACGGTCGGTGCGCGGCGCGACGATGCCCGCTTCGATCAGTGCGGCGGCGCGCCCGTCTCCCGCGATAACGCCGTATCCTGTCACGCGCAACGCGGGGTCCAGACCGAGGACCCGCATTGAAGAACGCGGCATTAGCGCTGCACGCCGTTGACGACCACGGTGACGAACGATCCCGGAGCAAGTCCGGTGCCGGCTTCCGGCTGCGTTCGCACGACTTTCCCGTCGGCACCCTCATTTGTGTACTTAACTTTGTCGATGCGATAGCCGTTCTGTAACAAGGTGGCCTGCGCGTCCGCCATCGATAAGCCTTCCGTGTCGGGGACTTCGCCTGAAACGGAAAGCGTTACGGTGACGGTTGCGCCGCTCGACGCCTGCACGGCCGGCGCAGGGTCCTGAGCGATGATTTCTCCGTTGTTCTGGGATTGTATCGCAAACTTGATCGCGGCGGAGAATCCGCCGCCGTTAAGCTGCGAAATCGCCTGCGCATAATTCATGCTCACGACGTTCGGAATAGCAACGCTGGGACCGACGTTGGTACTCGCACCCGTGCTCACGGTCGCATGGATCGTCGTATTGTGCTCGAGGGTCTGCCCGGGCGCAACATCTTGCGCGGCGACGATATTGTTTGCATATCCGGCAGAAGGCTCGCGGCCCGACGTATCGAGGGCGATCCCGTCCTTTTTTGCAAGAGCCGTCGCATCATCAACGTTCATTCCGACGAAATTGGGCGCTGCGACCGGCTGCGGCCCGTTAGAAACAACAAGCGAAACCGTTGAACCCTGGCGCACTTTCGAGCCCGCGTCCGGCTGTTGTTCGATGACGCTGTCCTTTGGATCGCTGCTATAACGCCGGTTAAGTTTTACTTCGAATTTATCGTCTTGGAGCGTACGCGTCGCATCTGCGGCGCTATATCCGCGCACGTCGCGCAGACCGAAGAGGGGGAGGCCGTTGCTCACAAAAAGCTCGACGACGGAGTTCGACTCAACCTTACTTCCCGGCTCGGGGTTTTGGCGGATGACGTGATCGGAAGGAACGGTATCGCTTGCAATTTTGATCTCGCGCGCCTGCAAACCGGCATTGACGACCGACTGCTGCGCTTGTACGTCGGTCATCTTGCTGTAGTCGTTCACGGTGATGGTGGAAGCAAGACTCGGCAGCGCGATGGGCCGTCCGAAAAGCATATACCCTACCGCTGTGGCAACGACCGCGAGTACGGCCAATACGGCAACGGCTCCCGACCCGAATCGCGAGCGCCGCTCTTCGTCCTCGCTGAGCGACGTATAACGATTATCCGGCAACGGCGAACGGCGCGGCGGCGGAACGGCGCCGAAGGCTGCAGTCGGCGCGTCGTTTGCGATGTGGTGTGCGGCATGCGTGGGACGTTCGCGCGCTTCGCGTAGCGCGCTTGCCACTTCGCTTGCCGATTCAAAGCGGTTCTGCGGTTGTTTTTGGAGCAATTTGTTCACGATCGCCCCGAGTGCCGGGCTGATTCCCGAGGATCGCGTGTCGATCGTCGGAACGGGATCGCCGATATGTTTGAGCGCGACGGTGACGGGCGACTCCCCGCTGTACGGCAACGTTCCGGTTAGCATTTGATAGAGCACCACGCCGACGCTGTAAAGGTCCGATGCCTCGCCAAGTTCGTGTCCCTGCGCCTGCTCTGGGGATATGTAAAACACGCTTCCCATGACGAGACCCGGCTTCGTCAACGTCATCGTATGTTGGGAGACGGCACGCGCGATTCCGAAATCCGAAAGCTTCACGACATCGTCTTTCGTCACCAGGATGTTTGCGGGTTTGATATCGCGGTGGAGCAAGCCGGTACGGTGCGCGTACGCTAGGCCGCTGCAGATTTGTGCCGCATAGTCGATTGCGACCGGCTCGGGAAGACGGCCATCGGCTGCGATGATTTCGCCGAGCGACGGGCCGTCGATCAGTTCCATGACGATGTAGTACGTGTCGCCTTCGCGACCGACGTCGTAGGTATTGACGATGTTGGGATGCGAGAGCCGCGCGACAGATTCGGCCTCTTGATAGAAGCGGCGAACGAATTCGGCATCGGAAGCGTATTGCGGGCGCAGCACTTTGACTGCAACGCGGCGGCGCAGCACCGTGTCGGTCCCGGAGTAAACGGTCGCCATGCCGCCCTCGCCGAGCTTGCGATCGAGTTTATACCGGTTATTAAATGTCTGTTCCTCGATCACTTTAGACTTTCCAGGGCAACGCGCAGCACGTTTCTGGCAATCGGCGCGGCTACCGCGGCACCGTACCCTCCGTTTTCAACGATGACCGCCACAACGACGCGCGGCCGATCTGCTGGCGCAAAACAGACGAACCACGAATGTGCGCGCCCCTGCGGGTTCGTCGCCGTGCCGGTTTTGCCGGCGACCGTTACGTCGTTCAATCGCGCAATTCTGCCGGTCCCGCGCTGCACCACCGCGACCATCATCTTCTTCACATTTGCCGCGGTGTCCGCCGAAACCGGTGAAGCGAGCGTTCCGGGTGACGTGGTAGTGATATGCGCGCTGCCGACGATCTGTCGCACGATGTACGGCCGCGGTTCGCTTCCGCCGTTGGCGATTGTCGCCGCGATCGCCGCCATCTGCAGGGGGGTCATCAGCAGCGCGCCTTGTCCGAATCCCATTTGAGCCAGTTCACCCGGCACGACGGAGGCCTTATCGGGTACGCGCCCCGACTGCGCGGGAAGCTGAAACTCCAGCGCCTTGCCGATGCCCCACCGCGCAAGATAGTCGTAGAACGTATCGGTTCCCATTTTCAGTGCGATCTGACCGAAATCGACGTTGCTCGAGAGGGCAAAAGCTCCGGTGATATCTTGATATCCGGATGGGCCTTCGCTATCGTCGTCGTGCAGCGTGAAGTCGCCGATCGTGTAGTAGCCGGGATCCTCGTAATGCGAATCCATCGTGGCCGATCCGCTGTCGAGCGCCGCGGAAGCGGTAAATATTTTGAAGGTGGAACCGGGTGGATAGAGCCCATCGATGGCGCGATTGAGCAGCGGACTGGCCGAATCCGTATTCAGCGACGCGAAGCGCCGATCGATGCCGTTAGGATCGAAGCTAGGCACGCTTGCGAGAGCCAAAACGGCGCCGCTGCGCGGGTCGAGTACGACGCCCGCAGCGCGGCTATGCGCGCTTATTTCATCGTAGAGCGCCGTTTGAACTGCGGGAACGATCGTCGTGACGACATCGGAGCCGCGCCGGTTCGCGGAGCGGCCTTGCAGCGACGCAGCGATTTCCTGCAATTGTTCTAACGGCTCGCCGTTCGTATCCGACGGAGCCAGCACGCCGTCGTAGGCGTCTTCGACACCGCTCGTTCCGTATCGCGACGAAACGTATCCGATCGTCTGCGCGAGCGAGTCGCCCAACGGGTAGGCGCGCAGTGTTCCGTGCGTTTCGGCGAGCACGGTGCCGTCTGTCGCTAAGATACGTCCGCGTCCCGCTGCCAGCGAAGCGTGGCGCGGATTGTACGGCTTCGACGCAATCGACGGTCCGTTGATGACCTGTACCCACGCTTGCCGCAATGCGAGCACGAGAAATAGTCCAATAAACAGCGCCGAAAGACGCGCTATGGCGCGATTGGTCACTACGCCGCTTACGGCGCCGGTTCGCGCAGCACGGTGAAGCCGCCGTCGGTGGTTCGAACCGCCATGTGCGCGCGCTCCGAATCCGATTCCATCAGCATATCGATCGCACGATGCGCAATTTCGGTTTCGATATCGTTTGTGGCAAGCACGACGTCGACTTGCATGCCGGCTAAAATCGGCGGAGCCACGTACGCGCAGGCCGGCAGCGTTTCAAAATGATGCTGTTCGTACGGTCCGTTTCGCCATGGCCCGCGCTTGCCGAAGACCTGAGCGTGAAAGTCCCACGCGCATAATTGTTTTTCTTTCCATACGAAATCATCGCGCACGCAGAGACGGCGGCACGCGCCGCATTGCACGACCGCGGCCGGCGGCCGCGCGAGGCCGTCGGCAATCTCTTCGGGCACGTCTTCGATATTGAGGACTGCGTCGTCGCGCAGCGTTTCGGGGAGATCCGAATGCCATTGCACGCGAGCGAGTAATTCGATGTCGCGGATCGGGGCAACGAATGCGTGTTCGTCTTCGGGCGGAAACGTCCGGTCAACCCAGTCGGCGAGGCTTCCGATTGCAATGCCGACGTTCTGCCACGTCTCTCCGATTGCGACGCCGACCGGCGTCCATGCAATTGAGACCAGGCGGGCCGTTATCGTGCCGCTCTCGGCGCGGAAGCTGTTGACGAAGCCGACTCCGCTGCTGCTTCCCCCCAATACAAAAACATGTGGCGTGTCTTCGTCTATCCGGTGACCGCCGCTTGCATGCTGCGGTACTCTTGCAGACTCCGCGGCGGACCCTCGGAACTTATCAGCGCCTCCGCGAGGGCCCGGGTTGTATCCAAACTGGTTAAACACGCGATACCCGCTTCTACCGCGGCCCGGCGAATCTTGTAGTTATCGGTTATTTCGCGGGCGCCTTTGGCATCGTTAATCACGAGATCGACTTTGCGCTGCCCGATTAGGTCGAGCACGTGCGGCGAGCCGTCGGCAATTTTATTGACCGCTTCGCACGCAATGCCCGCTGATTCCAGCAGCTTCCGAGTACCCGGAGTCGCGACGAGAACGTGTCCCATTTCGGCATAGCGCCGCAACACCGGAATGGATTCCTCTTTCTCCTCATCGGAGATTGAGACGAGGATCCGGCCTCCGGTCCCGGGCAGACGAACGCCGGCTCCGATAAAACCCTTACGCAGAGCGCCCGCAAAGGTCACGTCGATGCCGAGGACTTCACCGGTTGACTTCATCTCGGGCCCGAGGATCGTTTCGACGCCGCGCATCTTCGAGAACGAAAACACCGGGACTTTGACGACCACGTACGGCGTCCGCGGCCGAAGCCCCGTTCCGTACTCCATGTCGCTGAGTTTCTCTCCGAGCGCGATGCGAGTTGCGGCAGCAACGATGTTTACGCCGGTCGCCTTTTGTATAATCGGCACCGTACGGCTCGCGCGAGGGTTCGCTTCGATGATATAGAGGCGTCCTTCGTGCACCACGAACTGGATGTTGATGAGACCCCGAATTCGCAGTTCTTTTGCAATAACGGTCGTGACCTCGACGATGCGCTGCGTTATCGCATCGTCGATCGTTTGGGACGGATAGACGCCGATCGAGTCGCCGGAATGGATGCCGGCTCGCTCGATGTGCTCGAATATTCCAGGAATCAGAATATCGTCGCCATCGAATACCGCATCGACCTCCACTTCTAGCCCGCGCAAGTATTTATCGACGAGCAGCGGAGCTTCGACTTCGATCGGCGGTGCGGACTCCACGTACGATGCGAGCTGACCCTCGTTATAGATGATCTCCATGCCGCGGCCGCCGAGCACGAACGACGGTCGAACGAGCACCGGAAATCCTAATTCGCGTGCAAAAGCGCGCGCTTCACGAAAGGTTCTCGCCGCTTTGCCTTCAGGTCGCGCGACGCCTAGGCGTGAGAGCGCCGCATCGAACTGGGCACGGTCTTCCGCCATATCCAAACTCGCGCGATCGCTGCCGATAATCGGAACCCCGCGGCGAGCTAGCTGACCGGCGAGATTGATCGCGGTTTGTCCACCGAATGCCAGCATCACGCCGCGCGCATTCGTCGCACGGTACGTTGCTTCGACTTCGTCCGCGCCCGGCGGTTCGAATACGAGCGCATCCGAGATGTCGAAGTCGGTTGAGATCGTTTCGGGATTGTTGTTGATAACGACCGCCGAGCGTCCAGCCGCAGCCAGCGCCCACGCCGCATGAACGCAGCTGTAATCGAATTCGATTCCCTGTCCGATGCGAATCGGTCCGCTCCCCACGACGACGACCGCCTCGTTCGCCGTTTCCCGTATCTCGTTCATTTCGCCGCGCGAAAGATAATAGTACGGCGATTTCGCCGGAAATTCCGCCGCCGCCGTATCGACCATGCGAAAGGCGTCGGTTGAAAGGCTCGCCGTTAATGGCGCATCTCCCATCAGCGCCGCAACGCCGGCTTGCGAATAGCCGCATCGAAACGCTTCGTCGACGGCATCCTGCGATCCGCCGCTTCGCAGCCGTTCTTCGAGCGCAACGAGTCCGGCAAACTCGTATAGCCAATATTCATCGATATCGGAGATAGCGTGGATTCGATCGACGCTCGATCCACGACGAAGCAATTCACACACCGCGAAGAGCCGCTCGTGTGTGGGTTTCGCGGTAATCCCTTCGAGTTCCGCAATGTTCCAGCGCATGTGCTCACCGCCGGTCAACGTCTCGGCTTTGAGATCGAGCCCGCGAACCGCTTTCATCAACGCCGCGCGGAACGTGCGGCCGATACCCATTGCTTCGCCGGTCGACTTCATCTGCGTGCCGAGCGACGTATCGGCAAGCGGAAACTTATCGAACGGCCAGCGCGGAACTTTTACGACGACGTAGTCCAGCGTCGGTTCGTATGCGGCTTTGGTGACGCCGGTGACGGGGTTTGGAATTTCGTCGAGTGTCTGTCCGAGCGCGATGCGCGTAGATATCTTTGCGATCGGATAACCGGTAGCTTTCGATGCGAGCGCGGAGCTTCGCGAAACGCGGGGGTTGACTTCAATTATCGCATACTCGTTGCGCTCGGGATGCAAGGCGAACTGAATGTTGCAGCCGCCGCGAACTTCGAGCGCGCGAATGACGTTGAGTGAGGAGGTCCGCAGCATCTGATAGTCGAGATCGGAGAGCGTTTGGGATGGAGCGACGACGATCGAATCTCCGGTGTGGACGCCGACCGCGTCGATATTCTCCATGTTGCAGACGATGATGCAATTTCCAACGCGGTCGCGCAGGACTTCGTATTCGATTTCCTTCCATCCGAGCAGCGACGTTTCCAGCAGTACTTGGCCGATAAGCGAAGCGTTTAAACCCGCGTCGAGCCGCTCGCGCAATTCGTCTTCGTCGTGCACGATACCGCCGCCGGTTCCTCCGAGCGTGTATGCGGGACGAACGACGAGCGGGTAGCCCGCGCGCTTTGCGAACGCAATCCCTTGCTGAATCTCCGTTACAATAACGCTCTCCGCAACGGGCTCGCCGATCTCGAGCATCTTCTCTTTGAATCGTTCGCGGTCTTCGGCAAGCTTGATCGTCTCAACCGGCGTGCCCAGTAACTCGACGCCATACCGCGCAAGGATACCTGCATCGTCAAGTTCGACGGCCAAATTGAGCCCCGTTTGGCCGCCGAGCGTCGGCAAGAGCGCATCGGGGCGCTCGCGAGCGATGATCTGTTCGAGTGACGAAACGGTCAAAGGCTCAAGATAGACCGCATCCGCAATTTCGGGGTCGGTCATAATTGTCGCAGGATTTGAATTAACGAGAACGACGCGGTGGTTCTCTTCACGCAGCGCTCGGCACGCCTGCACGCCCGCATAATCGAATTCGGCAGCTTGACCAATAACGATCGGCCCCGATCCGATGACCAAGATATTACGACGGGCCATGCTGAGAACTGCCCATTAGCCGCAGTCCAAAGGAGTCCTGGAAGAGAATTGTCGCTTCGTCACGAGCGACGCAAATGGCACGTCCCTTCGGAGGATTACGCGGATCAGCGAAGGTGCGCTACTTTTAGTGAATCGCGACGCCCGAAAATGCACCTGGGAGCGACTGAACCGGGGCCGCATTACCGTTTGCCTTGGGAGCAAAGACCTTGATTCCCACACGGTCCGCTACATAGATATAACCCGCGCCATCTACGCGAATTTGAACCGGGCTATCCAACGTGGTGTTGGATCCCGTAATGTCGCGAACCGGGGCGACGTCCCCTTTGGCACCTTTTGCGAAAACGAGTATCGCCGGCGAAGAGCTGCCATTGTAATTACTGTTCGCGACGTACAGCAAGCCTTGGGCGTCGAAGCTGATGTCGGCGGGCACGCTCACTTTGCTCGTTACCCCACCGATCTCAGAGAGCGGCGCCACGTTGCCGTTCGCCTTCGAATTGAATGCGAGGATATTGTTTCCGTTTAGGTTGGCAATAAACAGATGATGCGTTACTGGGTCCATGCGTAAACCGTCGCCGTTGTTCAGCATCGTTGCGGGGCCGGAAATTGTTCTCGTCGGCGCAACGTCGCCGGAACTACCCGGCTTAAAATAATATATCGCATTATCCACAGTGCTGGCCGAGTAAAGATTTCCGACCGCATCGACGTATGGAGCGCCTTCGCCGTTCAGTTTTGTCGCCGGGCCGGAAATAACGTTGAGCGGTGCGGTGTTTCCTCTTGCGCTAAGCGCGAACTCCGCAATGTTACCGCCCGGGGCAGCGTAGTTATTTACCCACAGCTTATCGCCGCCCGTGGGTATGTCGAGGCTTTGGACGTTTCCGAGCTGCGTGTTGCTTCCCATGATCGTCCCCACTGGCTTAGCGCTTCCGGTCGCCGTAGCTTTGTAAATATCAATCGCCGCGTTGGTTCCAGCGTAAATATACATCGGCCGATGCGTCACGGACGGCGACTGCAACACGGTTGAGAAGTCGAGCGGTGAACTTTCGTTGCCTATTGAGGCACCGTACGGCCTGGAAGGCGCGCTCGGAGTACTCGACGTGGCGCCGGCGCAACCGGAAACGATGGAAATCACGCATACGGCAAACGATGCCGTGGTGAATAAACGCAACGACGGGCTACGGCGAGCAATGGCAAGAGTCGGCATAACGGCACCTTATTCCTAAGCGCAATCGCAGATCGAGCCGGCGTTCAAAGCCGTTCTCACGGTAGCCTCCTCAAACACCGGAAAGAGAGCCAAAAGAACCATCTAGCAGCGGACGATTCTCCGCGTGCGCTCGCTTTATGACGCGAGACCAAACTTGCATGCAAACTTCGCTTGCCAGCAGGCACGCTATTCGTTATGCAAGCAAAGGCGCCGGAGTAATAAAACAAAACATCGACGGAACTGTTTCCGTGCCGGTGCAATACAAGTAACTTATTCCTCGCGTCGTGCTTGCCGTATAGCAAGCCCTCCGAGCAGGAGATGAAAGTAGAGCATTCCGCGCATATCGCCAAGCGCGAGCAGAACGTCTTCCAAATCGATGTGTGGGTCGCCGGAGAGGAGTTTGATATTCTGCGCCACGCCGGTATCGCCCATCGGAAACACCTCGAGACGGCCGAAGCCTCGAAGGAGTATGTTCGCCGCGCTCCAACGACCGATGCCGCCCAGCATCTGCAACTCGGCAGCTGCATCGCTCGTCGAGAGCGACTCGATGCGGGCAGAGGTGATCGCATCTGACTTGACCGCACCCGCGGCATTTTTTAAGTATGTTACTTTTTGACGGCTTAGGCCTAAGCTGAGCAAATCTTGTTCAGTCGCCTGTAGGATACTCTCAGGGCCCGGGAAAATGCGCAGCGGCACGCCCTCGTGCTCCATTGGCTCCGAAAATCGATCCACCAAGCGCCGCATAATCGTTGAGGCCGCGGCGATGCTCAACTGCTGAAAGACGATTCCGTTGCAAAGTGCTTCCCACAGATCGGGATAGCGCGGCGGCTTTACGCCACGAAGGTCGCGCGCCAGCTTCGCGAGCCAGGGAAACTGCGCCACACGGCGATACCAGCGGCGCAGGTCGACACCGGTCCCGAGCAACGTCTTCATGGTTTCCAGTTTCGCTGGGGCGCCTCGTCC
Organism: Vulcanimicrobiota bacterium; assembly: GCA_030854045.1. GTDB lineage: Bacteria > Vulcanimicrobiota > Vulcanimicrobiia > Vulcanimicrobiales > Vulcanimicrobiaceae > JALYTY01. The sequence goes on along the minus strand of JALYTY010000072.1, from coordinate 2,077 downwards.
GGTAATCCCCACCGCTAGAACGCCCGCGCTCTCTTGCCGGACTTCGATGATGTTGATGTCATCGGCACTGCGCAACGCCCGTAAATATGTCCCCTGAGGCGTAAGCACATCGACGATATTGGTGGTGACCCGGCGCAGCGCTTGCGCGGTCAGATCCAAACGATAGGGCGTAACGGGTACGAGGGTCGTCCGAAAGCTCACGCGACGTACCGTCCAAACGCATTATGGCTACGCATTAAGGCCAGGGGCGGTTTTTTGGGGGGCGTACGGTATCGGTCGACGATAAGACGTTGACGACCGAAGGTGCCCGGTTCTTTGCCATAATGCACCCGGCGACGATGTGATGGCTTGATAGCGGTCGGTGCTGTAATACGCTTGCAAGTTCGGGATGTACGTTCACGTGCCTTGTGCCGCCGCTATGGGAATACCGCGCACCTTACCTGTCGCGGCGCTATACAAGTTCCATCTGCGCGTAGTAGTGTTTCTCGGGTCGGATGATGCAAGACAGCCAAACCGAGATGCCCGTAGAGTCGATCGATGCTAGCCGACTAAATGGCGCAGCGGGTATGGTCCTCTTGGGTCGGAATCACAGGTCCTCTACTCCTCTGCAGAACTGGCACGGCCCCCAAAGAAAAAAGACGTATTATCGAAAGGACCCCGGCGGTATGGAAATTTCCCTGAAACGCGCATACGACAAGCCGGCAGAGAGCGACGGCTATCGCGTGCTGGTCGATCGGCTTTGGCCGCGTGGCGTGAGCAAAGACCACTTACGTTTGGACCTGTGGGCCAAAGGAGTGTCGCCCAGTACGGCGTTGCGTCAGTGGTTTGGCCACGATCCCAAACGCTGGCTGGAATTTACGAAGCGTTACAAGGTCGAGCTAAAGGAACCCGAAGCGCGTCAGGCCGTTGCCGAGATCGTTGATGCCGCAGGGCGCTCGTCCGTGATCACCCTCATCTACGGCGCCAAAGACACCGAACACAACGAAGCGGTTGTCTTGCGCGGTATACTGAAGCGGCGCTTTCGGCCGAAAAAACCCGTCGCTCGCAAGGCAAAACCCTAATCGTCGCACGGCGCCAAGGTGCCTAGTGGACCGCAACGCCGTACGGAAAGTCTAGACCGCCGCCCGTGATCGGCCGCAACGGCGCGTTGCCGAGCCGCGTATCGAAGACGCTTACGCTGTTGCGGCCGGAGTTGGCGACGTAGAGGTAGCCGCTCCTGTCGAGCGCTACGCCCGAGGGGTTGCGCAATCCGACGCCGGTGATCGTCTTGAGCGCTATGTTCCCGCGCGCCGTATCGAAAATGCTCACGCTATTACCGTCCAAATTCGCGACGTAGAGTCTGCCGGTCGACGCGAGTGCTATCCCGAACGGAAAATTCAGTCCACCGCCCGTAATCGGTTTAAGCGCCACGTTGCCGTGCATCATGTCGAAGACGCTGACGGTATTCCTGTTCTCGTTTGCGACGTACAACTTGCCGCGGGGCGACGAGGCAATGCCCCAGGGAGCGCTCAACCCGCCGCCGGTGATGGTGAGCGTTTGCGCCCGTGGTAAATTCTCGAACACCGAGACGCTGTTGGCGCCGGAATTGGCCACGTAAAGAGTGCCGCGCCGATCTACCACAACGCCGCCTGGATAGGATCCATTCCGCGCACCGACAATCGCCGGTAGCACCCTATCGCCATGCGTGGTATCGAAGACGCTGAGGCGGTCGACAACCGGGTTCGTGACGTAGAGTTCACCGCGCGCGTCGAGCGCGGCGCCGGAGGGTCCGTACAATCCGCCGCCGGTGATCAAACTAGGCGCGGCATGGCGGTGAGATAGGTCGAACACGCTCACTGTGCTGTTGCCGGCGTTCGCAACGTAGAGTGTCGTCGTGAGCGGCACCGCACGACGAGTGTATCCATCGCCCTTTGCACTACAGGCGCAAAGGGCGATGGTGATCATCGCAGCTGCGAAGCGATGCATCACGACCGGAACCGCCGTTTTACCAAGCTGCGAAGGCTTCTGAAGAGCTTACGCAATGGGTCCTCATACGCATCGACGATGCGCTCTTTTGCCGGAATGATCGCATTATCGG
>JALYTY010000066.1 GCA_030854045.1 Vulcanimicrobiota bacterium | reverse complement strand
ATACACATCGGGCCGCGCGAGTGCGCGGCCCTTCTGCTTGCCCTCGAAAGCCGAGGGGCTACATCGCCGAACTATCTTTGCCGAACCCGTAGACCGACGCCAGATCGTTCATCGCTTGCGCCAGCACGACGTGATAGTCGGCATCGGGCGCCACGCCGAATTTCTTATCGATGTCGTTCATGACTTCAACGTGGATCGGATGCGACACGGCGCGATCGAGCATCACTTCGACTTGAAAACCGTTGGGGGTCGCGCCGGCATCCCACAACGCTTCTGCGAGCGCTTTGCCTTCTTTGGGATCGGGCTTCGGTTCGGAGGGAAGCGCAACGTTCTTTTCTTTTGCGATGCGAAGCGAGTCCGCTACGACAAAATCGAATACCTTGACGAAATTTCCCACTTTTTCGTCGCCGAATTTTTTCTTAAGCGAGGCGACTTCCGGACCGGTTTTGTCGCCCGCAAGCGCTTTTACGAGCGTCAACGTGCTGAAATCCGTCGGACCGCCGCCTGCGATAACCATCGAGAGCGTTACCTGAAGGGCCGGTGCTCCCGTGTACACGCCGGGTGCGGAAAAGCGCGAAGGAGCGCTCATGTCGAGATCCGGCATCGACTTCGTCATGGAGTCGGCGAGTGCCGGAAGCGAGCCTCCCAGCAGCGTGGCGGCGCATAGCGCCGCGGTAACTAAACGCATTTTCATCGTTTACGGTAAGTCCTTTCGAGTCGTTAAAGAAATAATACGTCTTTGTAACGAGACAACAACTCGCTTAGATTCCCTTCCCTCAAGATCGCAGCGCACCGATTTAGAGCCGGGGTGTGATGCTAATGCACGATTGTGATGGCATCCGCTTCGATCGATCCATCTGCGTTCGCGCGCCCGACGACATCGACGGTATTGCCTTGTGCGATCGTCGCGCCGCGTGGATTGACGATTGTTCCCTGATGCAGATGCACGGTCTTGTATTGATTGAGCGGCATGCGAATCTGCAAATCGTACCGGCGGAAATACGTCACGCTGCCTTTTACGTGATTTGGATCGACGCCGTACCCTGCCGTCGCATCACCGGCCAGATGTTGGATGATGCCTTCGACCACCGCACCGGCGTTCGGCGGGATCGTCGGCAAAGCGCTCGCGGCCGTCGGCGCAGCGGAGGGCGTAGTCTGCGCTAGGGCGGGCGCGCCGCCGGCAAAAAGGGCGGCTAGAACGATGACGATAACTCGCGATACCATATCTGATCAACGACAACGCACACAAAGGGGTTCCCGTGCGCTTCGCCTCCACGATAATGCTGGTTCGGCCCGATACCGGCGGCACTATCGAGGTTTTCATGCTTCGCCGCAGCGGACAAAGCGCTTTTGCACCCGACGCGTTCGTTTTTCCCGGCGGAACGGTCGATGATGAAGATTTTTCGCACAATTCTTGGGATGACGGTCGCGTGAAGGCGGAGTTTCGGGCCGTCATACCCGGCAATCTCCCGGCATCCGAACCTCCCGTAGGGCCGAGGGAGGCGCGCGCTCTCGTCAACGCCGCCGTTCGAGAACTGAAGGAAGAAGCCAACATCCGGGTCGAGCCCGCGGCGATCCATCTCTTTTCCCATTGGATCACCCCGCCGACGGAGTCACGCCGATACAACACGCATTTTTTTATCGCACGCGCGGATGCGTCGCACGTTGGAATAGCGGACCGGATTGAAACGCACGACGAGCGATGGCTCTCACCGGCGAATGCGCTGCAGCTGCACCGCGAGGAACGATTGCACCTGGTCTATCCGACGATCAAACACTTAGAGCGGCTCGCGGCATTCCGTGACATCGATTCACTCTTAGCGTTTGCGATGCATAAGCCGATCGTGACGATTATGCCGGATACCGCGCCGCACGAGGGGTTCGTCATGCCGCCGTCGTTGGAGGGCGCATGGTGAACGCTATCGCAGTCGTTCGGGCGCCGAACCCTTCGGTGATGACGCTCGATGGAACCAATACTTACGTTATCGATTGCGGCGCCGGCGCGATCGTCGTCGATCCGCGCCCGGCGCTCCCAGCGCATGTAGATGCTATCCTGCGGAATTTGCAGTCGCGAAATTTGCGACTCGACGCGATCGCGCTCACGCACGGGCATCCCGACCATGCGCCGGCGGCCGCAATGCTTGCGGCTCGAACCGGCGCGCACGTGTTCGCGCATCCGAATTGTACGGTGCAGCACGATATCGATTTCGTGCTCGAGAGTGATTGGAGCGTCGGCACCGCCGTATTGCGCGTCATCGACGCTCCCGGCCATACGTTCGATCACGTCGTACTGTATCATATTCGCGAGCGCGCGCTCTTCACGGGCGACGTGATTCTTGGCGAAGGCACCGTGGTGATCGCACCGCCCAGCGGAGCCATGCGGCCGTATCAAAGAACGCTTGCGCGCCTGCGCGATGAGTTCGCACAAGCCGCGTGCATCTACGGCGGACACGGACCTCCGGTTTCTGACGCGCGAGCAAAAATCGGCGAATACATCGCGCACCGGCGCGTGCGCGAAAGGGAGCTGCTTGAAGCACTGCAGGCGCGGCCGCAAACGATTCCGCAACTCGTTTTGCGAATATACGGAACCGGCCGCGCAGCGTTATGGCCTGCGATGGCACGCCAGCTTCTCGCATATCTTATCGCACTTCAAGAGGAAGGTCGGGTATTCGCCGAGCCGCTGTCGCGCGCAATGAACGCAGAGGAAACGAATATTCTGAATCCGCCGTGGGAATCGATTGTGGGCATCGAGCATGCCGCAACGATCGAAGCGGAACTCGGCGCCATGCTGCAACTCGACACGCTCTACCGGTATCGCTTGACGGAAAGTGCATCTTAGCCGATACGCAAGACGATCTTGCCGAACTGATCGCCGGAGGCCATACGTGTAGCGGCGGCCACGACTTCGTCGAGTCGATAGACACCGTCGATCGCAGGCTTGAGTCCTCGCTCGAAGAGCCTCAACATCTCGGCAAAGTCTTGAGGAGTGCCCATCGACGTTCCCCGAATATCGATATGATTCCAGAACAGTGGGAACAACCGGAACGTCGACTCGCTGCGAGTGCCGCCGTAGACAACGATGCGTCCGCCCGGCCGCACCGTACCGATCGCTTTGTTCAACGTATCGCCTCCCGACGAATCGACGACGAGATCGACCGGAGCGATCCTGCGAATTTCTTTGTGCCAATCGGGCATTGCGTTATAGTTCAAGGCGTAGTCCGCTCCGAAGGCGCGCGCCTGCGATAGTTTTGCTTCGCTGCCAGAAGTGACGATCGTGCGCGCTCCGGCCGCTTTCGCAAAAATCAGCGCAAAGGTCTGAACGCCGCCCCCGATCCCCGGAAGCAAAACGGTCTCGCCTTCCTTCAGACTCCCGCGAGTAAAGAGCGCACGATATGCGGTGAGGCCGGCGAGCGGAACGGCTGCCGCTTCTTCCATCGACAGACCCTGTGGTTTCGGATAGAGATTGGCGACGGGGACGCTGACATACTCGGCAAAAGTGCCATCATGCGGCATTCCCAGGATCGATGCGCGCGGACCCCACACGAGCGGATCGTCGCCCCAATCGAGCATCGGATTAATAACAACGGCATCGCCCACGCTCCATTGGCCGCTTCCCGCCGCCACAGACGCGACGACGCCCGCGCCGTCGGAACCGAGCGTGACGGGAAGCGTGATGTTCGGATAAAGGCCCTGCGTGATGAAGACGTCGCGACGATTAAATGCCGCGGCCGCGATACGCACGACGGCCTCACCGTCAGCCGGCTTTGCGCGTGGTATTTCTTCGATTTCGATACTTTCCAGGCCGCCCGCTTCGCGTAATCGCGCGGCACGCATCATGTCGGTCAAAGGGCAACCTCGATCTTTTAACTCCGGGAACTGCCTTGCGCATCGATTTAAATAACCCCTCGGGACGCCTTCATCGGCGCTCCCTTCGCCTCAACGCGACTGAGTGCGAAGTGCCTCTATGGAGTTTAAGGACTAGCTAAACTCTCTTTGTGAAGACTATGCTAAATCCTTAGAAAAGGAGAGCTATGCAGATTCTTCGCCTTGGAACTGCGCTGGCTACGATCGCGCTCGTAGCCGCGTGCGCAAGCGCAAACAGTGGCGGCGGAACGGCAATACCGCAATCAGGACGCGAAACGCAGGGCGGCCGCCGGATCGCGCTTCCGCAAAGCGGCGTGAAAGTACGGCCAGAGGACGCCGGCGGAGTACTTGCGGACGGCGGCTTTGAGTCGGGCGGTTATACCTATTGGCAGCAGTGCGGAAATATCAACGCGCACGTTACACCATCGAAACCACATACGGGTTCGTACAGCGACCTTAACGGCTCTCTTACGAAGCCGGAAGTCAAGGGAGACTCCGGACTCTGCCAGCAAGTTACGGTCCCTGCGAACGGTAAGATCTCGTTCTGGCTCTACGAAGCGACGAACGAAAGGTCAACGACGTACGCATATCAAGAGGCGGACCTGCTCGATTCGAACGGTTACGTTCTTCAAAATCTCTTCACCGAAGCCGCGACGACGAACGGCTGGGTCGCGCGTACGTACGACGTCAGCAGTTACGCGGGAACTACGGTCTGGCTCTACTTCGGCGTCCACGGCAACGGCTACAGCGATTACATGTATCAGTACGTCGACGACGTTACGTGGTCGAACGGATCGACCGCAACGCCCGTGCCTACGCCGACTGCGACGCCCACGGTAAGGCCGACCGCAACGCCCACGGTAAGACCGACCACAACGCCGACGGGGCGACCGACCGCGACGCCGTCGAGCAAGCCGACTCCCACGCCGACGAGCGGTCCGACGGCAACTCCAACTCCCATTAGCGGCCCTACGCCTTTTCCAACTCCACCCGGGAGCGGACCGCACGGCGGCACCTGTGGCGTGAGCTGCGGCGTTGAACGCTGGCACATCAAAACGTTAGACGACGGCGATGAATCGAAGATAAACTGGAACCCCGTGCTCGCAAGCGTCACGACGTTAATCAATGCTCCGGTACCGAGCAATTACAATCAGTACGACGATACGACTCGATACGCGCCGTATGAAATCCAAGCATACACGGTGCGCGTCGTTCTCATCGGATGGAAAACTGAGTCGGATCACGACTACCACCTCGTCGTCGCCGATCCGAACAATCCAAGCAACACGATGATCGTCGAACCACCCGATCCTACGTGTAACGACGCCTGCGATTCCGGGTTCGGCAGCATTTACACCGCCGTCCGTTCGAAACTAACGACCTGCTTCGGACAAGTTCCATCCGGCTTCACGAATTTTCCAAAAGGCATCGTCGCCGACCTTACCGGAGTGGCATTCTTCGATGCGCTTCACGGGCAAACGGGCGTTGCTCCAAACGGCATCGAGCTGCATCCGCTGCTCAACGTCAGCTTCGTTTCCGGAACTTCGTGCAGGTAAGCAAAAGCTCACGCTGTTTTACCGCTATCGGAACGCTGACTTGGTTCGCGGCCATCGCCGTGAGCTTCGTCGGCTGTTCGGCAAAACCGGCGCCCATCACGGCCGCTAACGCGACAAAAGCCTATGGTCTCGGCGCGGCGCTGGAGGCCGAAGATCGCGCCAAAACAAAACGCCACAACGCGGCGATGGCGAAGCTCGTTCGCGTCGGCGTTCTCTCTGCCCACGAAACCGGGCGAGCGGTCGATATGACGGTTTCGATTCACAATTTGATTCCGAGAACGATTCGGCTGATCCGCATGGGACTCGAGATCCGGAGTCTTTCCGGTACGCGCCTGGCGTTAGCCGAACTGCACAGCACGAGTCAGATCCGCGGTAATGCGGCGATTGTCACGTACATCCCGGTGTCGTACGCGCGGTTCGGCGAGGATGCGGCGCTCATGACGGAAGCAAAAACCGTCGAAAAGCGCTACCTTCTGAGCGTTGAAGCGGTCGAGTATGCAGGCGGCGGTAACGAGGGATACGACGATTGAAACGCCGTAAAGCCACCGCATGGCAAATCGCTCCGTGATTGCACGGTCGGTATTCCGGGGCATCGCACGCGTGCAATCGACATTTCGTATCCAAGTTGGGCCAATTAGGGCGACCGGGGTTCCGGCAATTCTCGTAGCGGTTAGCGGCGTAATCGCCGCGAGCGGCGTTGCGACCCTCCTCGCCCGTAACGCGCCGCTGATCCCCGAAACTCTTCGCGAAGCCCGCGGGTTGGCAGAAACGTTACGCGGCGAACGTCCTCGCTTGAAGCCGTAATAGCTTGCTATGATCGACAATAAATCGCTGACCGCCCTCATTCGCGCGCACATTCCGGATGCCGACGTAAGCATCACCGACCGCACCGGAACGATGGACCATTTCAACGTAACGGTTCGTTCGCGCGCGTTTGCCGGACGAACGCCGATCGAACAACATCAACTCGTCTACGCCGCGCTAGGCACTGCGCTCAAAGACGGCCGCGTGCACGCAGTAGAGCTCAAGACGATGACTCCGGAAAGTTAGGGACTAAATGTCAGAACAATTACAGTCGGAGATTGCCGCCGAAATCGCCGCTAATCCGATATTGGTGTACGGCAAAGGCACGAAAGCGGCGCCGCGCTGCGGCTTCACGCTCGAAACGGTTCAGTTTTTCCAGCGTTTCGGATACCCGTTTGAAGTCGTCGACGTGCTTGAAAATATGCCCAAGCGCGAGGCGTTAGCGGAGATGACGAACTGGCCCACCTTACCAAAAATTTTTATCAACGGCAAGTTTTACGGTGATACCGACATCGTCGGGCCGATGGCGGAGAACGGCGAGCTGCAGACTGTGCTCAAGGAAACATTCGGCAGCGAGCCCGCAGCGAAAACGACGATAAACCTTCGCTAGGTGTCCATCCGCACAATTATAGCAACCGAAACGCTTGCGCAGCATCTGGACGATCCGAAGTGGGCGGTTTTTGATTGCCGACATTCGCTGGCAGATTTTTCCGCCGGCAGACGGTCGTACGAGAGCGCGCACATCTCGGGAGCGTTCTTCGCCGACGTGGAAGGCGAGCTGGCCGGCGTTAAAACAGGCGCTAATGGTCGACATCCGTTGCCCGAACCGCAAGCATTTGCTTCCTTCCTGCGCGATTGCGGCGTCTCTGAAACCACGCAACTCGTCGCCTACGATGCCGGCGCAGACGTCTTTGCGGCGCGTTTTTGGCTGCTCGCCCGATGGATCGGGCACGATGCGGTCGCGGTGCTCGACGGCGGCCTCAAAGCGTGGCTCGATGAGAAACGGCCCCTTTCCGCACAACTGCCGAGACGTAACGAGCGCGGCGATCTGCGTGTCGCTTTGCATCCCGAACTGATCGTCGACGCGTCGTTTGTCGAAACGCAGGTCGATTGCGCCGGTCTCTGCATCGTCGATGCAAGGTCGAGCGATCGGTACGCAGGCGAGAACGAAACGATCGATCCGGTCGCAGGCCATATCCCCGGAGCGCGCAATCGTCCGTACAAAGAGATTTACGCCGACGATTCGCGATTCAAAAACGCCGATGCCCTCCGGCAGCACTTCGGGACGCTAGGCGATCCCGGCACCGTCATTCACCAGTGCGGTTCGGGCATATCCGCTGCAGCCAATATGCTGGCTATGGAGATCGCTGGACTGCGCGGATCGCGGATTTACGCCGGTTCGTGGAGCGAGTGGATTGCGAACCCACAACGGCCGGTCGCTATCGGGCCGCGTTAAGCCTCCACCGAACGAACAGCGCGACCGCGGCTATTGCGGCAATACATAGGCTCGCGATCGCCGCCACAACGCCCTGAAAACGATGCTCCGTGCCGGCGCACGAAGCGTATCCGCCATTCTCCTGGACTTGCGTGCACCAATAGACGCGCCAGCTGTGATCCGTAACGTCCCCCATCCGCCACGCCCACACATCGTACGCTTCGATCCATCTCTGCCGCAGCGATGCGTCGCTTCCCAGACGCGCGGAAACCGATTGCAGATTCGCCGCACTGAAACGGTCGATCCCATACATCGCATCGAAAGACTGGCGAACGGTCCATTGCGCCTGTTGCAAATCGTAGACATGCGGGATAACGTCGTGAAGAACGCCGCTGCGATCGACTTCCAATTCGAAAAACGCCGGATTGTTGCGGTAGACCGGCGATATCGAGGAAGCAATAAGCATCGGCACGCCCCCTGCGACGCGGAAATCGTACCGGTGCACGTGCGCAGCAAGAGCGAATTCGACCCGCGAGTCCTCGTCGCTCAAGAGTGCAAGCAGACTGCGATTGGCCGACTGGTTCAGAAACGGCACCGCCAAGAAGCGATGCGCGCTCGTCGTGCTCGTCGCATCGTAACCCGGCGGTACGTGCATCACGATCGCTGCCGGGCGTCCGCCACGCGCGCTCAGTTCGTTCTTAAGCCACGCGATCTCCGCTGCGCCCGGATCTCGCGGACCGGCCGCGCAACTGCCGCGGTACACGAATGACCATAAGACGCTATTGAGCACGATGACCCGCATCTTCGGCGCCGCCGCACTCGCAACGTAGTAACCGCCGTGCGCGAATCGCTCGATAAAGTTTGGAGCTGCGCCGTTACGGTCGACGAGCGGCTGCCATATTCGCGCGAGAGCGGTTTGATACGGCCCTCCGGTTTCACTTCGGTAATCACCACAGGGATCGTCGTTATTTCCTAACGCGACGACGAACTGCGCGCGTGGAAAAGCCGTTCCAAGATCTCTCGCAATGCGCTTGTTGACCGCGAGCGCCGCATTCTGCGGATTCTCGCCCTTTTTGCGGGCCAGGGCAGCAAAATGGTGGGCGAGCATATCGCCTCCGAGAACGATGACGGCGGGATTATGTACGCGCGAGCGCATCTCGCGAACGCTCGACTCCCAAAGCGCATACGGCGTGTCGCCGGGGACGTACTCGTACATTTGTGTAGCGTTCGCATACGGGTTAAGGTGTATGTCGCTCACAAAAAGCCAATGCGAATAGAGCGCCGCGGCGAGCAGCAAACCAACTCTCACGGCGACGGAACCGGTGAGGGCACGCCCGGCGGTGCGGTCGGCTGTGGAGGGAGGGAGAGTTGTACCTGCGGCATCGCGCATGCGGCGTAGCTCGTCTGCGTGAGCGCGACGTTCGCGCACCACGTCGCGCGCCATGCGTATTCCGCAATCGGTGCGCGACCGCTTTCGCTATCGTAATACTGCTTATACCGCTCCCGCAGACGACCATCGGCAAACATCGCATGCTCTATCGCACCCAAATGCTTAGCATCGAGCGGGCCCGGGCCGAATACGCTTGCGAAGTCGTACTCTCGCCGCCAACGCGCTGCATGTTTCCCGTTTTTTGCAAGAGCCGATAAATCATCGAGCACCACCACGTGGTAGTCCAGAACCGATGCCGTCGCGGAGTCCACGTTGAGAACTTCGTACGCGGGATTGTTTGCAAGCGCGGGACTGATAGACGGCACGACAAGCATGGGGACCGGCGACGAGCCGGCACCAACTCCGACGATACGGAAAGCGTTCATGTGCGTGTGTCCCGCGATCGCCATCACGACGTTACTACGGTCGGAGCCTAGCTGCGAAACGAAGTCGTCGTTGTATTGGCCACTCAAAAACATCGCGATGCTCTTCGGCGCCGATCGTAGCGATGCCGCCACATCCGCTCCGGGAGGAATGTGCGCGATGATCCATATCGGCGAGCGCTGCGTGTTGGTCGCAAGGACGGTTCGCAGCCACGCCATTTCATCGGCGGCGCCCGTGGAATCTTCAGAGCACGTGTCTTTGTAGTGAGTCGACCAGTAAACATCGTTGAGAACGATTGCGCGGGCACCGCCGACAGGCAGTTCGACGGCGTAGTAGCCGCCTTTGGAAAACTGGGCAGCCCACGAAGCAGCGTCGCGCGCGTCTGCGGCTCCGGCCCACTGCGTCGCCATGTGCGAAAGAAATGCGCTCTGCGGCGCGATTGCATATTCGCCGCAATACGAATCGTCGTTGCCGATTACCGGAACGAGTTGCGCGCGCGGGAACGCGCCCCGAAACTCCCGTGCGAGGAACGCGACCGTCTTATCGACGAACGATTCATATTGCGCTTCGTCGGCCGTCCGAAGTGCACGCTGATACTTCGCACGAAAGTCCCGGGCCAGAAAGTCACCCGCTACGATCACGACGGCCGGATTGGCGTCGTCGGTCTTCATCGAATCGAGCGCCGACTCCAGCAACGGGTAATTCGCGTCGGCACCGTACGGAGAAAACGGCGCTGCGCCGGCCGACTGGAAAATCGCACGCCAGCGTTCGGACGGCGCGGCGTTCAGACGTGCTATCAGGCGGACGTCGGCGAAAGGATCGAAATGAATATCGCTCGTTACGATCCAGTGCTGCACCTCCGAAGCGCGGGCAATTCGCGGTTCGAGGAGCGCGCAGCATACAAGCACAATGGCTAACAATCGCCCGGTCATGTCTACGCGTTTTCGGAGGGTTGGATAATGTCCCGCTATTGGCTGCTCAAGAGCGAGCCGGAGAGCTACAGTCTAAGTCACTTGAAGTCCGAGGGCACGGCGCCTTGGACCGGCGTCCGCGGTTATCAAGCGCGCAATAACATGATGGAGATGAGCGCCGGCGATCTCGCGTTCTTCTACCATTCAAGTATCCCGCAGCCCGCGGCTGTCGGCATCTGCAAAATCGTACGCGCTGCATATCCGGATTTCACGCAGTTCGATCGTGAAAGCGAGTACTACGACGGCCGCGCCAAAGCAGAAAAACCAATCTGGATGATGGTCGATGTCGAATATGTTGAAACGTTTCCTCACCCGGTCACGCTGGCGCGCATGCGCGCCGAACCCCGTTTGCTGGGAATGGAATTACTCAAGAAGGGGCAGCGCCTATCCGTCCAATCAGTGACTCCGCACGAATGGGACTGGATCCGTACGATGGCATCCGCTGTGCACTGATCATCCCTTACGTTCAACGCAAGCGCGCAAGTGCAATAGGACGGCACCGGCCGCCGGCCGTCGCGCTGAACTACGCCGATACCGGCGAGAGCGGTGAGGCGGCTTCAGCGCGCGTTAGAAAGATGCGTTGCGAGTCGATGGGCATTTCGCCGGTCCCCGGCGCTCGACGGCGGTACGTGCCGTCGGGTTGGAGTTGGCGGCTCTTAACGTTGTCCGCAAGGATCACCGAAAGTATCTGAGAGTTTAGCGTCTCGGCAGCGAGCGGGTCGAGGACGGGAATTCCTAACTCTACGCGGCGGTCGAGATTTCGGCTCATCCAATCGGCGCTTGAAATGTAGGCTTCCCGGTCGCCGCCATTTTCGAAGACGTATATGCGCGAATGTTCCAAAAACCGGCCCACGATGCTCTGCACGCGAATCGTCTCGCTCACGCCCGGAAGGCCGGGGCGCAAGATGCACATACCGCGCACGACGAGATCGATTGGAACGCCCGCCTGCGACGCGCGGTATAACGCGCGGCAGAGTTCTGGATCGGTAATGGCGTTGAGCTTCGCGCGGACTCCGGCGGGACGGCCCGCGCGGGCGTGTTCCGTTTCGCGATCGATCATGGCAAGCATTTCGCGACGCAGCGTAACGGGCGCGACGAGAAGATCTTCGTAATCCGTTATTTTGGAAAACCCGGTGAGAGCGTTGAAGAGCTGCGTGACGTCTGCGCCGAGTTCCGCACGGCAAGTGAAGATGCTCAAATCGGTGTAAAAGCGCGCCGTTTTTTCGTTGTAATTTCCGGTTCCGAAATGCATGTACCGACGGATGCCGTCGTCCTCTTCTCGAACGATCAGCACGGTCTTTGCGTGGACTTTCAGTTCGGGAAAGCCATAGACGACGTGAACGCCGGCGCGCTCCAATCGGCGAGCCCAGTCGATGTTGTTCTCCTCATCGAAACGCGCTTTGAGTTCGATTACGACGGCAACCTGTTTCTCGTTTTCTGCTGCCTCGAGCAGTGCGCGCACGATCGGAGAGTTCTTCCCCGACGTTCGGTAAAGCGTGGCCTTGATTGCGAGAACTTTATCGTCTTGCGCTGCCTGGGCAAGCAGTTGCACGATCGGATCGAACGATTCGTACGGGTGATGCAGCAAAATATCGCTTTCGCGTATCTGCGCGAAAATATCGGTCTTCCCGATGAACGGCTTGGGTATTGCCGCCATGAACGGCGCATCGCGCAATTCATCGTAATCCGGCAACCCAACGATCTGTCCGAGATCGGCCAGGCCAATGAATCCGAGCACCTCATAACAATCCGTTTCGGATAGGTCGAGCGACCTCAGCAGAAAGTCGCGCATATATTCCGGCATGCCGCGTTCGATTTCCAGGCGCACCGGTTCGCCGAACCGGCGTCGCTGCAGCTCCGATTCGATCGCGCGCAACAGATCGTCGGCTTCGTCTTCCTGCAAGTCCAAGTCGGCATCTCGCGTTACCCGGAATAGATAGGCTTCGCGAACGCTCATCCCGGGGAAGAGCGCGTCCAGATGATGGGCGATCAGATCTTCAATAAGGACGAAGCGCCGTTCTCGCGACTCATTTGCTTCGATCGGGACGAATCTTGAAAGGGTCGGCGGAATCTTGACGCGTGCAAAGTGTAGTTCCACGCCTTCCGTGGTCGTTTCTTCCAGTTCGACGGCAAGCGAGAGCGAAAGATTTGAAATGTACGGAAAGGGATGTCCGCTATCGACTGCCAGCGGCGTGAGCACCGGGAAAAGCCTTTCGTCGAAGGTCCGCTCGAGCGCGGCCTGTGCTTCTTCACTGAGATCGGCAACCCGTACGATCGTGATGCCGTGCGATTCCAGTGCCGGAAAAAGATCGTCGCTAAGCAAGAGCATTTGCCGCGCTAGGGACGACCGCAATCGCGACGAGATAGCAGCCAGATGTTCTGCGGGAAGACGGCCGTCGTCGGACCGGCGGACCACTTGCGCCTCGATCTGTTGCTTGATCGCCGCAACGCGAATCATAAAGAACTCATCGAGATTCGTACCGTAGATGGAAACGAACTTAAGGCGCTCGAAGAGCGGCGTGCCGGGGTCGAGGGCTTCTTCCAATACGCGATCGTTGAACTCGAGCCACGATAATTCGCGGCTGAAGTACAGCGATGGATCGTCAAGAGCGATTGCGGGCGCCTCGACCGGCCGTTCTTGCTGGAGCATGGCCGATGGTTTCTTCGGATTGTGGATAAAGTCTTAGGCGATATGTGGGCTGACATATTCCGGCACGCGCTAGAGCACGCCGAAATCGCCCTTGCGGCACTTGCAGCGGCTTGCGTTCTCGGCGCGCCGCTGGGCGTACTCGCATCGCTGCGGCGCGCCGCACGCGCTCCTATTCTGGGAGTAGCTGCGATCGGGAGAACGCTCCCGAGCATAGCACTCCTTACCCTCATGCTGCCGTGGCTCGGGGTTGGCTTTCTGCCCGCGGTCGTCGCGCTTACCATCCTCGCGCTGCCGCCGATCGTCGTAAACGTCGATCTGGCGATTACCGGCGTCTCTCATGCCGCCTTGGATGCCGCCACGGGCCTGGGTATGACCGCAGTTCAGCGATTTGCACGTATCACCGTGCCGCTTGCGCTGCCCGTAGCCCTCGCCGGAGTAAGGACCGCTGCCGTCGAGGTTATTGGCTCGGCAACCCTCGCAACGTTCATCGGCGCCGGCGGGCTTGGCGACGACATCGTTCGCGCACTTCAAGTCAACGATATGGCATTACTCGCTTTCGCGGCGCTCGTCGTTGCGTTAATGGCCTTTGCCGCAGAATTCCTTTTCGCGCGGTTGGCCGCGCGCCTGGAGTATGGATAAATGCAGATATCTCGCATGCGCGCGCTGGCGCTGCTCTCGTCGCTCGCGGTACTGCCGCATTGCGAGGGGCGCAACGCCATCCGAGTCGGATCGAAGAACTTCACGGAATCGATCGTCATCGCGGAGATCTATGCGCAAACGCTGGAGGCAGCCGGGTTCGCGGTCGAACGCCGGCTCAATCTCGGCTCGACGCAGATCGCACTTGCCGCGATGGCGCGCGGCGACATCGACCTCTATCCCGAATACACCGGAACGGCGCTGATCGACGTATTGCACGAAGAACCGCGCAGCGATCCTCGCGAAATCTATCGGATAGTCCGCAACGCCTTCGCCGAACGCTATAGCATCGATTGGCTCGATCCCTCACCGATGAACGATTCGCAGGGAATAGCGACGACCACCGCAATCGCACAGCGGCTCCATCTGCGTACGTTGAGCGACCTGGCGAAGGTCTCGCAAGAGTTGCGCCTCGCTACGATTCCGGAGTTTATCTCCCGTCCCGACGGATTGCCGGGCTTGCAGAAGCGCTACGGCGGCTTCCATTTTGCTTCCGTGCGCGCGTACGACATTGCGCTCAAATATCAGGCGCTGCTCGCCGGTTCGGCAGACGTTGCAACGGCATTTACAACCGACGGAACGCTCGCGACCGCACGGCTCGTCGTTCTCGAAGACGACAAACACCTGTGGCCTCCATACAACGTCGCGCCGGTCGTTCGCCATTCCGTTCTAACGCGCACTCCCCGTATCGCCGCAGCGCTCAACGCGCTCGCCCCGAAACTTACCGACGGGATCGCGCGTGAGATGAACGCCGCGGTCGAAAATGACAAAAAAGACCCGGCCGACGTTGCAGCGGCATTTCTCAAGAGCGAAGGCCGTTGAGCGCAGGGGCGTCGATTGAACTGCGCGACGTGCGGGTGCGCTACGGCGAAGGCGAGCGCGAAGCCGTAGCCGGCGTTTCGTTCGATGTTGAACCGGGCCGCTTCGTCGCGCTGCTCGGCCCGTCGGGCTGCGGTAAAACGACCCTGTTGCGCACGATCAACCGTCTCGTTCCGGTAGCAAGCGGCTGCATTCGCATCGACGGCGCCGACATCGAAGGATTGGACCCGGTGGAAGTGCGCCGCAAGATCGGATACGCGATTCAAGCCGTTGGTCTCTTCTCGCATATGAGCGTAGCGCAAAATGTCGGTATCGTCCCGGAGCTGCTCGGGTGGCCGCGCGCGGAGATCGACGCGCGCGTCGACGAAATGCTCGCGCTCGTCCGCCTTGAGCCGGTACGCTATCGTTCCCGGCGGCCGCGCGAACTCTCGGGCGGCGAAGCCCAGCGAGTCGGCGTCGCACGCGCTTTTGCCGGGCGGCCCAGGGCGCTCTTAATGGACGAACCTTTTGGAGCCCTCGACGCCATCGTGCGGCGTCAGCTGCAGCACGAACTGCTTGAAATCGTACGCAAGCTGGACACAACGACGATCTTCGTCACGCACGATATCGAAGAAGCGCTGATCTTGGCGGATCGTATCGTAATCATGCGAGAAGGCGCGATCGAGCAGGCTGGGACGGCGATGGAGATATTGGGCCGCCCTGCAACGCCGTTCGTGCAAGAACTCTTCGCAAGCGATGCGAGCGTGTCCGAGCTGCGCGAGCGGGCGCGCCTTCAATATTCGTGAGCTATATTCTCTTGCATCCCGGGAGCGTTGCTTGGCTTGCGCTCGCGCACATCGAGATCGTAGCCGGCGCGCTAGCCGTTGCCGTCGCGATTGCGCTGCCCCTCGGCATCGTCGCTCACGCACGCCGAAAACGCGCCTCGCTTATCATCGGAGCGCTCGCCGCAATTTATACGATACCGAGTCTAGCGTTGCTCGCCGTTTTGGTCGGCTTGTTGGGCTTGGGCACTCTTCCGCTCTTCGCTGCCCTCGTCGCATACGCGCAGTTCATGCTCGTTCGTAACGTCGTCGCCGGACTACAGGACGTCGACCCCGCGCAATCCGACGCCGCGCGCGGTGTCGGTATGTCGGCGCGCCAGGTGCTCTTGCGCGTCGAACTGCCGCTCGCAATGCCCGTCATCTTCGGTGGAATCCGAATTGCCAGCGTCGCGATGATCGCCCTTGCGACGCTTGGCGGTTACATCGGCGCGGGCGGTTTAGGCACGCTTATCTTCACCGGTCTTGCACTGCATCACAACGATGAAATCGTCGCGGGCAGCATCGCCGCGGCGGTGATGGCACTCGCCGTAGACGCCTGCCTGCGCCTCGCGCAACGCCGGTTTTTTTCACTGCAGTAACAGAAACGCGCCTAGCTTTAGCGCACCAGCAATGAAACGCCGAAGCGGTTGGCGCGATCGTACCACGTACGCCGAAGGGTAAAGCCGGCAGCGCACGCGAGCGATGCGATACTCGCTTCGTCGAACTTGTACGACGATTCGGTATGGATTGCTTCGCCCGAATCAAAATGCACCGTTGCGTTGAGCGCTGCAATGCGTACGTCTTGGTCGATTCGCGAACGCAAAAATGAATCTACGACACCGCGCCGCCCATCGTAGGATGCGACGTGATCGAACGTTGCGAGATCGAAGCCGCCGCCAAGCTCGCGATTGATGCGCGCGAGCAAATTCTTATCGAACGCAGCCGTTACGCCGGCCGGATCGTTGTATGCAAGCTCCAAGGTTTTGCCGTCTTTTCTACAGTCCGCACCGAGCAGCAATCCGTCCCCAGGACGAAGCGCCTTTCCAGCGAGCGTAAGCAGGCGTTTTGCCTCTTCGGGCCGGTAGTTGCCGATGTTAGATCCCATCAGCATCGCGAGAACCCGACGCTCGAAACGCAGCGAACCGGATGCTAAAACCGTGAAATAATCTCCGGCGTAACCGCGGATGGAAAGCCCCGGGTAGCGGTCGACAAGCGAAATCGACGAAGCGCGCAGCGCATCGATAGAAATCTCGATCGGGCTGTAACGCAGCTTGCCTTGCACGCGGAGGGCTTCTTCGATAAGATGCCGCGTCTTGGCGGCGCTTCCGCTGCCTAGTTCGAGAAACTCGACCGGCTCTTCGAGGACCCGCACGATCTCCCAACCCCACTCCCGCAAAATCTCCGTCTCCGCGCCGGTGAGGTAATATTCCGGAACCTTCGTGATCGCATCAAAAATCGCCGAACCGAGATCGTCGTAGAAATACTTCGACGAAAGATGCTTCGGCGCGGCGCGAAGGCCGCTTCGAACGTCGTCGGCAAAGCTGCATGCCGCGGCCGCCGAGGGTAATTCCACGATCTCGAGGCGCTCGTGGACGGTCGTTAAGGGCTCGCGCATGCATCCTCCAGGTGAAGGCTTATACCCCCAACGCCCAATTTATGACCTCGGTTTCAATTGCGAACGGTGAAAACCATAGAATCCGTACACGAGGATCCCCAGAACGAACCAAATGCCGTACCGAATCCACGTAGCGAGCTGCAGGTTGGAGATAAGATAGAACGACGCCGCGGCGCCTCCGATCGAGAACACCCATACGAGAGGAGCGCGAAACGGCCGGGGCGCGCCCGGAGCGATAAACCGAAGGGCCAAGACTCCGATGCAGACGATGGCGAATGCCGCGAGCGTTCCGATGTTAACGAGCGTCAGAAGGTCCGAGAGCGGGAATACCGCCGCAAATATTGCGACGATCGTGCCGGTCACGAACGTCATGCGCGCCGGCGTGCGAAAACGCGGGTGAACCTTTGCGACGCCCGGCGGAAGCAACCGGTCGCGCGCCATCACGTAGAAAATACGGATCTGGCCGAGCAGCGACGTAAGCATCACGGTCGTGTTGCCCGCAATGCCGCCGAACGCGATGATCCAATACAGCAGCTGATTTTTCGAAACGCTGCCGTACGCATCGAGCATCGCCGCGCCTTCGGAAAGCTTGGTAAACGGCATCACGCCAACCGTGCAGACCGTCAGCGCGACGAACAGCACGACGCCGATGATGAGCGCGAGAATGATGCCGATTGGAACGTCGCGCTCGGGTTTGTGCGCCTCTTCCGATGCAACCGTGACGGTGTCGAATCCAATATAGGCAAAAAAAACGAGCGCGCTGCTCGTAACGATGCCGTGCCATCCGAACGGCGCAAACGGATGAAAATATTGCGGCTTCACCGCGTGCGCGACAACGGCGATAAAGACGAGCATCGAGATGACTTGAACGATAACGAGCGTGCCGTTCACATTTGCAGACTCGCGAATCCCGACGGCAACTAAGACCGTAATCGCCATCGTTACAATTGCGGCCGGGACGTCGATTTGATGGTGTGCGGCGAGCGGAGCGGCGGTTTGCGCCCAGTACGGCAGATGGATGCCGATGTTCGCAAGCAAATGTTGAAAATAGTCCGACCAAGACGAAGCGGTCGGCGCAACGGAAAGCCCGTATTCCAGAATGAGATCCCAACCGATGATCCACGCCACCACTTCGCCGAGGGTCGCATATGCGTAGGTGTATGCGCTGCCCGCTACCGGAACCATCGAAGCGAACTCCGCATAGCAAAGCGCAACGCAGACGCTGACCAGACCGGAGAGCACGTATGCGAGAACGACTGCGGGACCCGCGGCGTGGGCACCGGCACCAATCGTCGGGAAGATGCCGCCGAGCATCGTGCCTAAGCCTATTGCCGTTAGGGACGGCCATCCAAGAGCGCGCCGCAGCCGCGGTTGATTCTCCGGCGGCGGAGTCCAGCTCAGCGGCTGCCGCGCGAAAAGCTGGCGAAGCGGCGATGCCACTCTTATTTTTTAGCGCAAAGTCCGCGCAATGCTGCTTGTGCGGCGCGGTCCGGCGGATTGTGAATCGGCCACGCATACATGGCCATGTACGAATCTCCGCCCGCATGCGTCAGCATGAAATCGATCTTGCTGTTCTCCGAACTCGATTCGCCCGCACCGATGCCGAGCTTCACGTTTCCGCCCGTGGTTCCGACCATTTCGGAGAGTACGGCGCGCTGGCCGTTGCAGATCGTGATGTTTTTTCTGCTGATGGGCTTCGCACTCTTTATGTCGGCGCTGTTCATCGCTTTATCGATGTCGATCTCACCCGGGATCTTCATCACGATAAGGACGCTTCGGCTATCGTTGGATTGCCAGATCTGCATCAGCGGCCCGAGGGAAGCCTTGGAAACGAAATTCGGCGGGGCGTGAAAGTCCACGGAATCCGAAACGCTGCCGCACGCGGCGAATGCCGTTGCGCAGAGAATCACGGCGCTCACCCTAAGACGCATCATTTTCGCGCCTTCAACCTACCGACGGCAAAACCCGTTCGGGGTCGCTCGTACGATGCGATTCGCGCCCACCGTTCGAAGATGTCGTCGATATATTGTCGCGTTTCCTCGTACGGCGGAACGCCGTCGTAGCCGCTCACGCTTTGCGGGCCGGCATTGTACGCGGCAAGCGCTGCCACAAAAGGTTCGGGGTAGCGTCCTGCATAGCGCGCGACGTATCGTCCCAGCAGCCGCCCGGCGCCATCGATTGCGTCGAACGGATCGTATGGATTCACTCCCGCCTGCGCAGCGGTTTCTAATTCGAATTGCGCGATTCCGACCGCGCCAGCGGCGGAAAGCGCGTACGGATCGTATGCCGATTCCTGCAACAGCGTCGCCGCAAGAAACTCCGTCGGCAGTCCGTTTGCGCGCGCGGACGCCTCGGTCGCTTGCGCCAGCATCAGAGCGCCCATCGCAGATATGCGGGGGTTCGTGCGCAAGATCGCACGCGTTATCGCGATTTCGGGGTATGATACCGGAGGCCCGTCCTCGAAGATGCGGGCGCCGACCAGCGCGTCAACGTGCGAAGGAGCAGGCCAGGTTAACGCAATATTGAGGGCGCGGTCGAGCCGGGGTAACGCAACGTTTCGCTCGCGTTTGAAATCAGAGGTAGACGGCGCGCAGCCGAACAAAACCGTAAACGCGCACACGATGGCAGACGTCTGAATACAAAGGAACCTCACCGATGGGAATAGTGGCCGCAACGTTAATCGTTCTCGTTATAGGCGATTTCGCTTCGACGTTTTTCTATCACGTACCACAGCATCTTTGGTTCACGCTACATCTGCGAACCCATCACGACCGTCGGCGTTCGTATTGGGATCATGCGGTTCTTTCGTTCAATCATGAAGTTTTACTGGACGGGTTCCTAGGAGCCGTACCATATTTAATCGTTGCGGCGGCGGTTTTTAAAATATCGTGGATCGGGGCGATATTCGGCCTCGTAATCGGACAATTGCACGTCTGGTGGCGTCATACGACCGAACTCGGGTGGAAATCTCCGGCATGGGTCCTTGCAATCGCCCGGCCGCTTGGAATCGTTCTGCCCGAGGACCACGATGGCCATCACCGAAACCCCGACGTCGAGTTCGGCGACATCTTCCGGTTCTATGATGCCCCGGCACGCGCGCTGATCGGCAAGCTGGCGTTAACCAGTCGACGTCACCGCAACGCAGCCACGCGGCGCGCAAAACGGGCGCCCGTACGAGCATAGACGACGGAGTTTTGATGACCAAACGCGCCCTCTTCTTGATTTCCGATACGGGCGGCGGCCATCGAAGCGCTGCGAACGCCATGACGGCCGCCCTCGATGAGATCCAAGAACCGTTCGCATTCGAACATCGCATCGAGGACGTCGCCGCTCATTGTGCCTTTCCGCTTACACAACTCGGTCTGGGATACAGCATGGCGCTGCGGTATGCGCCGCCCGTCTACGGAGCGCTGTACTATGCAACGAACGGCCGCCGCCGTTATCGCGCGCTCGTGCGATTCTGCGAACCCCTCTACCGCGAACGCTTGCGCGATCTCTTTCTGAGTTACAAGCCCGACGTCATCGTATCGGTTCATCCGCTGCTTAATCACGCTGCGCTGCGTGCTCGCACCGATGCCGGCATGGCGCGCATTCCGATCGTCACGGTCATTACGGACCTCGGCAAAGTTCACGAGTCGTGGCTGATTCCGGACGCCGACGCGATGGTCGTGCCGGCGCGCGAAGTCTTCGATCGCGCGCTTTCGCGGGGCGTACCGCTGTCGCGCCTGCGACTGCTCGGACAGCCGATTCATCCCCGATTCGACGACGTGCATGGAACGAAAGACGAACTTCGCGCGCATTTAGGATTGCCGCAAGACCGGCTGATCGTCATGCTGATGGCTGGAGGAGAAGGCGGCGGGAAATTGCTTCCTACTGCGCTCGCGCTGGCTCGCGCGAGGCTTCCGATTCACTTGCTGGTCGTCTGCGGACGTAACGAGCCGTTGCGTCAGAAGCTCGACGAAATGTCCGCAACGCTGCCGACGCCGATGACCGTTCTCGGT
>JALYTY010000049.1 GCA_030854045.1 Vulcanimicrobiota bacterium | reverse complement strand
TCGCGCCTCCGTCATCGGAGCGATAGACGCCTCCGGCCGCGATATCGGAACCGGTATCGACTTGTGCGTATACGCGCGAGCCGTTTGCAGGCGAAACGGCGATGCCGATGTGCCCGAGCTTTGCGGGTAAACCGTTAGTGAGCTGTTTCCACGTCGCGCCGCCGTCGGTCGTTTTATATAAGCCGCTTCCCGGACCGTTCGAAGGCGGATACGTGTTCCACGGCGGACGGCGCGTTTGCCAGAGCGATGCATAAACGGTGTCGGGATGCTGAAGATCCATCGAGAGGTCGATCGCGCCGGTGTCGTCGTTTTTGAAAAGAACCTTTTGCCAGGACGCACCGCCGTCCGTTGTTTTGAACACGCCGCGCGCGGCGTTTGGCGCGTATTGATGTCCGAGCGCCGCAACGTAAACGACGTTTGCGTTTCTCGGATCAACGAGCACCTTGCCGATCTGGCGCGTATCCTCGAGTCCGATGTGCGTCCACGTAGCACCGCCGTCAGCGGATTTATACATGCCGTGACCGTAAGCGATATCGGAGCGCATGTCCGCTTCGCCGGTGCCTACGTAAAGCGTTTTGGTGTTGCTCGGCGCAACGGCAATCGCGCCGACCGAACCATCGGAAACGCTGTCGAAGATTGGATTCCAGGTGCGTCCGGCGTTTTTGCTTTCCCACACGCCGCCATCGACCGCACCGAAGTAGAAATGCTCCGGCTCACCGGGAACTCCGGTCACTGCTAGCGCTCGACCGCCGCGAAACGGACCGATCGAGCGCCACGATAGAGAGTTCAGCGATGAAGAATCAACGTGGGCAATACCAAGACATACTACTGCAAGCGCAGCGCACCATAAACGTCGCATCGTGCGTTGCTACCTCGCAATGCCGCGTTTCCCTCGCGAATCGCCGCTTCTTACCAGCCGCCGCCGGAGTCGCCACCGCCGCCGAAGCCGCCGCCTGCATCGCCGCCTCCAAAACCGCCTCCGCTAAAGTCGCCGGCACTCGAGTTGCCCATGTCGGCCTGGCCGCCGTCGCTGCCCCAGCCGGCTGAATCCCCGCCGCCCCATCCGCCGCCCTGATCGCCCGCGACGACGTTGCCGCCCGCGTTCGGATCGACGATGCTGCCGCCCGAATTACCGCGAAACATTTCGTTGCCGAGCCACGCTCCGCCGAGGCCGCCGAGCAACCCGCTCCAGAAGCCGCCTCCGCCGCCGCCGTATCCGTATCCGCCGCCGTATCCCGGACCTCCCATGCCCGGTCCGCTCATCGGTACTCCGCCGGGTCCAGGGCCACCCATGTAGCGTGGACCGGACATAGCTCGCATGATCGAACGCAGCACCAGAAAGCCGACGGCGATGATGATTAGCCACCAAATCATTGAAAGATGCCCTCCCGATTGGTTCTGTACGTAATTGCGGCCGGTAGTCGCTGGATATGCGTAGCCGCGCGGTTGCGCCGCATTGGGCGCGTTGCTCATGTGAGCCCGGAACACGTCGAGCGTCCCGTTGACGGCGGTCGTGATGCCGCCGTCGTAATCACCGAGACGAAATTGCGATTCCATCGATTCGCGGATCGATCGCGTCGTCTCGGCCGGAAAGAATGCCGACGTCGCTCGTCCCGCTACGATAATGTCCTTGCGGTCCGACTTCGCAATGAAAATCAGAACGCCGTTTATCGCTTGTTGGGAAAAGACTTTCTGAGCTGCGGATTGCAGCGTGTCGCCGCCCAAATCCGCAACCGTCACGACGACGATCTGCTTACCGGTCTGTGCGTTGAATGCGCCGATCTTACTTTCGAGCGCCGACGTGGTTCCGGGGGAAAAGAGCGCCGCGCCGTCCTGAACGAATGACGTTGCCGCATGTGCCGGCAGCGCGTTCAACAACATGCCGATTCCGATGGCGAGCGATGCGATGAGACGGTATTTACTTTGCACGGAAATCCTCCGGGAATTAGTAGTCGCCTCGAACGGCGGGTGTTTCAGCGGCCGAACGCGCTTATCAGCACGACGCCGCCCGCCACGCTAAAAACGAAGAGCAGCAGAAAGATCCAGACGCCGGCTTTGAGCAGGAGGCTCCGGCGGGCGCGTTTCGAGCGAGGCTCGTAGACGATGCGCCGCTTGTTCACGACTCTTGCGCCTGCCTGGCTTCAACCGCGCTCCAGAGACGTTCCAGATTGTAGAACTGCCGTTGCTCGGGGGTGAAAACGTGAGAGATGACGTTACCAAGGTCGATGAGAATCCAGGTTCCCTCAGCGTACCCTTCCATTCTCGTCACCGTGTGCCCGCAAGCCCGGACGCCCTCGGTAATGGCGTCCGCTATAGCGCGGGTCTGAATCTTCGAGCGTCCGGTTACAAGCGCGAACGTGTCCGCGAGGATCGTTCGCCCCGCGACATCGATGACCGTGAAATCTTCCCCTTTTTTTTCGAGCGCTGCGTCGCGCACAATATCGATCAGTTCGGCGATGGCGATACCTCCTGGGTTAGGGCGGCAAAACATTCGACGGCAGCTTTCGTTTGCGGTGCGACGGGCAAGCCTTGCTTTGTAAGATACCCAACCGTGCTCGCGAGCGTTGCATGCATTGCTCGGTCGAGATCGTGCTCGGCGATTTGCCACAGGCGGTCGCGGCCGTTAAAATCACGCCCGGGCTCCAACCCGTCGGCCAGGTAGACGACGCAGTCCAGAGGGGACATCGCGGCCGCGCCGACCGTGTGTTTTTCGATGGCCGAAAGAACCGCAGGGTCGTGGACGCCGAAGGTCTCCTGCGCGAGGAGTGCGCCGAGTCGCGCATGCAGCACGATCGGGTTCGCGCGTTCGAACGAGTCGATGGTCATTTGGCGCATCTCACATTCGGAGATCAAGCGTTCCATGCTATAGAGCCGCGCGAGATCGTGCAGCATGCCTGCCAAGCGGGCTTTACGCGTGTCGATGCGATGCATCTTCGCGAGCAGCTCGGCACACCTAGCTACGCGAACGACGTGCGCGTAGCGGTGTCCCTGGCCCAGATGGCTGCGGACACGCTGCGCGAGGTCGCGGTACGTCAGCAATTGCAGATCATCGGGCGAACCGAGCGCGCAACGCTCGGATCCGAGCGCCGTAAAGATCCCCCTTGAGATTTCCGGCCCACATGACGAGCGCATTTTCGTTGTTGTCGCTGTAATAGGCTTTGCGCGTCGTCACGGTGGTGAATCCGTACTTGCGGTACAACTGCTGCGCGACGACGTTGCGCTCCCGCACTTCAAGCGTCATCCAAGCAGCTCCGCGTTCGAGCGCTTCATCGATGAGATGCAGCAGCATCAGTTCTCCGTATTTGCGGCCTCGGTGGGCGTCGTCTACGGCGATCGTCGTCACGTGGGAGTCTTCGAAGATAACCCAAATTCCGCCGTAGGCGACCACTTTCGAACCGATACGGCCGACGAAGTAATGCGCGAGCTTGTTAGTATTTATTTCATTGTAAAAGGCGTCCGCGGGCCACGTCGTCGTAAATGATTGCCGTTCGATACGCGTGACATCCGTAACGTCCGACGTCGACATCGTCTCGATCGTCAATCGTTGCGGGGAATCTGCCGACGATGGATCGAGTTCCGCTTTCACAACGCGTTGCGCCTTTGAGCGAACGCCGGAACCTTCGCCGCGGGAAGTTCGCCGTAATCGGCGCGAATCTCGTGCACCGTCGCGGCAGCGGCACGATGCACTGCGACAAGCGCAGCAGCGGCGGCGGGAGGCGATATCACGGGGGAACGAGCGTCCACGATGAACCCGCCTTTGGCACAGGCGCTAAGCACGTCCTCCGGCGCGTTCACCGTTACGATGCGGCACGGCTGCGCGGGCAAGACGGCGGCAAGCACGTCGGAAACGCGTCCGGATGCGCGGGCGCAGCCTTGCGTTTGCGTAAAGCGGGCGGAGATAACGCCCGGCCGGCCCAGGACTACGGTGAGAATATCGTTGCCAGCGAGCATTCCGTACTCGAGAATGTCAAATGACGAAACCGGTACCGCAGGCAATCCCCAGCCTAGCGCGAGCGACTTTGCATACGCCAGTGCAATGCGCAGGCCCGTAAACGTTCCGGGACCGTTACCTACGGCAACGCAGTCGAGAAGCGGCCCCGAAAGACCGCTCGTTTCGAGCACCTCGGAAACCGCATCGAGGCCCGACTCCAACGCACGGTTGCCCGGGACCGCCGTTGCGGCCGCGACTTCGCCGTCGATAGCGACCGCTGCAGAAAACGTCCCGAGGGCGCCATCCATCGACAAGATGTTCATGGCCGCCGTTCCAGAGCGATCGTCCGGGCCTGCGTTCCCGATCCGGAGATCGTGAGTTCATATCGCGTTTCCGGCAAGAGGCCCGGTGCGTTCGTCCACCACTCGACGAACACGATCGAACTGCCGTCGAAGACGTCTTCCAGGCCTAGTTCCGGCAGATCGGAAGGATCGTCGAGTCGATAAAGATCGAGGTGGTCGATCGGCGGAATCCCCGGATACCGGTGCCGAAATGTAAACGTGGGGCTTGTCACGTACTGCGCCCCATGCCTGGACGCAACAGCGGCGCGCACGAACGTCGTTTTGCCGGCGCCGAGTCCGCCCGAAAGGGCGACCGTGTCGCCGGCGCACAGCGAGCGTCCGAATGCTGCGGCGTACGCTTCGAAATCAGTCTGTTGCGGGAAAGTTCGCGTCTGGGCCGCGGCGAAATCTTCTGCCATGTCTAACGGCGATTTCGGAGCAGAGCTCCAGCAGTCCGTCAACGAGCGGTTGGAAGCGATACGCTCCAGTTTGGCGCAAGCCAAAGCGCGTATCGCTTCCGGGATCTCCGGTGCGGCGCCGGATGCGCAAACGCCCGTCGAACCGGCCGCGGAGAATGTCGCTTCGTGGGAGGATCCCGCCTAGTGCGAGAACGATGAAAAAAAACCAGCTTTAGAACCGGAGCTGCGCGTTGTACCGGCACGCGCGGCTTGCTTTTTGTAAGATTGAATGAATAACGATATCATCCAGCAGGTCAACGTCGAAGAAGAGATGCGGGAGAGCTATCTCTCCTACGCAATGTCGGTTATCGCTTCACGCGCGCTACCCGATGTTCGCGACGGTCTAAAACCCGTGCAGCGCCGCATCCTTTACGCCATGCGCGACATGGGGATGGATCCTACCAAGCAGCACCGCAAATGCGCCGGAGTTATCGGCGAAGTGCTCAAGAGTTACCATCCCCACGGCGACAGTTCGGTCTACGACGCACTCGTTCGTATGGCGCAAGACTTCACGCTGCGATATCCGCTCATCGACGGTCACGGCAACTTCGGTTCGATCGATCCGGACTCGCCGGCCGCCTACCGTTACACCGAAGCTCGACTCGCACGTCCCGCAATGGACGTGCTGGCCGACATCGACAAAGAGACCGTCCCGTTCGTTCCCAATTTCGATAATCAGGGCATGGAACCGAGCGTGCTGCCCGGCAGGCTTCCTCAACTCTTGCTCAACGGTTCGAGTGGAATCGCTGTCGGCATGGCGACGAACATTCCGCCGCACAATCTCAACGAGATTGCCGATGCAATCGCCGCCGTCATCGACGATCCCGAGATCGATGTCGAGAAGCTCTGCGACATCGTTACCGGACCCGATTTCCCGACCGGCGGAACGATCCTCGGTCATGAGGCAATTCGCCTCGCGTATAGAACCGGACGCGGTTCGATCGTCATACGCGGCAAAGCTGAAATCATTGAAGAGGAAGGCAAGAACAAGATCGTCATTACGGAGATTCCGTATCAGGTCTATAAGAGCCGCATCGTCGAAGCGATCGCGGACGCGCACGCGGAAAAACGGATCGTCGGCATCGCTCGGCTCGACGATGCAACCAATCGCAAAGGCATGCGCGTCGTCGTAGAACTTCAGCGCAGCGCGACGCCGAAAGTCGTGCTCAATCAGCTTTTCAAGCATACGCCGCTTCAATCCAGTTTCGGCTTCAATATGCTTGCGCTCGTGCCGGCAGGAAACCCGCGCGCCGATGGCTCCGTGCCGCTCGAGCCCCAGGTGCTCAATCTCAAAGGATTGATCGAGCATTTCATCAGCCATCGCAAGGACGTCATTACGCGCCGAACGCGCTACGATCTGCGCAAAGCCGAAGAACGCGCGCATCTGCTCGAAGGCTACCGCATCGCACTCGATAACATCGAAAAAGTTATCGAAATTGTTCGCGGCAGTCAAACGACCGATGAAGCCAAGACAAAGCTAAGTTCGCGATTCGGACTCTCCGACATTCAAGCGCAGGCGATCGTCGACATGCGCTTGCGCACGCTCGTCGGCCTCGAACGTCAGAAAATAGAAGATGAATACAACGAACTGCAAAGAACGATCGTAGACTTAAAAGACATTTTAGGAAGCGAAAACCGTATCTTGCAGATCGTCCGGGGCGAGACGATCGAGATAAAGAAGAAGTTCGGTGACGAACGCCGCACCGACGTGCTGCCGGCCGAAGATGAAATCTCGATGGAGCAGCTCATCCCGAATACCGATGTCGTGGTGACGTACACGGTAGGCGGATACATCAAACGTGTTTCCGTCGACACGTTCCGCACGCAGAATCGCGGCGGACGAGGCGTTACCGGCATATCAAACCTCAAACGAGAGGACGTCGTCCGTAACTTCTTCGTAACCAAGACGCACGATCACGTTCTCTTTTTCACGAACAAGGGCCGCGTCTATCGCTTACGGGGATACGAGATTCCCGATACGACCCGTCAAGCGCGCGGGACCGCGCTCGTGAATCTTCTTACCTTACCGCCCGGTGAGTTCGTCACGGCGGTCTTTCCGATCGATAAATTCGAGGGTGAAAAATATCTGATGATGGTGACGCGCAAAGGCG
Source organism: Vulcanimicrobiota bacterium (assembly GCA_030854045.1). Classification (GTDB taxonomy): domain Bacteria; phylum Vulcanimicrobiota; class Vulcanimicrobiia; order Vulcanimicrobiales; family Vulcanimicrobiaceae; genus JALYTY01. The sequence continues at coordinate 4,129 of JALYTY010000049.1, read as the reverse complement.
TCATCAAGAAAACTAAACTGGATGAATTCACAAACGTTCGTCGCAACGGATTAAACGCGATCGGTCTCGATGAGACCGACGAGTTGCTGGCGGTCGACCTCTCCGACGGCACGCGGGACCTCATCCTCGCATCGAAGCGCGGAATGGCGGTGCATTTTAACGAGAAGGGCGTCCGTTCGATGGGCCGCAACGCGCGCGGCGTAAAGGCCATGACCCTAGAAGGCAACGACGAAATCATCGCGATGGACGTTATCGAGGACGCACGGCGAGAAGTATTGCTCGTTACCTCAAAGGCCTTCGGAAAACGGACGCCCATCGACGACTACCGTCACACCTCGCGAGGCGGCAAGGGCGTGAAAGCCTTCGCGAAGGAACGCGAAGACATCGGTCAGGTAATCGATCAGATCATGGTCAATGCCGATGACGAAATCCTGATGATAACGAACGGCAATCAAGTGATCCGCCTCAAGGTCTCCAACATCCGCAAGGCGGGACGTTCCACGAAGGGCGTACGCCTGCAGCGTTTGGAGAACGGCGGCGAAGTCGTCGCAATTACGAATCTCGGAAAACAAGCAGCCCAGTTGACCGATATAACGGGCGAACCCACCGAATCGAGTGCAATCGTCGTGGACTAGCAGGCTTGCTGAACCGAGGCTTTCCTGAGAAATTGAGTGCAACTTACCGATTTGGGTATGAGTCTTTAGCTAGCGGAGGTATTCCAAGAATACGAATGAGCGCATTGCCGGATATTACACAAACGAACTTTCAAAGCGAAGTGCTGCAGAACGGGGAGCCGGTTCTCGTGGACTTTTGGGCGCCCTGGTGCGGCCCATGCCGCATGCTTTCACCCGTCGTTGAAAAGGTCGCCGCCGCGAACACGGGCAAGGCGAAGTTCGTCAAGATCAATACCGACGAGAATCCCAGCATAGCGGGACAATATCAAGTCTCGGGTATCCCGTGCTTGATTCTCTTCAAGGGCGGTCAAGTGGTGGATCGCATCGTCGGGTACGTTCCCGAAAACGTAATTACGTCGATGCTCTCCAAACACGTCGCCTAAGTCCCGCCGAAATGAGCGATGTGCTGCGGGGCTTGCCCGCGATGCACCGCCTTTTGGAAGACCGAGTTTTAGCGCCCTACGAAGAACTCGTGGGGCGTTCTGCGCTACGCACGGCGATCGCGCGCGAACTGAATCGAGCGCGTTGCGCATCGCAGGTGCCGATGGTTGAATCGTTGATCACCAACATCGTGGAACGGCTTGAAATTGAACTAGCCGAAGAACTCAATCCCCTCATCAATGCAACCGGCATACTGCTGCACACGAACCTGGGTCGCGCGCCGCTTGCTGCCGAGGCTCTCGCCGCTGCCCACGATGTGGGAGCCGGCTACTCCAACATCGAGTACGACATCATGTCGGGGGAACGCGGATCGCGTTACGATCGTTTGACGCGGATCTTATGCGAACTAACCGGTGCGCAGGATGCGCTCGTCGTCAACAATTGCGCCGCCGCCGTGCTGCTAATTCTCGATACGTTCGCGCGCGGCGCCGAAGCGATCGTCGCCCGCAACGAACTCATAGAGATCGGCGGCGGTTTTCGGCTGCCCGACGTTCTCGCGCGAACGGGCGCGAGGCTTGTGGAAGTCGGAACGACGAACCGTGTATACCTTTCAGACTTCGCGGCCGCACTCTCTGCGCGCACGGCGTTGCTGGTGCGTTCCCATGCATCCAATTTTTCCATGGAAGGGTACATCGCCGGCGTCGAGTCACGCGATCTCGTCGCTCTTGGGAAGCGTGCCGGTGTTGCCGTCATGGAAGATCTTGGAAGCGGCGCTCTAGTCGATCTGCGCGAATACGGCTTGCCGCACGAGCGCACGGTGCAGGAAGCCGTCGCGGACGGCGTTTCGCTCATCGCTTTTTCCGGCGATAAGCTTCTTGGCGGTCCCCAAGCGGGAATCGTCGTCGGTTCCCAGTCGTATATCGCCCGCTTGCGCAGCAATCCGTTGCTTCGCGCCCTCCGTACCGATAAGGTCACGATTGCGTTGCTCTCGGCCACGCTGCGACTCCATCGCACGAAAGAATCGCGGGATCGCATCCCGCTCTACGCGATGCTTGCTTCGACCATAGACACGTTGCAACAACGCGCCGCACAGTACGTGCAGGCAGTCCCTACCGCAGGCGCTATCGAAAGCAAGGCGTATTTGGGCGGCGGGTCGCTGCCGTCAGAAGCGATGCCGTCGATCGCCGTGACGATGGCCGGTAATTCACCCGGCGAAGTGGCGACACGCCTGCGCGCGAGTTCGACGCCGATCGTCGTTAGAATCGAACGGAACGACGTGCTGCTCGACCTGCGAACGATCGCGCCGTCGCAAGACGCAGCCGTCATTGCCGCTCTGAAACGAATCGGTACGTAAAGCCGCCGATCCGGTCTTTCGCACTTATGGTTGTGCGCATCTTCGAAAATGAGTAGACGCGCAATTAAACGGCAGCAGCAGTTCAGCACGGTCCCTCGCTGAAACCGATTTGACATAGGGCAGCACGGTTGCTAGACTCAGATCGGCCCCAGGTGGACCGTCACCTAGAGGGTCGTTACGCCGCACCGTCGGCGAGCAAGGGAAAATAAAAGTGGAAGTTTCGTTAGCTTTTCTGTCAGCGCGTAAAATGCAAGACCCCTTTAATAAAAGGGTCTCTTTATACGAGTTCTTGGTGGACACGCGCAAGATCCCGGAGATGCCGGTGGACGCTAATGCGCGTCCATCCGACGCATCGAAGGATCGTCGCGTTTACAAATCAGTCCGTCACGCTGCGCTTGACGGCGCAACGTCCATGGACGAAGACGTCACGCCTGGCCTATTCGGCTACAAACACCTTGGGATCAACGTGATCGCGAGCAAAGTCGAAGAGATCGATCCCCGCACCGCCATCCTGCACTTCAAAAGTGGGGAGGGTGTCATGAATGGCGGCCACGGCATGGCAATACTGCTCGAGCTGCAAAAGAAACCCGGCGTCGCTGCAATGCCGCCCAACTTCATTAAGGTTTCCGTTGTCGTTGGACTACACGACGATGTTATTCCGGAAGTGGCTGGGGCAAACAACACGTCCGTTCAAGTTAAAGTGGCATCGCTCTTGGAATTGCAAAACGCTTTCCAGCCGTTCAAGGACGTGCTCAAGGGCACAAACATGGAGAAGATCGTGCAGTGGCGTGAAGGCGATGACGGTAAAATCAAGGTCGAAGACTTGATTGCCGTCATGACCTGCTTTCGCAGCGACGTTTACCCAACTAATGACTATCGGCGCACGCCGCACAACGCTTACTCCTACAAGGCGGGCGTTGTTGACGAGTTTCGCAAAGATATTAGTGGTTATCACGCTCTCGCACCGCGCCTGCGGGAAATCTTGGAGTTTCAAGATTACATCCGTACGCAACCCAAAAAAGAATACAATGAGGCCGGCGGACGCTTTGGATTACTGAAGTTCGTCGATTCGGTTTTTGTTGACTCAAAAGGCGATAAACGGAAAAAACAGCTCCCCGACTATGAGATGCCTTTCACCGGTGAGAACGTTACTCACCGGCTTAACATCGCAGCTGTGTATCCGATTCTTGCGGCCTTTCGCCTCTTTATGAAGAGGAACGGCAAGTCGTTCAAATGGACCATGCCGTTCGAAGACGTCAAGGCTCTTTGGGATGAGATTTCGCTTGAGGTTATGGATACCACCAGAGTTGAGTGCCACGACAACGAGTACAATCTTAATGCGCTGGGCAAATCCCGACCACATTGGCAGAACGTTCAGCGTATCGTCGAAAATGCGATGCTGCGCCGAGAACTTAAAGCGAGCCGTGCTGAAACTAAAGCGGCGCGGGCGTAAAACTTCGCGTATAGGGTTGCCAATAACTGGGGCCGTTTGTAAAGGCGGCCCCAGTTATACACCAGCCTGTTCGGCGACGAAGGCTTGAGCACGATCGCGATTCGCCACGCTGGTTCGTGATGTTGCTGGAAGTCTCGCTGTGAGCACGTCGCGGTCAATGTAGCCGAGCGCCATCACAGAGTTACCGAGCTACTAGCCTCCCAATTTCAGGCGGTCGAGCAATTAGTTTTAGACGCCGACGGACGCGATATGCTATCCGATGACAAC
>JALYTY010000047.1 GCA_030854045.1 Vulcanimicrobiota bacterium | reverse complement strand
TCATCGTCGAGTTTGCCAAAGAATCGCCCTTTGTGATCCGTGGCGCCGATGGATCGCTCGCCGTCCATCCGCTGCTCGCAACGTTGTTATGCGAGCACCGTGAAGAGAGCCGTGCGAAACTCTTGCGCCGCGTTGCCGCGGAGCACCAGCGCACCGGGAATCTCGAACGCGCTGCAGAGCTGTATCTTGCCTGCGGCGATCGAGAGGCGGCCGCGTTTGCCCTCGGCGCCCACGACGTGCTGCACGACGAGAGCCTATCGGCGGCGTACGTAAGCGTTCTCGCATCGCTCGACCGGCCGCTCGTTGCGCGGCATCCGAGGCTTTGGGCAGTGACCGCGCTGCTGCGCCTTTTCTGCATCGATGCCGAAGAACTGCTCGATGAAGCGGAGTCGATCTGGCGTACCCTTCCCGCCAACGTTACGCCTGTAGAACGGCATTACGTTCTGGCGTTTCGCATATACGCTATGCTGCAACTGGGATTGCTCGAGGATGCATCCTCCACGTTCGATGAGTCGGCGGAGACGAGCGGCCGGTTCGATGCGCCCCGCACAGTTCTGGATGCATATCTGTGGTATCTGCGTGCTTTGCTGCACGCGCGTGCCGGGCGCTTGAGCGAGGCCGAACGCAATCTCGCGGCTGCGCTGCCGTTTCTCGATAAGCTGCATCTCGGCGCTTCGATCACCTACCGCGCTCTCGGTGCCGAAATCGCGCGCGTCCGAGGAGAACGCTCGCTGGAACGGCGGCTGATCGAACGGGCGATAGAACGCGGTGAGTGTTCCGGTTTTTCCAACTTCGCCGCTCTAGATTATGCCGAAGCGATCATCGGGGCATGGTTCGCCGGTGAATCCGATGCGATGGCGGATTATGCGATGAAGCTCGACGATTGCGTCAATCGCTTCGGTGTTAGCGGCCTCGCGTACTTCGCCGCCGTCGCGCGCGGCCGGAGCGCCGAACCGCGCGCTCTCGATCTTCCGAGATACGTCGTTTTCGGGACGCTCATGGCGATTGCCGCAAATGCCGACGACCGCGAGCGTATCCGTCTCGCGCAATCTGCGCTCCGCATCGCGCAGCGCGGGCAGGGACCGTTCGTTGTTGCGCTCTGCGCGGCAGCGGCCGGAATGCTCGATGACTCCGACGCGCAGCGATGTTTCGAGATTGCGCGCACGAGCGCGGCGCAATGCGATGCGCTACCGTTCGCCGCCGCAATCGAAGCCGTCATTTCGGGGCGCGGCGATGCCGGGATGCTTCGCTCGTTCGTCGACGCGCTTTGGCATATCGAAGCTCCGGCCGTAGCGCCGCTCTTCGTGGACGTCGTTCGCGGCGCGGTCAAAGTCGACGGAAAGCCCGTCGAACTATCCGGTCGAGCGCTCGAGCTCATCGTTGCGCTCGCGCTGCGGCGCGACACGACATCTCCCGCGCGTCTGGCTGCAATGTTATGGCCAGACCTCGAAGAATCGGCGTCGCGCAACGCGCTCAGCGTCCTTTTGCATCGGGTACGCCGACATTTGGGCAAGACCGAGTTAATCGTGCGGGACGGCGATGGATACGGGCTCTATCCGGGAGCAAACGTCGACTTATGGGAGATTGACGGCACGCTGCATCGGATTCGCCTACGTGAAACGTTGGATGACGCAGCCCGCGCAACGCTGGTCGATATGTGGGAACGCCTGCGCAAAAGCCGTCCGGCACGCATGCTCCGGTGGGAGTGGTTCGAACCGATCGAGCGGCGCTTCTGTGAATCACGCGTAGAGATCGCGCACCGCCTTGCGACCGACGCGCTCGAACGCGGCGAAACCCGCGCTGCGCTCGAATATGCGGCCGATATCATTGCCTACGATGCGTGCGACGAACCCGCGCGCGAACTGACGATCCGCGCATATCTGCGCGAAGGCGACCGCGCAGCAGCGATGCGGCATTTTCGTCAATATCGGGAAACGCTTTTTGTGGAGTTGCAGTGCGAGCCTTCCGCAACGATCGCTGCGCTCGTAATGCAGTGATCGTCGCATTGTTTCTTGCGGCCCTGGCCGCAGTTCCCGTCGATGTCGTTATCTCGGCGGGACACGAAGGGCGCCCCGCGTCATGCGCATCGTTTCCGAAGCGTGCCTGCAATCTCGGCGCCGCGGGCGAACGCGCGTGGAGTCCGATTGTTGCCGATGAAGCGGCGCGCGACTTAAGGCGCCGAGGCCTTACTGTGGCGCGCCTTCCCGCCGATTTTCACGAAAATTATGTCGCGGAAGCGGCCGTGTTCGTTCACTTCGACGGTTCGCTGCATCCGTGCTCGAGCGGTGCTTCGATCGGTTACGATACGCCGGCCGGGCACGCCGCGGCGCGGACGTGGCGCATGCTTTACGGCAGATATTTTCCGTTCGCATTCCAGCCCGACAACTTTACCCGGGGACTGCGCGACTATTATGCCTTCAGGCAAGTGCGCGCTGCGAAGGGCGCGCTGGTATTGGAGTTCGGCGAGTTGACGTGTCCGGCGCAGCGGGCGTGGCTCGCGCCGCGCTTGAGATTACAGGGCGATCTGCTCGCGTACTTCTTAAGCCGCCTTATAGGCAAAGGGCAGGTAGGGCTGCCCCCGTAAGAACGTGCCATGCACATAGCGCGAGCCGTTGTTCTTGCAGCGTTTGTTTGGCTGCCGATTTTCGCTTGGAACCCGGCAATGGCGGCGCCGGCCGCCGACGTGTTTTCCGGTTTAACATGGCGATCCATCGGTCCCGCGATATCCGGCGGACGCGCCGGCGCGGTCGCCGGAAGCGACGCGAATCCGGCATTATATTACGTGGGTGCTGCAGGCGGCGGAGTCTGGAAGACGACCAACGCCGGCACGTCGTGGAAACCCGTTTTCGATTCGCAAGACGTCGCTTCGATCGGTTCGATCGCAATCGACCCGCACGACGATCGAACCGTGTGGGTCGGGACCGGCGAATCGAATCCGCGCAACGACGTCACCCAAGGCGACGGCGTCTATAAGACGACCGACGGCGGCGATCGTTGGTCGCGCGTGCTTCCGTTGCGAAATTCGCTGATCGGAAAGATCATCGTAGATCCGCGCAACACAAATCGCGTCGTCGTTGCGGTGCTCGGCGATCCGTTCGCCGATTCTCACGATCGCGGAATTTATCGCACGCTCGACGGCGGCGCATCGTGGAAGAAGACGCTCGATCTCGGTCTGTCGAGCGGCGCCTCCGACCTCGTCGCCGATCCGCGAAATCCGAACGTGCTCTTTGCCGGCATGTGGCAATTCCGCCGCACCGGCTGGAGTTTATCCAGCGGCGGTCGCAACGACGGTTTATACCGCTCGGCGGACGGCGGCGAAAGCTGGACAAAAGAAACCGGCCACGGTTTGCCGGCGGAAGAGACCGGGCGCATTGCGATTGCCATCGCGCCCTCGAATCCGCAGCGCATATATGCGCTCATCGAAACGAAGGGAGGTTTGCTGTGGCGCTCCGACGACGCGGGCGCGAACTGGACGCTCGTTTCAAGCGATCGCCTCATCGACGAACGGCCATTCTATTACACAAAAATCTTCGTCGACGCAACCAATGCCGACCGGGTTTGGGCCGAATCCGTGCACATGGCGCTGAGCGCCGACGGCGGCAAGACGTTTGGCATCACGGGACAGGGCACGCATGGCGATCATCACGTCATGTGGATCGCGCAGGACGGCCGACGCATCGCAGAGGGCGATGACGGGGGCGTCAGTTTTTCGCACGACGACGGCGCATCGTGGCAATGGCAGCGGACGCTGCCCATATCGCAGCTCTACCGCATCGGCTATTCTCGGGGACTTTCGTACGGCGTTTGCGCGGGTTTGCAGGACAACGGAAATTGGTGCGGTCCCGCAGTTCCGCTCGCGCCGAGCGTGAGTTCGAGCCAATGGTTATCGGTCGGCAGTGGCGACGGCACGTTTACGCTTTTCGATCCGCGTGACGAGCGGCTCGTATGGCAAGCGGATGCGGGATCGAACTTCGCGCCCGATCTTTCCATTCACAACTTTAGAACCGGCGAAACCCGCGAGATCAGCCCGTACCTGCGCGATCAGAATGTCATCGATCCGAAAAATTTGGCGTACCGCTTCAATTGGGAGACGCCGATTGCGTTTGACCCCTTCGACTCATCGCGTGCCTATACGGCCGGTAACGTCGTGTTTACGACGCGCGATCGCGGCGACCATTGGTCGCCGATCAGTCCCGATCTAACCTTGCATATCGCCTCGCACGAGGTCGTTAGCGGGAATTTAACGCTCGACGGAACGGGAGCGGAAACCAGTGATACGATCCTCTCCCTCGTGCCGTCTCCAAAATCGCGCGGATTGATTTGGGCTGGTACGGACGACGGCGTCGTGCAGCTTACGCGCGACGGCGGCAAGCATTGGGCGAATGTTACGCCGGCCGGCATAAAACCAGACGGACGTTTTTCGACGATCAGCGTTTCGAATCGCAACGCGGGCGTCGCCTATGCGGTTTACGACCGGCACATGGTGGGCGATCGCACGCCTTACGTATTCTTTACGCGCAACTTCGGCACAAGCTGGACCCCGATCGCGCAGGGCCTTCCGCAAGACGACGAAGCGCGCAGCATCCTCGCCGATCCCAGAACGCCTGGCCTGATCTATCTCGGTTTGGAACGATCGCTTTGGGCGTCGTGGAACGACGGCGCGGCGTGGGAACGCATCAACGCCAATCTGCCTTCAGTTTCCGTTCGAGATCTGCAACTGCAGCCCGACACCGACGATCTCGTGATCGCGACGCACGGCCGCGGCGCATACGTTCTCGACGATGCGACGCCGCTTCAAAATCTCGCTTCCGCTCGCGCCGCCGGAACGTATCTTTTTGCGGTGCGCGACGGCATTGAGTGGAATTGGTTCCGGTACCACGGCACGCGCGCCGACGGCGACGGCCCAGCGTACGGCGCAACGATTTCGTATTATCTTGCGGCGCCTGCGAAAACCGTCCCAACCGCTGAAATTCTGGATGAACGCGGCGCCGTCGTGCGACGATTTACGACCCACGACGAGGACGGCAAAGCGGTTCCCGATCTCGCGAACAACGCGGGCATCGATCGATTTTCCTGGGACCTCACCGAAGAGAACGCGCGCTTGTGGACGTATGCGCCGCAATGGAATCGTGGGACGTTCGATTCGGGGCCGCAAGCCGTGCCCGGTAGGTACACGCTGCGACTGCACGTCGGTGGACGCACGCTCGAACGTTTCATCGTGGTGAAGCAAGACCCGCGTACTCATTACACTCTGTCGCAACTGCGCACGCGACACGGTCGCATCCAGGCGTTAATTGCGACGTTTTCGCGTGTCGACGACGCGCTGAACGCGTTGAGCGCATTCGCTAACGGAAAAGGCTCCCCGGCGCTGACCGCTGCGGCAACGGACCTTATCGCGTCGATTACGTCCAATCCGCAGAACGATCAGGACAACGATTTCTTGCCCGACGTTCTGCGGGAACGCTTGCAGGGCGAGATCGACACGTACTTCTCGTCCAACGCGCCGGCCACGCAAGCGCAAATACGCGAGGACGGCGCCCTGCAGGCCCTCGCCCGCGAGCGGCTTGCTGCATTCCGTGCCTTTGCAGCGCGCGCGCACCTGGACGTTGCCGCCCCGGCGCCGTGACGGAGGCGTTCTTCCGGTATCGCGTACACCAGGCGCAAACGCAGCCTACGAGCACGCCTACGGGCCGCAGGGGCCGTGGGGAAACGCTTCGGGCGCAACGCCGGCTACGTCTCGACGCGTCGGTACCGTCACCGGCTCGACCCAGCAACATATCTGAGCGTCGATACGTGTAAGTCGAAGGAGTCCTGGGACGCCTCCGATGCGAAGACGCCTAAGACTATGCTCGCCTAAAGGCGGCAATTCCGGCACCTCTATCGTGAAGAGCTGTTCTTGGGTTATTATGAAGGCGGTGATGAGCCGCTTAAGACATGGGTAGGCGATGATTCGGCCGGTCCGCTCGGACGGTAAGATTGAGACCGGCGGCGTTTTTTCGCCCGTTGTACGACGCCGCGTGATCGATCGAATTAGTTCGGCTGCTATGCAGCGGATCGTTTTGATCGTGGCGCCGGCGGGGTACGGAAAATCCGTCGCGCTCGCACAGTATCTTGCATCGACGAACGACGTGCGCGTGCGTTTCGACGTTCTGAGCGATCACGCAACGCTGCTTGGGTTCTTGCGCGGCTTTACCGACGCGCTCGTCGAAATCGCTCCGGACGCTCGGACTACGCTGGCTGGTGCTTACGAGAAAAATGCCGATTCTCCGAGCGCCGGAAGCGATCTTGCGATGTGGATGCACTCGCACCTCAAATCGTATCGCGGCATCATTGCAATCGACGATCTGCATACCGCACAGGAAGATCGCGAGGTCACGCGTTTCCTGAGCGCGCTCATCGAGCGCACGAAAGGCCGCGTGCAGTGGATCATTGCGTCGCGCTCTACGCTCGGACTCCCGATCGGCACGTGGCTTGCTTATGGCGACAGCGATCTCGCCATCGACGAACACGATCTGAAATTTTCCGTCGACGAAGCCAAAGAAGCGGCTCGCACGTTTCGGTTGGGAGTTCGCGACGACGAACTGCACGAGTTGCTGAACCTCACCGAAGGCTGGGCAACGGCGATGAGTTTCGCGTTACGATCTTCCACGCGCTCAATCGACTTGCGCAGCATCTCAACGATGACGCGCGAGATGATCTATCGCTATCTCGCGGAGCAAGTGTACGCGGGACTCGATGCATCCGAACGGCGCTTTATAGAGACGGCAGCATTGCTGCCCTCCGTCGATGTCGAGACCATGGCGGCTGCGGGATTCAACGACGCTGCATCGACGATCGAAGACTTGAGGCAGCGTGTGGCGTTCGTTCACGAGCAAGCGCCGGGAACGTATCGCCTGCACGACCTCTTCCGCGAGTTCGCGCAGCATCAGCTCTCGCTGCAGGGCCGGCAAGCCGGGACAGATCTGCGCGTCATGCTCGGTAGCGTTCTCGAAGCGCGCGGGAACGGCGATCTCGCGCTCAATCTCTTCGTCGATGCGCAGGACGTCGAGCGTGTAACCGCGGTCCTCGTAACGCAAGGGACCGCGCTCATAGCGCGCGGGCACGGCGACACGGTGAAGCGCGCGCTCGATGCAATTCCGCCCGACGTGCACGCGCGCGAGGCGCTGCTTAGCGGCTTGAGCGGCGTCATCGATATCGCCGCCGGGCGCTACGATTCGGGCGAGCGCTTCTTGCAGCGCGCCATTCGGTTAGGCGAAGACGTCAACGCGCGCAGCGAACATGTTTTACGTCTTGCGATGTTCTTGGTGAACCAGGGACGCGATCCCGACGACCTGCTTCGGTCGCTACTGACGAGCCAGGCGGCGGAATCGGCGAAGTTGGAAGCGCGCGCGATGCTGGCGGTCCGCTGCGTGCGCGCCGGCAAATATCCAGAGGCCGACCGCTATATCGCCGAAGTAGAACGGTCTCTTGGCGATGTCGACGACATCGCGTTGCTCGCGCGGCTATTGCAACGTATCGGACTTGCAAAAATGGAACGGCCGCGTGCAGCGGGAGCAAAACAGCATCTCATACGATCCGCCGAACTTGCGGGCGGCATCGGCCTATGGAGCCTAGCATCGCGCGCATATCAGGGCCTCTCGACGCTCATTTTCTTCAGCGACAGCGATGTAACGCTGGCACTTTGGTATGCGCAACAGGCGGCTTCTTCGGCGACAAAGGCGGGAGACTACTTCGATCTTCAAATTTCGCTCTTACAGATGCTCAATATCGAAAGCCGTCGCGGCAACGCCGACCGCACACGGCAAATCGAGCTTCAGTTAGCAGAACTGCGACCAAACGATACGCTGCGAGCTCCATACGTGCTCGAAAGTCAGGCGCATCGCCATGCATGGAGCGGCCAGTTTACGGAAGCCTCGCGTATGTTTTCAACGATGCAAGACCGAACTGCGCTCGCTGCGGATCGGATATTTGTTCGTTCAGTCAATGCACTCTGCTTGGCGCTAGCCGGTTCGTCTCAAGACTCTGCGAGAGCCGTCGCAGAAACACTCGATCGTCTCGGCTGCAGTTCCGAAAACACAGAGTTCGGCCGTTCTCAACTGGAGGCAGCCCAGCTTTTCTGTACCGTCGCGGAAGCCGTCTGCGGCCGCCACACGGCGGCACAGCGGTTGCTCAAGCGTAGCGCACTCTCCACGCGTGAATCCATGATCTGTATCCGCGAAGCTGTCAAACGCATCGTCGATTTTGCGAAAAACAGAACCGCCGGCATCGAGGATCTGGACCAGGCAATAGAGATGATTCGCTCGTTTGGGTATGGGGGCTACGCAAAGTATCTCTTACTGGCAATTGAATCAGTAAAAAAGACGTTCGTTCAAGAAGTCGCCCTGAAGCTGACTCCCGCTGAGGTCAAAATCGTGCGCTCGCTTGCTTTGGGACACAAGCCTAAAGAAATTGCGGCGGAGATGGATCGAAGCGTGTTCACGATTCAGACTCATATTCAGAATGTAATCGAGAAGCTCGGGTGTCACGGTAGAATCGAGGCCATCGCAGTAGCCCGACGTATGGGATATCTGGAAGAGGCTTAAACGCGCCTACTTAAAAGTCAGTAGGGACGCCCCGTGCCGCGGCAGGGTACTATTAGGCACAACCTCGCTTTTTATAGGAAGTTTATACAATGCTTTCTCTTCTTGGTATTATCGCAGCGATCGGCCACATCATCCTCGGATGTTCGGTTCCCCCAACGGGCATGGGCTAGACCTCCGGTTCTTGATTTCTTCCGATGTCTCCGGTTCGGACGCTCACGGCACTCGGCGCCGCTTTAGGGCAAGATGTGCCGTCCCTCACGAAGAGCGCGGTCGACCATGTGACGCTTCCCTCGCTCGCTCGCGATCCGGAGCTTGAATCCGCGTTAACCGTTCTCCTCGATCGGCTGTGCCTCTCGCTTACGCTTGCGAGGCCGGTCGGTTTGGTGGCTTGGGCGGGACAGGAAATAGCGAAGATTGGCCGCGCCGGCGTCGTTGACCTGACGTCGGCCGCGACGCATGCGCTATCGCTTGCGGCAACGGCATACGATGTCGAGCAGCGCCGTGTGCTGGCTTTCCTCGAGATCCTGACGCGGGACGTCGAACGAGCGGCTCTAGGTGCCGACGGCGACGAGGATATAGCCGACTCGAGTCACGACGAAAGCACCACCGCGCTTCTCGCCATGCTGGCGGAGCGCGACTACGGTACCTGTTGCCACTCGCAGGCAACGGCGCAGTGGACGCTCCGCTTGGCAACGGCGCTCGGATGCGAAACCGAAACAGCAAAGTTCATCGAGTTGTGCGCGTTGCTGCACGACATTGGAAAAATCTCGACGCCCGACGCAATTTTGCTAAAACCCGAGCCGCTCACGTCCACCGAATGGGAAGTGATGCGCGAGCACGCGGCCTCGGGCGCCCGCATTTTGAGCCAGATCCCGTCGCTTGCGCGCTGCGCCGCGGTGGTTCGAGCACACCACGAGCGCTTCGACGGCGCCGGTTATCCCGATGGCCTCTCCGGCACGAGCATACCGCTCGAGGCGCGGATCGTATCGGTGGCCGACGCATTTCATGCAATGATTAGCGAACGTCCCTATCGCAAACCCGTTCCTCCTCGACGCGCTTTGGAAATACTCGCAGAGGGCCGCGGCACACAATGGGATCCCGACATCGTCGATGCGATGCTCGGCATGTTCAGCCGGCGCGCTACCGTGGCGCCGCACGAGCACGAACGGCTTTTCTCCGCATAACGTTCCTGCGGAGGAGAAACGCACCGCAATCGGGTGGTGGGCAAGGCGCCGGAATATCCGGCGCCTTTTTTTGTAGCTGGCCGAGACGTTTTGAGAAGAAGTGGTTTCGCCTGCTCGTGGCGGTTCTAGCATGAAAGCGTTCGCAGCTGCGGATCTATTCGCAGTTACATCGGCTGCGAAATCCGCCGCCCCTGGACGACCTCCCATGATGTTTGATGCGGCATTCCGTGTTGGAAGAATGGTGATGCATTAGCCGATATCGAGAAAGAGAGCACCGCATGAAGGCCATCGTTTTTCACGGAGTCGGAGATATTCGGCTTGACGACGTACCGGAGCCGAAGATTAAAGATGAATACGACGCGATCGTTCGAATAACGGCAAGCGCGATCTGCGGAACGGATCTGCATTTCGTGCGTGGATCGTTCTCCGATGTGGAGCCCGGTACGATCTTGGGACATGAAGGCGTGGGCGTCATCGAAGAACTCGGCAAGGGCGTGCGAAATATGAACGTCGGGGATCGCGTCGTAATCCCGTCGACGATTGCGTGTGGTTCCTGTTCGTATTGCCGTTCCGGCTGGTATTCGAAGTGCGACAATGCAAACCCGAACGGCCCGCTTGCCGGAACAGCGTTTTACGGCGGTCCAAAAGCAACGGGTCCGTTCGATGGATTACAAGCCGAATACGCGCGTGTTCCGTATGCCAACGTAGGCCTCGTGAAGCTTCCGAGCGACGTGAGCGACGATCAGGCGATTCTGCTCTCCGACATTTTCACGACCGGCTATTTCGGCGCCGACATGGCGGGTATAAAACCCGGCCACACCGTTGCAGTATTCGGCTGCGGACCCGTCGGGCAATTCGTTATCGCTTCGGCGCAGATGCTCGGGGCGGGACGCGTGTTTGCAATAGACAATCATAAGGATCGCCTGCGCATGGCCTGCGCTCAGGGAGCTGAGGTTATCGACTTTACCGCAGACGATCCCGTGAAGGTGCTGCGCGAACTCACCGGGGGAAGCGGTCCGGACAGCGTCGTCGATGCGGTCGGCATTGACGCGGTCGGCATTGACGCCATGTCGAAGCGGCAGTCGCCGCATGAGGGGAATTGGAAGCCGGGGGATGCGCCGAGCCAAGTCCTTGAGTGGGCGGTCGACGCCGTGGCGAAAGGCGGACATATTTCGATCATCGGCGTCTACCCGCCGACCGCAACTACGTTTCCGATCGGAAAGGCGATGGCAAAAAACGCGACCATACGCTCCGGCGACTGCCCGCATAGGCGTTATCTGTTCGAAGCCGTCTCGAAAGTTTCGCGGGGGGACATCGACCCGCAGAAAATCCTGACCGAACGCGAGCCGATCAGCGATGCGATCGAAGCCTACAAAGCTTTCGATGCCCGATCGCCGGGATGGATCAAAGTCGAATTGCTCCCCACGACGGATCGCGGCCGCGTGACGACCGGCGTAGCGTAAGCAAGAGGACCGCGCTTTCGGAATCAGTGGCTTGCGATCTCTAAAGCGCTATTGTGCCATGCAGATGGCATTCAACCGTGCGATGCTACCGTCATGAACGATTACGTCATCGGGTCGGGCGCGGTGTTGAGTGCGGGCGCTGAAGCTACGATAACCGCAGCGACGCTTCACGCTCAGACGGATCCCGGACTCGCTCCCTCGGTGAAAGCGGCGATCTTCGACTTCGAGGCGACCGCGCACGGCGACCTCACGCGCGTCGTCCTGCTTACCGCCGGGTCGAATGCCCGGGCCTTTCATGCAGCGGTTTCCCGCCCGCTGATCGAGCGCCGCGAAAACTCGCTTGCCGAAGTGCTTTCGCTTTTAGCCGCCGCTGCGGGAACCACCGAAGTGCATGTGTTCGCCCGCTGGTTTCCCGACGACATGCTCGTTGCGTCGCTTCGCAGGGACGGAGTGACGCTCGTAGCGCACTCGCTCGATTCGGTTCGCCAAGCCGCCCTCATTTCAGGCCAAACATACCGGCGCTGGAACGCGCCGCCTCGGGCCGCGTAGCGGATTTACGTTTCGGCGACGGGCACGGCAAGCTCACGTAGAATCAAGACCGGATGGCCAACTCTCGTGTGGCGGTTATCGACGACGATCGCATGGTGCGCGACATGCTCGACCTCGGGCTTTCGCGCGAAGGATATGAAGTCGCTACCGCCGCCGACGGCGTCGCAGCGCTCGACTTAGTTCGGCGGTTCGACCCTGAAGTAATTCTGCTCGATATCATGATGCCGAAAATTGACGGCATCACGCTGCTTCCGCGTTTACGTGAACTCACGCAAGCGCCGATTCTCATGCTCACCGCCAAAGGAGACACCGAAGGAAAGGTGCACAGTTTAAGCGCCGGAGCCGACGATTATCTGGTAAAGCCCTTCGTATTCGAAGAACTGATCGCGCGTCTGCAGGCGAAGCTTCGACGGCCGCAATTGATTGAAGAAAGCGTACTGCGATGGCGGGACGTTTCGATTCGTCCCGACACGCGTGAAGCATGGCACGGTAAAGTACGTCTGGAGCTTACCCATCGCGAGTTCGAACTGCTTGCCGTTTTCATGCGCGAGCCGCGCCGCGTATTTAGCAAAGATCATCTCCTCGATATCGTTTGGGGCCACGACTTTGAAGGCGGACCCAATATCGTAGAGACGTACATCTCGTATCTGCGGGCGAAGATCGACCGTTCCGGTGAACCCGGCTCCTTCGTTCGAACCGTTCGTGGCGTCGGCTACGGCGTAACGCCGTAACGCCGTAACCTCCCAAACGAAGATGAAGTATTCTCTCGCGACCCGGCTTTCAGCGATCTACGCGACGCTTTTAGGGATCACGATTGCGCTCGTGATCGTGGCTTCGAGCGTGGCGCTCGTCGTCGAGCTCACAAATTTCACCGACGACATCGTCATCGCAAAACACGAAGAGGCGCGGATCCTTACCGAACAGTACCGCGTCGAAGGAATGTCTCTGGCTTCGGCAGCCCCCGCAATCGCGAGTACGCTGAGCGGAATTGGCCTGCGTGTCGCAATCTTCGATCGCCGAGGCCGATTCCTGGCCGGCGATAAGGCCCTGCGTCCGAAAATATTAAACGATGTGGTGACCGGAAAGGCGCTGATTCCGGGGGCACCGCGCGGCATCGGACTCGGCGACTCGATCGAGTCTCATCCCGAACCCTTTGCAATCACTGCCGTCGACGGCGGATACGTTGCGTTTTCTCCATCGCTCGGACTGCTGTTGGTTTCGCTTGCGCCATATTGGCGCGTCGTCGTAACCATTGCCGTTGTCGCGCTGGTGCTCTCCTGGTTTATCGGGCGGCTCTTCGCTCGTCAAGCCTTACGTCCGATCAACGACGTGACGACTTCGTTACGCGCGCTTGCCGACGGCGATTTCACCCAGCGCCGCTTCATGGCGCCAGGCGGCGACGAGATCGGCACGTTGACCGTTGCCTATAACGATGCGGCGGCGACCGTCGCAGCCGCGATGGGAGAGCGCCGCCAAACCGAAGAGCGCATGCGGCAGTTCGTTGCGGATGCGGGACACGAACTGCGCACGCCGCTCACAGTCATCGGCGGATACATCGACGTCCTGCGACGAGGCGCCATCGCCGAGCCGACGGTCGCGCGCCAAATCCTCGGCACGATGGCGATCGAAAAAGAACACATGCGCACGCTTATCGACCGCCTTATGCGCCTAGCGCGTCTCGATTCCGAAACGCCGCCGCAATCCGAAGCGATCGACCTTGCCGATTTGCTGCAGTCGCAGTGTGAAGCCGCGCGCAGGGTGGACGAATTGCGCGCGATCGACTATAGCGTGGACGGTGTAACGACCGTCATCGCGGATCGGAGCGAGCTGAGCGACGCACTGTGGAACATCGTCGAAAACGCACTGAAATATGCGCCCGATGCGCCGATTCATCTGCGCGCGAGCCGTTCGGACGGCCACACCCACATTACGATCGCGGATCGAGGTCCGGGCATGTCGGAATCGGCGCGGATTCATGCATTCGAACGGTTTTACCGAGGCGATCAGCGCGGCGAAATCGGCGGCAGCGGCCTAGGTCTTTCGATCGCGAAGCGGGCCGTCGAACGGGCCGGCGGAACCATCGGACTGCACAGCTCCACGAACGGAACGGTCGTCACGGTCGCCCTTTAACGAGCTTTTCATCGGCCGCATCAGCGAATTGTCAGCCGCGCGAGGCAAATTAACGGAGTGCTGAAACGCCTTCACCGGATTTGCCGTACGCTCTTCATCATAGCTGCGCTGGTTGCGCCGGTCGTCGACGCCCGGCAAGCTTCGGCTCAGTCGGAGAGCGGACGAATCGATATAGCGGTGACCGATCAGGCGACGAAAGCGCCGGTGACGCTTGCGCGCGTGCTGCTTGACGGACCGGTGATTGCGAGTGAATTAACTAGCGCTGACGGTACCGTGGACTTCACGGACGTACCCGACGGCATCTATCGCGCGCGCGTAGCAAAGGGCGGATATCAGATCGTTACGTCCGCTCCTTTTGAAGTGGTCAACGGTCGCTACGTAAATGTGTCGGTGGCGCTCGCGCTGAGCACGGGATTGAAGGTGATCGGAACGGTCGTTGCTCACTCTTCGGCGATCGTCTCCAGCTCCACGATCGGCCCCGACTCCGCACAACGCAAGCTTTCGAACGATCTCTCGGACGCGCTCAATAAATTATCGGGCGTCTCGGTTTCGACGTCGAGCGACGACAGCGATGCGACGCAGACCGTTTCGCTGGAAGGGCACGATGCCGGCCAAACCGCGCTCACGCTCGATGGAGTTCCCCTCAACGCGCCGGGAACGGCCGGCAATCTCGGCGCCTTTGCAACCGATCTCTTCGGAGGCGCGTCGGTGCGCAACGGTCCGCAGCTCGGCGGACTCGGCGGCGGGGTCAATTTTTCCACGCTGCAGCCGACGCTGAGCTGGCTCTCCAATCTTTCGATCTCTGCCGGTACTAACGGGCGCGACAACTATTCGTTCGGTGAGAGCGGTTCGTTTGGAAAACTCGGAGTCGCGGCGCAAACGACGTATCGGGAAAATCCAAGTCTCGTCGACGGGCAAACGTACGTCGATGCTAGCGGAATCGACTATTCGCACGACGGCGATTCCAGCATCTCCGGAAAGCTCGCGAAGCTGCGATACCAGTTTAGCGATTCGCAGACACTAACCGCGACATTTCTCAATTCGACCCGTTCCACGAACTTGGTCTGCCTGAGGATCACAAGCGCAGTTCCGTGCGGATACGGTCCTGGAAACACCAGCGACGGCAACGTTCAAATGTATTCGCTTTCCGACAATGCGCTGGTGGGAGAGACGACCCTTCAGGGTTCCGTCTACTCAACGGCCTTCAACAATGAACTCGACGAACTGAACCGTTTCGTGGACGGGGCCGCTTCGCCGATCGGCTACTCCACCGATTCCAAAACGCGGGGCCTTACACTCAATGCCACGCTGCCCTCGCGCGAGCGCCATACAATCTCGCTGCAAAGCTACGCGACGTGGAGCGATCAGACAACGGTTCCTCTCGTGCCCGAAGCGGACCCATATTACAACAGCGTCGCGGGCAGCAATTATGCCGCGCTACAGATAAGCGACAGCATTCGCTCGAACGACAAGCTGAATCTTACCGAATCATTCGGCGCTAACGGTGCGAGCGGGGGGCAATCGAGCCTGCTCGGGAGCATCGGCGCGCAATGGCGCCCGACTGCGGTCGATTCCTTCAACGCATCATACGCAATCGGCGGAGTCGCCGCCTCTCCGGGGCGTTCGACCATCCTAACCGACCCCGCATCGCTTCGCTTCGACTGCAACGGCAACGTCGCATACGGCAATGCGCCGGGCGACGCTCCCGCGGCCAGTTCGTCGGTATCGGCACGCGCGGGTTACACGCGCTCGTTTCGCGGCGGTAACGTTTCTTTTCAGGCGTATCGCCAAGTGCAGAACGGAACGGTGCTGCCCGTGCAGGTCAACGGAAGCGCGCTGCTCGCAGGCGGCGTTCTTTCTCCGGGATATCTTGCAGCGGTACAGCAACTCTACGATTCGGCTGCCGGATGTGGCGCCGCCGCCGGTACGCCATTTGCGCCGACGCAACTGTACTTCAGTTCTCCGGTCGCCGGGGTAACGCGCGTTTACGAAGGCGGTTCGCTGAGCGGATATGCGACTTTCGGGAATCTCATCGTTCAACCGTACTACAATCTCAACGTCTCCAAGGCACTCTCGAACGATCCCCGCATCGTTAACCCATATTCCATTACGATATCAGGCCAGCAGCTTCCCAACGTGCCGCTGCAAAAGGCGGGTCTCGTTCTTGATTACAAGCCGCCGCGGTCGTCGCTCGAATGGCTTGCCGACGCGCAATATACCGGGAAGAACAATCCCAACAACCTACCGGCGTTTACGACTTTCGATGCGGGCGTCAGCGCGAATCTCATCTCCGGAACGCTGACCGCGGCGGTCA
>JALYTY010000046.1 GCA_030854045.1 Vulcanimicrobiota bacterium | reverse complement strand
CGGCGGCGCAGCGCTGCTCGAATATGTAACGCATCAAAAACACGATCAGCAAGTCGTGGAAATGTTCAAGCACGTGCACGCGCCGGCAATCGTTGCGTTCTTTGCCGTATTCGCAATCGTTATCGCGCCGATCGCCGAAGAGATGATGTTCCGCGTCTTCTTCTTCAATCTCGGATTGCGCTTCCGCGGTTTCTGGTTCGGCGCCGTCCTGAGCGGCTTGCTATTCGGCGCCGCACACGCCGATGCGTTCGCATTTCTTCCGCTCGTATTCGGCGGCATCATCCTCTGTTACGTCTATTACCGCACCCGCAACGCATTCGCATCGATGATCACGCACGGTCTCTTCAACTCGCTATCGATCTTCGCGCTGATCTTCGCGCCGAATCTGACAAAGTAAACACCGATTCAGGGAAGCGAACTTCCTCAAGAAGCGTGACTCGTATCTCCGAAGCCGCGACAATCGTCAACGCCTCACGGCGATTCCGTTACGGTGAATAGCCCCAGAGAATTTGAAAAATTCAGCAACTCTACATTCCTATAACCTGCGGATCTAGAACTCGAGTTCGATGGCGCCAGACCCCGCGCGGGTGCGACTGGCTTACCTTGCTGACCGCGCCAACTTCAAGCATCGTGCAAATGATCTGATGCAAAAAGCGAGGCCAGCGGCCTGGTCTATCTCGGGAGGGATCGCACGCGAAGCCGCTTCGTTCGCGATTACAATCCTATTGACTCGCTGTTGGTCCCAAGCGTGAAAACATGATTACCGAAGGCCTGCTGCTCCGCCATTGCCAGGGACGACAGATGTTTCGCGATGGCGCGCTTATCCGCTTATCGACATCGCACAGGACCGTGCGTCCTCCGCCTTCAGGCTGGGGAGCATGTCAAACAGTAGCGCAGTGGCTGCTCGGTGATCGCGGGGCGTCGATGCTCGATCCGTTTTGGGTGGCCGGATCCATAGCGGCGCTCAGCGTTTGAGGGCGCTGCCGCCGAGAGCTCCGAAGAGACCGGCCAGGACGATGCTGGCAATTTCGCGTGTTGCATCCACGGCGTGTCCCTGGTTTTCCTCGATGGCGATCACCACCATTGCACCGAGGGCAACGAAGAAAACGACGCCCAGGAGCGTCGTTGTAAACAGTCGGTTACTTTTTTGTTCCTCGAGGTGAGCAGTTATCGGAAGCCGATCGTAAGACGTCGTACTTCTCATCACGGCGTCATCTTCTGTATTATCGTTCACCCTATATTCGCACGAGCCGCGTCATCGATCCGTCCTTTTCGAGAATAATCATGCGGGCGTCGCGTTTAAGAGCCTCTTGATACTCTCGCTCAAGTCCCAGGGCATCCCGCAAGACGTCTACTTTGGATCCTCGCTTGGTTGCCAAATCCTTCAAGACTTGCGCCGCATCGTCTTCGAAGGTCACGGTGAATCGGTCAGGCATGGTAAAATTCCCTTTGCACTAAAATAACACCGTTCACACACGTTCGTCAAGAATGCCATGATCTAAATGGCGACGCAGCTTGCTCTTCAGCCGTACGTGCTGGAGCTGCGAGCGCGCGGCGTCCGGCTGCGAAGGCTCGCTGGGGGCCGGGTGCTCACGCTCAGGCCACGAGACAACGAGATGGTAATCGTAGCGACGCGACCCCCTGCGTCTCGATCGCGATCGCTTTCGCGGTCACCTCACCGGTCGTGAGGTCCACCATATCCTCGCGGCCGACGTAGCACACGACGGTCGTTCGGCCACCGGCTTTCGCCGGGATGACCTTGGCGATCATAGCGGCGCCATTTCCATCACGTCCCTATGCCAACTCAAGCAACGTCGCCAGGAGCCGACGCACGGAACGCAGCGTCGCGGGCGACACCTCCTCCGCAAAATCTGCCAACCGCGCACGCCAGTCCAAGCTCTTAACCTGGTCGGCCAGCGCCACGCCGACGATCGAACTTCCCGCTTTCAAGGGAACCTCGAACGGATAACCTTTCCGTTGCGATGTGATCGGGACGCCGACGGACAGCGACGTCTTCGCGTTGTAAGCACGCGGCGACAGCACGAGAAACGGCCGCCGTCCCGCTTGCTCGCGACCACGCTGCGGATCGAGCGACAGCCAAACGATGTGGCCGACGTCCGGAACGTAGCTCGCTACCTACGCTCAGTGCCGGTCGGCTCATCGAAAAATTGCTCGTGCAAACTCTCGGGCGTGATGCGCTCGATGAGATCGGCAAGCGCCCGCGACGGTGCCTTGCGCACGTAGATCATCCCATGGTCAACCACCATCTCGACGGCAGCCCCGTCTTCGAGGGCAATCCGCTTTGCAATCGCGCTTGGAATCCGGATCGCCAGCGAATTGCCCGCTTTGAAGACGCGCGCGTCCTGCATAACGAGCGCATCGAAATCGTCGCTCGCAAGTTTTACGAAATCGCCCTCGCCGGCAGCAACGCCAGGCGGCAAGAGGTAGGTTCCAGAATTAGGCGTGTTCATACATTGTATATACACGAGGTTTGGGGCGCCGTCAACGCCGCTCTCTCTACCGTACCCGCAACGCCTCGGCGTGCCCGGCAGCAATCCGCTCGATCGCGTCGGTGATCGCGACGAGGACCTTTGCGTACTCGCTCGCCCCGACGCCGTTCCCTTCGTTACATAAGGGATTCAAGCGCGAGAATTGCGTCTCGTGCACCCGGTAAGCGGTTGCGGAAATCGACGGTTCGCGCGCGTAGCCGTAGGGGAAGTGTCGCCGTTGCTTTGCGGCGGTCTAGTCGCTTCTTGAGCGCATATGGTCCGACAAGATGTATTGCTCCCTCGGTGTTTTCGTCGTACCAGTCGGGATAGTGCGCGAGCCAGATGCCGACGATGGGACGGCCGCCGATCGCTAATGCGGTATGCAACGGACCTGCAGCGACGCCGACGAATGCGTCGCAGGCGCGCAGCAATGCGATAAGCATCTGCGCGAACGGGATAGCGCAATCGCCGAAGAGGTCTTGCGTCGTTGCGGCGAGTGCGGGGTCGCGGCCGATTTGTTTGCTCGTGCGTTCGTCGATCGTTACGGTGCGCGTTTTGGGCGTTGCGGCGAGCATGGCGTCTGCGAAAGCTTCGACTTCACTTTCCGGCCAGGTCTTTTGCGGCGTTGTATGGCCGCCTGGAGCGACGACGATCAGCCTTTCCGCAGCGCCGACGTAGGAGCGTAAACGTTCTTCGACAAGCGCAGTCGTTTCGCGCGTCGTTGCGAGCGGCAATGCGGAAACCAGCGGACGATCGAGCGGCAACGACGCGAGACGTTCGGCAGACACTAAGTCTCTTGCGAGCGCGCGCGCTTTTGTGTGGAACGGAAAGCCGAGCCGGCCTTCGTGTTCGGGATAATCCGTGTACAGTAACGTATCGATGCCGGCTGCTTCGATGCGGCCGTGCAGCGGTTCCGGCACCTCGACTTCCATCGGAGCGTTTCGAATGCGCTTGAAGTTAATGCCGAGGTGACGCGCGTGCAAAGCGCTGCCGTCTTGCGGTTTCGCGATGCCGGAGTAGATGGGCGTCGCGATCTCGCAGCCGTCGTAGAGATGCACGTAATCGTCGCCGAAGCGCGTGATGAAATACGTATTGCTCGGTTCCACGAGCGGCAGGATGTAGCTCAAGTGAACGAAGTCGCCCAGACCGTGGGGCCAATAGATCAACACGCGGCGCCCGCGCAGCCGCGCAAATGCGCCGCGGCGTTCGTCGTAGACAGGAAGATTCACGCGCGCCGCTCCGCAACCACGCGATCGACAATGTCACGAAAGCGCGCGACGAAGCGCTGCGGGGAAAACGTTTCGGCATGCGCGCGTAGCCGCTGCGGATCGAAGGATGCGGCATCAAAGCGCTGCAGCGCGCGCGCGAGCGACTGCGGAGTCTGCTCGTCGAAAAACGTTCCGGTTACGCCGTCGACGATTGTTTCGCGGGCGCCGCCGCCGCGATACGCGATTGCCGGGCGGCCGGCGGCGGCGGCTTCGAGCGGCACTAAGCCCAGGTCTTCTTCGCCTGGCAAGATTGCGGCTTTCGCGCTACCGATCAATCTGCCGACTTCAGCATCGTCCACAAAGCCGAGCATCGTCGTCGTCGTTCCGCGCGCGCGCTCGCGTAACGCATGCTCCGCCGGACCGCTGCCCGCGACGAGCAGCTTCACGCCTGCAAGTTGCGCGGCGTCGATCGCGAGATCGATGCGCTTGTATGGAAGCAGACGCGATGCGATAACGAAGTAATCGCCTGCGGCACAACCCGGAGCGAAGCGCGCGATATCGACGGGTGAATGCAGTACGTCGGCGGTGCGGCCATAATAGCGTACCACGCGCTGCGCAACCGTATGCGAATTTGCGACGTAGTGCGTGGGGCGCGCTGCGGCTGCGAGGTCCCACGCAACTAAGCGCTTCACGAGCGGCCGCGCAATTGCCGCCAAACCGAAACCGCCGACGTAACGATCGTAGTCGAACACGAACCGGCTTACCGTGTGAATGAAGCAAACGTGCACGGCATCGGGCCTGAAGTAAACGCCTTTGGCCCAAGCACTCGTAGAGCTGATCACCAAATCGTATTGCGAGAGATCGAACGCTTCAAACGCGCGCGGATAGAACGGAGCGAGAAAACGGAAGTTGCGATTCGCCCCCGGAAGCCGCGCAAGTGCCGACGTGCGCACGCGTTCTTTCGGAACGAGGTCTCCGACGACGCCTTCATCGTAGAGCGCCGTGTAGACCGGAGCCTCGGGCCACGCGCGTACCAAGTGTGCGAAGACGCGTTCGGCGCCGCCGCGCTGATTGAGATAATCGTGAACGAGCGCGACGCGCAGGTGTGAACTCGCTACTGCTGTTTGTCGCGCGGCAGAACGAGCGCGATCGTCGGATTCCCTAAGTATTTCCGTGCGACACGTTGCAAATCGGCGCTGCTCGTGGCGTCGATCGCGCCGAGCGTGCGGTTCAGGTAGTCGGGCGAAGAACCGTTGCGCGCAAAGACGACGGCGAGCCATGCTCGCGATTCAAGCGACGTCGCTTCGCTCACGAAATCGCCGGAAGCCGTCGCCTTGAACTCATCGATCGAGCCTTGCAATTTCGTCGATGCGAGGATGGTCGCGATCGAAAGCGCGGTCGCGAACGACCGATTGGGATTGCCGATGCCGCCGTTGACATAGAGCGTCAGATTCGGAGGCGTTTCGTCGTATTGGTAGAGCGACCCGACCGCTCGAGAAGCGAACGTGGGCGAGATCACGCCGGGAACTTCCGCGATGTCGGCAAGCGTGCGTTGCATAAACGCCCGAAGCACCAGCATAGGACCGAAATCTCTGCTTTCGATCGGCGGAGCCGCATATTGCGCGACGAGCCAGGGCGCCGTGATGTCGCGGTGCGCGATGAGTTCTCGCGACGTACCGGTCAGTCGCGGCAGCGCGACGCTCACCGCCGCGCTCTGCCCGGAAGGTATCGCTTGAGCAAACGTCGCCAAAGCCTGCGGTGCTAAGAGATCGGTTCGGCCGGCTGCGCTCAGAAAACCGCCGCCTGCGCGGTAGAACTTTGCGTAGAAATTTCGAACGTCGCCCGAAGTAAATTGCGCGAGCAGCGCCGGGATGCCGAGCGCCGGCAAACCGCCGTTGGCGGATTTTGTTCCGGCGGAGCTAAGCATATCGAGTCCAACACGCAGCGCTTCTTGTTGGTTGGCTGCGATTGCTTTGAGCAGCGCGGCACGCGCGCTACCGACGGTTGCCGCATCAAACGCGGGACGCGCGATCGCCCGTTGCGCAAGCGAGAGGACTGCCGCGGCATCGGAGGGCAGCGCTTCGATCGCGAAACGTACATCGCCGCCGTCGATATCGGCGCGGATGGAGCCGCCGTGCGCGGCGATGGCATCTTCGAGCGGCGTGCCGTCCACCGGCGTCCGCAGGATCGTGCGAGCGGTAAGGGCGGCTAAGCCATTCTGCGCGAGCGTCTGCCGGTCGAGGCCGGCACGCAACACGAGTTCGACGTGAAGCAGTCCTGACGCAGAATCAGGCTGATCGATCACCGTTATGCCGCCTGCCCGCGTTACGATCGGAGCTGCAGCACGCGCGGCGAGCGGCAACAGGACGATTGCGAGGGTTACGGCCGCAGCCGGCCGCCAGAACTTCACGATGCGCTCTCTTTCGCGGCGGACGGGGGAACCAGCTCGACGACAAACGGACGGGCGAGATAGCGTTTCACGACCGAGGCTACAAAGGCGGGGTCGAGCGCGTTTGCCGCTTTCCAATACGAACTCGCCGGATCGCCGGGAGCATACGAAGCGTCCCCTTCCGATGCGTACCAGCCGAGATTATCGGCTTGTTCCGCGGGGTTTTGCGTATCGCTCGCAATGTGATACAGAAAGGCCTCCCGCGCAGCGGCGAATGCCGCCGAATCCAGCGGCTGCTGCATTTTCTCAAGCGCGTCATGAACGCGTACGCCGAGCTTTTCCGCGCCGGAGCCTCCGACCGTCACGAGCATGATGCCGGGATCGTGCAGCGTGATGAATTGTGCGCTGATGTAGCTGTCGGTCGTATCGGAGATGGCCTTCGTCACCACACCCGTTTCGTCGCGGAAAAGATAGTCGGCGACAAAATCAAGCGCGGTCGCACTTTTTTGGTCGGCGATAGGCGGGCCGATCCACGCCATGCCGGTTCCGGTCACCGCCGCAACGATGCTAACCGGGCTCGACGGCGGATTCCCGGGCGCTGAATCGACGGGGGCATCCGGTCCACCGGCAGAGCCGGCGGTTACCGCGCCGATCGATTCGGGATCTACGTTGCCGGTCAGCGTCAGCGTAGCGTTGCCCGAGCGGAATGCCCGGCGCGCAAAGGCGCCGGCTTGCGCCGTCGTGATCCGAGTGAGATCGGTCACCGCATCCGGGATCGCCGGATAGTGGGCCGCTCCCGCAGGAAAAATAGTGGCAAAGAGCGCGTCATGCAGCAGTTCGTCGGAAGAGAAACGCTTCTGGGCGCCGAGAACCGCCATGTCGCGCTGCGCGGTCTTGAGCGCGGCATCGTCGATCGAGGGCGCAAAGTATGCGGCGGTCATCGCGGCGACGATGCGGCGCGCGGACGCGGCGGGGACGACGGCACCGACGCCGATGAGATCCGGATAGGCGTCGATTGTAAAACTGCCGCCGGCCGCGCGGATCATCGTCACGAGCGATTTGCCGCTCTCCAACGGCGCAGCGGCGGCGGCGGTCGCAGCCAAGCGGGCGAGACCGGGCAACCCGTTATCGTAACCGGCGCCCGGAGCGCGAAACCATAAATCGATTGCCGCCGCTCCAATTGCGTTGTCGCGGTGGATAATGTACGAGCCGCCGTGTGGCAGGCTGCCATGTTGGGGCGATTCGCCGGCAGCCGGCGCGTGAAGCGGTACGAGCGAAGCTGCTGCGAGCATCAACCCGGCGATCGAGACGCCAATCTTCATGCCGGTTCCGGCGAGATATTGGGCGGAAGGCGCGTCGGCTTTTCACGTTGCGGTTCTTCCACGGGCGCCTTTTCCGGTTCGGGCGGCGTCGTGGCGGCGGCATTTCCGCCGGAGTTCCGGTCGAACGGCCGGTCCGTAAGATTGCAGCGAACTTCTTGGGCTTCGACCGTTTCGTTTTCGAGCAGCGAGCGAACCATGCGCTCGACCTTCTGCCAGTTGTTGGTCAGCAGTTCTTTGCCGCGCGCGTAGCAGTCTTCGATGATGCGCCGCACTTCGGAATCGATTTTGCTTGCGACCTCTTCGGAGTAGTTGCGCTCTTCGCCGAAATCGCGACCGAGGAACACTTGATGGTTTCCGCGTCCGAATTGAATGGGACCAAGTTCGCTCATGCCGTACTGCGTGACCATGCGGCGGGCCAGTTCCGTCGCTTTCTGAAAGTCGTTGCTCGCACCGGTCGTGACATCGCCGAATTGAATCTCTTCGGCGAGACGTCCGCCGAGCGCCATCGTAACCTGCGCGATCAATTCTTCACGCGTGACCGAATGGCGATCGTCTTCGGGAAGCGACCATGTGAGTCCGAGCGCCATGCCGCGCGGAATAATGGTGACTTTATGCACCGGGTCCGATTTCTCGAGCATCCCACCCAGAATGGCGTGTCCCGATTCATGATACGCCGTCAATTCTTTTTCTTTGGAAGACATCACGGTGGACTTGCGCTCCGGACCCACCATGACGCGGTCGATCGCCTCGTCGCAATCTTGCATCTCGATGACGCTTTTGTTCTTACGCGCGGCAAGCAGTGCAGCTTCGTTCAAGAGATTCTCAAGATCGGCGCCCGAGAAACCGGGCGTGCGTTTTGCAAGGGTTTCCAGCGAAACTTCCTTGGAGAGCGGTTTGTTGCGGGCGTGCACTTCCAGAATCTTGTGGCGGCCGCGGAAGTCCGCGCGATCGACGACGATCTGCCGGTCGAAGCGTCCGGGACGAAGTAACGCGGGATCGAGCACGTCGGGGCGGTTCGTCGCGGCGATCAAGATAACGCCGGTGTTTTGATCGAAACCGTCCATCTCGACGAGCAGTTGGTTGAGCGTCTGTTCGCGCTCGTCGTGTCCGCCGCCGAGACCCGCTCCGCGCTGACGCCCGACCGCGTCGATTTCGTCGATAAAGACGATGCACGGCGCAGACTTTTTCGCTTGTTCGAAAAGATCGCGAACCCGCGAAGCACCGACGCCGACGAACATTTCGACGAAATCCGAACCGGAGATCGAAAAGAACGGAACTCCCGCTTCGCCCGCGATAGCGCGCGCCAGCAGCGTTTTACCGGAACCCGGCGGACCGAGCAGCAGCACACCTTTGGGTATCCGCGCTCCGAGCGCCTGATATTTCTTTGGGTATTTGAGGAAGTCGACGATTTCGCCCAGCTCCTCCTTGGCCTCGTCCACGCCGGCAACGTCGGCAAACGTCACTTTCGGACGGTTCTCCGACATCATTTTCGCGCGCGAGCGTCCGAAGGATAATGCCTGGCTTCCGCCGCTCTGCGCCTGGCGAAGGACGAAGAACATGAAGAGCACGATGACGAGCAGCGGCGCGAACATCAGCAGGTTGGAGAGGATGCCGCTGTTGGTCGGCTGATCGAAGCTCAGTTGGCCGCTTCGTATGTGGGATTCAACGTCCTTGACGAACTCCTGATCGGTGTTCGGAAGGGAAACCGTATAATGCTGACCGCCGGCAAGATCGCCGGTGGCCGCTTGGCCGATGGCATGAAACGATTGAACTTGTCCGGCCTCCAGTTTTTGATGCCAGACGCCGTAGTCGAGCCGTTGCGCGGTTTCGCCCGGCTGCATGACCTTTTCCACGATGAAAATTACGGCGAGGACCGCCAAGGCGACCAGCAGGACCGATCGGAGATGTTTAGTCACGTTGATGTTAAACCGCTAACTTTCCTTAAATACCACTGGACGAAGCTGCGCGAGGTATGGGAGATTCCGGAAGAGTTCCTGGTAGTCCAAACCGTACCCTACGACGAAATGATCCGGACACTCTAGGCCAACATACTCAACGGGCACGTCGACCCGGCGGTTGTAGGGCTTATCGAAGAGGACGCACGACCGCAATGTTGCGGGATGCCGGTCTTCGAGTAACGTCCGCAAGTACGCGAGTGTGAGGCCGTTGTCGATGATGTCCTCCACGATGACGACCGCCCGTCCGGTGATCCGTTCGCTTGCGTCTTTGAGAACGCGAACCTCTCCGCTCGAGCGCGAACGGTTGCCGTAACTTGAAACGCAGATATAGTCGACGATAATCTCACTCGGACCGTCCGGAAGCGCCGCGAGCGCGCGGGCTAAGTCGCAGACAACGTACAGTGCTCCCTTCAACACGCCCAGGAGCAGCAACGGTTGCCCGCGATGGTCCGCAGCGATCCGGTACGCAAGGTCTCCGATCGCTGCCTGAATCTCGCCCGCGCTGAAGATCTGCTTCTCGAGCGCGCCGTCGTAGCTTTCGGAGGGCTTCATTGAGACGCCGTACAGCTCTGAATAGTTCCGGATTCAATATGAAGTACGACCCCGGGCTTCATATGGAATCGGCCGGACGTGCCGTTTTCCAAAGCCCGTACCGCCGCCTCGACGTGATGAAAATCGAGATCCTGCAGGCCCTCGGTTTGCTTCAGCGTTTCACGCACGTGCCGGCGGAGCTGCGCGCGCCCGGTTTGGGAGCGCTCCTGGGTAACGATCTCGGCGGTTCTCGCGACCGCTTCGTCGAGGCCGGGGAAGAGCGTTCGCAGGGCCGCAAGCGCGCTGCGAACGGCATTCCTGCGAATATCGATGTCGGCGTTGGACGGGTCGACGGCATACGGAAGCGCATGCCCGTGGCAGTAATCACGCAGATCTTCGGGCGCGACGCGAAGCAGCGGCCGGATGAGGTCGATCCCCGCGGCCAGGGGACGTCGCGCGCGCATGCCGCCGATTCCGCCGGTTCCGGCACCGCGAAGCAGCGCAAGCAAAACCGTCTCACTCTGGTCTTCGCTGTGATGCGCCGTCGCCACGGCTGCCGCGCCGCGATCCTGCGCGATCTGCGCGAGGCATGCGTACCGGGCGTCGCGCAGGCGCGATTCGGAGCATGCGGTACCGTCGATCTGCGCGATTCGGACCGGCAGACCCAGCGACGCGCCGACGCGCAGGACGACGCACTCATCCTGCCAAGCGGAATCGCGCGTGCCGTGGTGGACGTAGGCGAGCGTCAGGTCCAGCATCATCGGCGCACGAACCGCCGCAAGCGCGGCCGCAAGGGCTACCGAATCGGCGCCGCCGCTGCACGCTACGACGGTGCAATCGCCGCGCCGGACAATTCCATCGCGCTCGATCGTCTGCTCGAGTGCAGACCCAGGTTTGGCTCCGCGCATCCGCTATCGCACGTGCCGCGCGATCTCCCGCTCGACGTCGCGCTTGGCGATGTCTTCGCGCTTATCCCACGTCTTTTTTCCGCGCGCAAGGCCGAGTTCCACTTTAACGACTCCGCGCGTGAAATACATCCGCAGCGGCACGATCGTAAGTCCTTTCTCTTTCACTTTCGCGGTGAGATCGTGAATCTGTTCGCGATGCAGCAGCAGTTTGCGCGGGCGGTTCGGTTCGACGTTGGAGAAACTGCCCTGCTTGTAGGGAGGAACGTGCATGCTCATAAGCCACGCTTCGCCGTCGCGAAAGCGCGCGTAGGCTTCGCTCAAGCTTACGCCGCCCGCCCGAATCGACTTCACCTCCGTGCCGGTCAGCGCCAAGCCTGCCTCAAGCGATTCGAGGATGTGATATTCGTGACGCGCGCGACGGTTATCGATCGCCGGCGCGTTGTGTCGCTTTTTCTCTTCCGCGGCGGCAGCGCGCTGCTGTTTCATCTTCGCCATAAACTTTATCGTGCGCGCGCCGGATTGCGACGATCGTCAACCGCATCGAGCGGGCCCATCGAAACAAAGTTTCCATCGGCGCGCGCGAGCGTCGTTCCAAATTCGTCGCAGACCGTAGCCTCGAGCCCTAGGACGTTACGCCGCTGCCACGCAACCCATCCACAGATGTCCAACGGCTTGCCGAGCGGCACGGGCTTACGAAAACGCACGTTGATGCTGCCGGTCATGCCGCGGTGGCCGGCGTGGCCTGCAGCGTGCGCCATCGCTTCATCGAGCAGCGCCATGGCGATCCCGCCGTGCGCAATATTTTTCCACCCTTGAAAATCGTCGCGCAGCACGATCCGCGCGCAGACACCCTGCGCAGCGCCGGTGAAACGCAGATGCAGACCGATCGGATTGTCGGGGCCGCACGCGAAACAATTGCCATCATCGACCGGCACGTCCAACGCTATCTTCCGCTCTCCAAGCGCATGGCGAGATATTCGGGCAGATGCGCGCGCGCAATTTTTTCCTGGACTGCGACGATCGGATAATCGTATCGGACCCACTCGATGCGCCGCGCTTCTGCGTCGAACCGCACGAACGACGCATCCGGATTCAGGTCGCGAGGCTGACCGACGCTCCCGACGTCGATAATATACCGCTTACCGCGTTCCAAATCGAGTACGCCGCCGCGCTGCATGTGTTGGTGGCTCACCGTTCCGTCGGGTTCGAGCACCCAATACTCGGCAATGTGCGTGTGCCCGATGAAGATCAGCGGCGCGTCGGTTGCTTTGAACGCCTTGAGCGCCGTGCGCTTATCGAGAATATATTCAAAGTACGTCACGGGTGCGCCGTGCACGAGCAGAAATTCCGGTAGCCGGAGTTCGTAGGAAAGGTCGTTGAGCCAGCGGCGGTTCTCTTCGCTTAGGACGCCTTGCGTCCACGCAATCGCTGCCTTCGCTACCTCGTTGAAGTACTCGACGCCGAAGTTTTCGATGGTGGCCAAGTCGTGATTTCCGAGCACGGCATGCTTCGCGCGATCCCGAACCATGGCCACACATTCGTTGGGATTTG
Source organism: Vulcanimicrobiota bacterium (assembly GCA_030854045.1). Classification (GTDB taxonomy): domain Bacteria; phylum Vulcanimicrobiota; class Vulcanimicrobiia; order Vulcanimicrobiales; family Vulcanimicrobiaceae; genus JALYTY01. Next base: position 2,110 of record JALYTY010000046.1, on the reverse strand, counting down.
GACCGTATCCGACGATGTCGCCGAGACACATCACCACGTCGTCATCGTCGATCGACGCGAACGCACGCTGCAGCGACTCTAGATTTCCGTGAATGTCGGAGACGATGGCGTACTTCATACGCCGGCTCCGGCGAGAACGGCGCGAAACGCGCGTTCGAATTCGCGGCGCACCGCGGGCGCGCCCGCGCTTACCCGAATGCAGCGGTCGAGCGGCGACGCATTGGGTTTGCGGATCCAAACGCCGTGCTGTAAAAGCTCGTTTACGATGCGCGCCGCACGAGCGGCATCTCCGCAATCGATGCAAACGAAATTCGTCTGCGACTCGATCGCTCGCAGGCCGAGGTCGCGCGCGATCCGGTAGTAATCTTGCCGCGCGAGTTCCGTTTCCGTTACGACGTAGGCGTGAAACGCTTCGTCGGCGAGCGATGCGAGCGCACCGGTCTGCGCGTTGCGATTCACTCCGTAATGCAACCGAATTTTTTGCAGTGTCTGAAGCGTCGACGCAGGGGCAATGGCGTAACCGATGCGCGCGCCCGCCATGCCGTACGCCTTGGAGAACGTCCGCATGCGAATCAGGCGTTCGTCGATTCGCGCAGGCAGCAGATCTTCTGCGGAGACGAAATCGGCATACGCTTCGTCGAGCATTACCGGCACGTCGTCCGGCAACGCATCGAGAAACGCCGAGATCTCATCCCGTCCGAAAAACGTTCCGCTCGGGTTATCGGGGTTTGCCAAATACACCAGAGCGGCACGTTCGCGTTTCGCGGTGGCGGCAAGTGCGGCTAAATCGACGCGTCCGTCGTCGCGATAGTCTGCGGTTACCAGACGTCCGCCGTAGCCGATGACGTGATAGTTATACGTCGGGTACGAGCCGCGCGACGTTGCCGCAGCTTCGCCCGGCGCGACGTACGCGCGAACGACCAGACCCATCAGGTCGTCGATGCCCGCGCCCACCAGCAGTTCTTCGATTCGGCATCCGTGTTTGTCGGCGAGAGCTTCACGTAATGCGAACGATTCGGGGTCGCCGTACCATGAGAGCCGCGGAAGCTCCGCCGTCATGGCTTCAACCGCCCGCGGCGAAGGACCGAAGGCGCTCTCGTTTGCGCCCAGACGCACGAGCGACTCCCGTCCCGTCTCGCGCATCAACTGCTCGGGGCCGACGAACGGCGTCATGGGTGGGATCGCTTCGATTGCGGGAGCCGGACGGATCACCTGTTGCTTCTTTTCTTTTCGAGCCCTATGCGAAACGGCGAATCTGAACCGGCGTGCCGGCGCACAATGTTTCGCCGTTTTCTACGGTGAGATAGCCGCCGGCGCGCGCCGTAAGACTCACCTCGGATGAATGCAAAGCAAGAGGATGCGCCACGAGGCCCGCTGGCTCATGCCGCAGAGCCACCGGGAGGAACCACGTCCAGCCGGCGCGGCCGCTTACGGAGCCGTCCAGGATTGCCGTAACGGCCCGGCAACAGGGGAGCGCGCCGGTCATCGCGGCAAAAATCGGCGCCGCGATGGCCTCCAGTATCGTCAGCGCAGAAGTCGGATTTCCCGGCAGTCCGACGACCGGTTTGCGGCCGATCGCTGCCAAAACCGTTGGTTTCCCCGGTTTCACTTTGATTCCGTGAACGATCACCCCCGGAGTTCCGAGCGAAGCAATCTCTTGTGGCGTGCGATCGCGTTCTCCCACCGAAGAACCGCCCGTCACGATCGCCGCATCGCACTGCGCAAGCGCCGCCGACAGCGCTGCCGCGAGAGCACCGGCCTCATCGCGCACCGTCGGAAAATGCCGCGGCTCCACGCCCATCGCGCGCAACGAGCCGGCAACGGCGTAGCGGTTCGAGTCGCGTATCTCTCCCACGCACGGCCTCTTTGATGGGGGCACCAACTCGTCGCCGCTCGACACGATGGCGACGATCGGCCGGCGGCAGACGGGAACGGAAACCACACCGAGCGTCGCAAGAACGCCTAAATGCGGTGCGCCGATTCGCGTGCCGCGCGCCAGCACCGGCTCGCCCGCGCGCATATCGCCGGCGCGCGCGTTGACGTTTTCACCGGTCGCGATTGCTTCGGCAATTTCCACATAGCTTGCATCGAACCCGGTATCTTCAACCGG
>JALYTY010000029.1 GCA_030854045.1 Vulcanimicrobiota bacterium | reverse complement strand
TCACCGAGCTCTTGCCCTGGAACCCGCAACCACTCGTCTGTAGCGACGCAACTGCCGAACTCGCGACCTCCGCTTAACTGCGAGCGCAACAGTTTCACTTCGTCAAGACGGCCTCTAAGCCACGCTTACCGCCGTGGCAGCGCTGCCGGTGCATCAATATCTGAGGCGACATTCTACTCGCGTGCCGGTTCTTTACGTAGACTTTGCCGGCGTGCGACTAAGGATGTGTTCAGCATTGCCGTTGATCTACTATGGAGGGGTCGCATGATCACATCTGTTTTCCGGCAACAACATAAGGCGTTGCTCGAGCTTGCCGCCAAGATGCCGGCGAAGGTCGCCGCGATTCACGAGGCCGAAGTTCGCGCGGTGCTCTTCAAACTCACGGGAGCGTTGCGCGTACATTTAAAGCTCGAAGATGAGCGGCTATATCCGATGCTGCTTGCACATTCTCTTAAAAGCGTTCGAGACATGGCGGCGCGTTTTCAGCGCGAAATGGGCGGTTTGCTGGAAGCCTACAACGCATTCCATGCAAAGTGGAGTGTTACCGGAGCCGTAAGCTCCGATCCCGGCAAATTCTTGCACCATTGGGCGGAAATCGTAAATGCTCTCGGACTGCGCATCGGTCGCGAGGACAATGAGCTGTATGCGCTAGCCGACAAAGTGGTCGATCCGCCGGCTGCGTAGCTGCCGCTCGGAAAATCAGTGAGAGCGCACGACGCGTTCGATATCGTCGATTGTCTTCGGTATTGCAGCGGTGAGATTCTCGTAACCCCTTTCCGTGACGAGCAGGTCGTCTTCGATTCGTACTCCGATTCCCTTGAATCGCTCGTCGCAATAAAGCTCGCGGCGCACGTAAATGCCGGGTTCGACCGTCATCACCATGCCCGGCTCGATCGCAACTGGTTCTCCTCGTTCGTCGCGGTAGTCACCGACATCGTGCACGTCCATGCCGAGCCAGTGGCCCGTGCCGTGCATGAAATACGTTTTATATCGCTCTTCTTCGATATTTTCATCGATGCCGCCGCGAAGCAGGCCGACGTCGATCAAGCCTTCCGTTACTCTGCGCACGGCGGCTCGATGAAACGCGTCGTAGGGCGCTCCCGGGCGCACCTGCGCCATTGCGGCGGCCTGAGCGGCCAGGACGATCTCGTAGATCGCGCGTTGTTCCGCCGTGAAACGTCCGTTCACGGGCCACGTTCGCGTAACGTCGCTCGCATAGTAGTTGAGTTCGCAGCCGGAGTCGACTAGGACGAGTTCGCCGTCGATTAGACGGTTGCGATTCGTGGAGTAGTGTAGGGTCGTCGCATTGTCACCGCCTGCCACGATCGAGGTATACGCTTCGCGTTGAGCGCCGAGGCGCCGGTACTCGTATTCGATTGCGGCTTCCACTTCGTATTCGAATACGCCGGGCCGCGTCGCTCGCATACCGGCGGCGTGGCCGCTTGCCGTGACCGCAGCTGCCCGCCGCATTGCGTCGATCTCTTCGGCATGTTTTATTGCGCGTAGCGGGTGAAGGATCTGTGCGGCTTGCGCGATCGCGCCCGGTGCGCCTCCGCGCCGGCGTGCGCTCGATCTGGCGGAATCGAGCGCGGCTTGGATCCGGCGATCGAGCTTTTCGTTTTCTCCGGTATCGTAAAACAGCGTTTGTGCTCCGGCCAGCAGGCGCGGCAATCGCGCATCGAGTTCGTCCAACGAATAGGCGGCGTCCACGCCGAGTTCTGATGGTGCGCGTTCTGCGCCTAAGCGTGCGCCGTCCCAAATTTCGCTTGCGGGATCCCGGTCGCGCAGAAAGAGCACCGTGCGGTGCGACGTATCGTTGGGTGCAAGCACGAGGACCGCATCGGGTTCATCGAAACCGGTGAGATAAAAAAAGTCGGAACGTTGCCGGAACTCAAAATCGTTGTCGCCGTTACGAGGCACCATGCCGGCACCGGCGATAACGGCGATCGCACCATCCAATCGCGCGAGCGCAAGTTCCCGGCGCCGTGCGTAGACGCTCATCGGCGCGCGGCCAGTACGATAGCAGCAGAGATGTCGTCGAGTTCGTGCACCGTTCTCCCGACCGCCGCTGAAAGTTCTGCCCGATTGTGTGTGCCGGCGGCGGCGCTGATGGCGGGGAATGCGACCGCAGCATATCCATTGCGTCCGTAGAAGAGGAGGTCGAGGCGTCGCACGATCGCGATCGCGCGATTGCCGTCGGCTCCCGTGCGATCGGCGTTGGATGCGCGGTATTGGAAACGACCGATTGCCGCACTAACCGGAGTGAGGTCCCGTGCGTCGATCGGCAATGTTCCGAGCGCCGCGCGCATGTGCGGTGCGTACGACGTGAGTTGATAGGCTGCCGTGCCGTTCGCGAGCCGCATCGCAAGCAGCGCTACCATCTGTGCCGATGTGCGATGGTTGACGAAGCCCGGATCGGCTTGCGTCGTCGCATAGCGCAAATCGTCGAATGCCGAATGATATACGCCAAACGTACCTTCGAATCCAATCTCCATGACCGGAATACCGGCGTCGTATAAGAACGGCTCGAAATCGGAACCGCCTCCCGGTCCCCGCACGTTCGCACCGCCGGCTTGGCTTTGCCACCTTGAGTAGAGCGTACGCCGCTCCTCGCGCGGATCGCGAATCGCCTGTGCGGCCGGAGCGATCACGTTTTCCAGTGCGGCGGCGGCCATCGCGCCGAAGGTCTGCCCCGTCGCATTTTCATCTTCGTTGATGTAGGCAAGGCATCCGGTACGCAGCGCGGATTCGTGCATGCGGAGATAGGCGTTCGAACCGGCTTCGCCGATCTCTTCACCGTCAAAACCCACGACGACGATCGAATATTTCGGACGCCAGCCGCTCTTCGCGAGATATCCCAAAGCGCGCGCCGCTTCGAGCAGCGTCGCCACTCCCGCGCCGTTGTCCGTAACGCCGTATACCCAAGCATCGCGGTGCGCGCCGAGCACAATCGAGTGTGTCGGATCGTCTCCTTGTAATATGCCGACGGAATTCCATAGCGTCTGCCGCTTGACGATTTCGTCCACTTGTAAACGAATGGGAGATGCGGTAATTCCGTTATGCATGGCCGTAAGAATGCGCGCGGCAACGGCAGCGCTTACCGGAAGCGCCGGAATGGTGAGGGCCGGCGTTCCGAGACTCCCGCGCTGCACCGCCCCGAGAGGACGGTACGGACCGTCGGGATACGCCGGTCCCCGCAGCGATCCATCGCGATCGGCCGGGTCTGAGAAAAAGATTACGCCGGCGGCGCCGCGGTCGCGCGCGCGTCGCGCCAGCAATCCGCGAAATTGCTTTCCGTAGCGAACGAGCACGATGCGCGTACGGACGTCTAATCCGCGGCTTGCAAGTGAGCGATAGTCGTCGTCGAGACCGTGTCCCGCGTCGATTGCGGGTGCAAGCACTGTGCCGCTGCCGCTCCACGCGTTGAACGGAATGCCGCTGCCTTTGCGCGATCCGTCCGGGTCCGATGCGATGGGCGTTTCGGCGAGATCAAAATCGATTTGGGGTTTCGCGAGCAATGAGAGTTTAGCGCCCCCCAGATACGGCACGTCGGACGTAAATGGCTCGATCGAGGCCTGAAATCCGCTGCCTTCCAGTTGATCGCGCATCCATTGCGCGATGTGCGCGTCGCCCGGAGTCCCCGCATAGTGCGATTCAGCGTTGAGGCGCGCCGCGTCTTCCAATGCGCCCGACGTGCTCGGCACGTCGAGAAGATATTGCTCGAAGGAACGTTCGCCGCCGCGCGCGGCAGCCGCAGACACCAAGAGAACAACGCAGAGTAGCGCGGCGATACCTCTCATACGTGCGTGGCTTCGCGCCGCCGACGTGCGCTTCATTTCAGCGCGCGAAGCAGCGCGCGCGCGTCCCGGTCGAGGCCCTGCGGCGCAATCTTCGGATGGCTGAGGTAGAACAGCTCCATGATCCGTAAAACAAAGGCATGCCGCGCAGGATTCGGCATGCCGGCGAAGCGCGCGCGTGCGCAGCGCGAGAGGTACGCGGCTCGTTCGCGAAGTGCGGCCGGGCGTGCATAAACCGCTGCAAAATTTAATTCACCGTGCGCACGATCTTCAGCTCGGTCGATGAATGAATCGAGCAAAACGTGGAGCGCGGAGAGGTACGGAAAATAGGCATCGTAGGCCTGCCGTACCGGTTCTCCCGCAAAGGCCGCGTAGAGTGGTCCATACACCTGGAACTGCGATCCTGCCGCACATACGAACTCGTGCCAGTCGAGGTCCGCGAAGCGCGTCGCGTTCTCCACGTACCACTCGACGCAAGCGTTTTCTCGCCGTCCGGGAGGAAGGTGCTTGTAGGTCTGCATGTGTGCGTAAAATGTAGCGGCTTCTCGAAAAAGCGGCAATAAAGACTCGATCGCGGGAACGTTTCTCAAAGCGTTCTGCGTTCGCTCGACGAGCCGGCGCAGATAACCACCATCGTCGCCGTACGGTCCTTTTGCGTAATAATGTCGCAACGCCGCGGCGGGATCGAGCGCGTCTGCAATGGCGAAATGCAGAACGGGATACGCGGCCGCGTCCACTGCGGGGTGGCGATCGCAAAGGTTGTCGAGGTAGTCGTAAATCGTTTCCAGCGGCGCAACGATATTGATATAGCGCTGCGCGCTTACCGAATCCAGAAACGTTGCGAGGATTGCGGCACCTGCGACGTGATACGACTTGCCGTCGACGCTTGCCAACGCTTGTTCGCGAAGCCGCTCATCCGGTATCGCGGCAGCGTCCTCGCGCATTTCACGCAGCGCAGTGGAAGCAAGTGGAACGATACGGCGCAAGAAGCGAATCGTATCGAACAACGTCGACGGGCCGTCGGCAAATAAGAACCCCATGCGCTCGCGGCTGCGCAGAACGAGACGCAACGCCGGAGCAATCTCTTCGAACATCAGATGCCGCGCACGAAGCGGCCGGGATTAAGCGTGCCGTTGGGATCGAAGCGCGCTTTGAGCACTTGCATCGCATGAAACGCCGGCGGTAATTCGCCCCATACGCGCAGCGTCGGGCGGTTGGGATGATCGCCCGCGATGACGATGGCCGTCGGCTGCGCATCGTGAAGCGCGTCGTCAAACATATGCATCTTCGATGCCAGCGCGTGGGCGTTAAGGTCGCTTACGCGCACGATCGCGTCGCCGTTCATTGCATCGAGGATCGCATCGACGCGTAATTCGAAACGCGCTGCGAGTTCCTTAGTGTCGAGAACGGCCTGCTCGCCGTCCTCGGGCACGGTCGCGAGTCGGTACGTAATCGACCGCTCGCCGACGCAGGCGATATAGGCGTCGATGACGCGTTCGAACGCCGCTCGCGCTTCGGCGTCGATAATGCGCGTTTCCGGCACACCGGCGCGGCCGAGAGCGGAGCGCAGATCGCGCGTCGAACCGTCGATCGCGTCGGAACTGCCCTCAAGGAACACGAACATCCGGCCCTGCGCGCCATCGTCACCGTCGATCGCTTTGTGAAAACCGTCGATCCAAAAAGCCGCGGACGGCGGCACGGGGAGCAGACGCATCTGCGCGATCGCTCGCGAGCGTGTCATCTCGGGAAGGCGCGCAAGGAAGAGGCGAGCGTCGGACGGCGCCGGGACCGTTTTCAGGTTCGCTCGCGCAAGCACGCAGAGCGTTCCAAACGATCCGACATAAAGTCGGCTCATGTCGTAGCCGGAGACGTTTTCGGCGAGCGTTCCTCCGGCGCCCGCGACCGTTCCATCTGCCAAGATCGCCGTGCTGCCGAAGAAGAAGTCGCGCGCCCTTCCGTAGATATGGCGTCGCGGTCCGAGCCAGCCCGCGGCAAGCGTGCCGCCTACGGTCGCTGAGTCGGGGCGCGGTGCGTCGAACGGTACGTGCGAACCGTGCATTGCAAGTGCGTTCGAGAGCGTCCTTAGCGTAACGCCGCTTTGCACGGTTACGGTTGAATCGGAGGGAGTGTCTTCAGTAATGCGGTTTAGCCCGCGTGTCGAAACGCTCTCGTCCGCTTGCACCGGAAAGCCGATGCCCTCCAACGTGCCGCCGCCACGTATGGCAACTGTCTTCTTATTGCTGTCGCATGCGGCCAGGCATTCGGAGATCTCGTCTTCGGTCATCACGTTTTCGCATCGCTTTTCAAGACGTATGCCGTGTTCTCGGGCCGCAACTTAACCGCCTCGAACGCCAGTGCAATCGAAAACACACTGGCGTGATCTAATAGAGTAGATATTTGCTTCGTATGGCACGAAACGTTTCCGTAGAATCCGACCAGCTCCGTAGGATCTCCGCGGCGGATTTATCCTCCATGAGCCCGGTCCTAAGTGAACTCGTTCCCCAGTCGCGATCGAGCGCTGCCGGATCGGCAATGTGAATCGCGCGCGGCGCGATATCCCGTACCGAGGTGAGAATTTCGACCGAGCTGCGGACCGCTAAGAAAACGCGAGGGTCGAATACGACGATTTCGACGCCATGCAGTTCGCGATCTCTCCAAAAACCCGCAATGGGCGACCACGATGCCGGCCGAAAATAGACGCCGGGAAGCCCACGCGAATTCAGCCGTCCGGCAAGGGCATTTTCGTCGATTCCCAAACCGCCGGCGTAAAAGAACGGCTTCGTATAGCCCGTGCCGTTATTGACGCCTGCATTGTCGATCAGGCCGGTGCAGAGATAGACGAACGTCGTCTGCCAGTCCGGGATGTTCGGGGAGCTTTGGACCCACTGCAACCGCGTGTCGGGCCAGATCATCGTACGATCGTAGCCGCGCATCGGAACGACGCGCAACTTTGCTCCAATACCGAAATGTTCGTTGAAAAGTTTGGCAAGTTCGCCGATCGTCATGCCGTGCCGCATCGGAATAGGATAGAGTCCGATAAACGACTTGAATGCGGGGTCCAGCACCGGGCCTTCGACCGCATCCCCAACCGGATTGGGACGATCGAGAATCCATATTTCCTTGTCGTGCTGCTTCGCACTTTCCATGCAGTAGGCCATCGTCGAAACGAACGTGTACGCTCGCGAGCCGACGTCCTGTATGTCGAAGAGCAGCGTGTCGATGCCTTCGAGCATGGCGGAGCTTGGATGACGCGTAGGGCCGTAAAGGCTATAGACGGGCAGACGGGTCGACGGGTCGATGTACGACGGAACGTACGAACCGGCGCTTCGGTCGCCGCGGAAGCCGTGCTCCGGTGCGTAAATGGCTTTCAGCTTTATGGACGGGTTTCGAAGAACGATATCGGCAATAGACTGCAAATTCGACGTAACGCCGGTTTGATTCGTGATGAGTCCGACGCCGCGGCCGTTTAGCTCGCGCCACGTTTCCGTAACGAAGATTTCGTCTCCAAGCGATACGGTCGCTTTGGGCAGTGCGGTTGCAAGCGACGGGGCGAAGGTGAGCGATGCGGCCGCAGCGGTGCCGCCGAGAAACGAGCGGCGCTTCATATAAATATTGCCTCCGCGCTTTTCTCAAGGATGCCGGCCGCGCGCGCGCGAGCGAAGAGTTCGTGCACCGCCGCAATGCCGGCGGCACCGAGATCGTCGCTGAATTCGTTGACGTAAAGTGCGATGTGCGCGCGCATCACATCGTCGTCCATCTCGTACGCGTGCTCGCGGACGTACGGCATGATCGATGGTTCGTTGGCACGTGAAAATGCCAGGCTGCGGCGGATCGCATCGTTAATTTCATCGGCACCCGAATCGCCGATTGTACTTTTGACTAAAACGGCACCGAGTGGAATGGGCATTCCGGAGACCGATTCCCACCAGTCCCCAAGATCGAGCAGCTTCACAAGCCCGGCGTTGCTGTATGTGAATCGCGATTCATGTACGATGAGGCCGGCGTCAACTTCACCGCCTGCCACCGCTTGCACGATGCGGTCGAACCGCATCGGAACCGTTTGCGGTCGCGTGCCGAGCGCAAGCTGCAGAAGCATGAACGCCGTAGTGTTTTCACCCGGGATCGCAACAAGCTTACCATCGAGCCCACGTAGCGAATCTGCGAAGCCGTCGCGCGTTACGACGAGCGGTCCACAACCGCGGCCGAGCGCTCCGCCCGCGCGCAGAATCCGGTATCTGTCCATCAGATAGGGAATTGCACCGTAACTCACTTTGGTTAGTTCGAAGCGCCCTTGCGCTGCGCAACGGTTCAGTTCGTCGATATCCGCCAGATGGACCGCAACTTCGGGTGTGCTCGGCAACATGCCGTTGGTGAGCGCTGCGAAAATGTACGTATCGTTCGGGCACGGCGAATAGGCAAGCGTATAGGATGCGCGCTCACTCCGCATTGCGAGGCATCGTATAGAGAAGATCTAACGCTGCGTTGAGTACGCGCCGTAAGCCCGCGACCCCATGTTCGAAGCTCCACTCGCTGTTCGTACGGTCTCCGAGGATATTGGATATGCCGCGCACTTCTATGGATGGGACGCCCGCGAACTGCGCGGCGCGCAAGACCGCGTACCCTTCCATCGTTTCAATTTCTGCTCCAAGAGACCGCAGCCGCTGCGCGGTTCCTTCGGTTGTGGTAACCCGAGATACGGTGATGCCACGTAGGAGGGGAAAACCGAACGCGGTCAACGCTTCGGCGAAGTGCGCGTCTGCCGGAACGCGATCGACCACCGCTGCATCGGGAACGACCAGCTTTTCGCCGTTCTCAAGGTTGATTTCCATCATCTCTTCACCGACTACGACGCCGTCGCCGACGCGCGCTACCCCGCGCAGAGCGCCGGCGATTCCAGCATTTACGATGGCATCGTAACGACGCTTCTCAAGCGCTCTCGCAACGCGGGCGGCCGCATCGACCGGTCCGATACCCGTTATGAGAACTTCCGTGTCGGCGCGCGGACCGATCCACTCCAGTTCTTTGTGCACGGAACAGACTAGAAGTATCATCGAATCCCGATCATTTTGTGCGTTTGGAGTGAGATGCGAAAACGCGCCGGATGCAATTTGGCATAGTCCAGCGCGAGCGCGACATTCGCCGGCTTGTTGCCCTCAGGTTGCAACAGTATGGTCGGTTTGCCCGAAAAAACGGCTAGGTGCTCCTCGGGAACACGCTCGTCGACGATCAGCTTTGCTTCGTCCGCACGCATCGCCATGCGCGCGTCAACGCGCTCTTTAGGAGAAACGCAGAGCCAGACGTCTTTCGGAAGCTCCGTGAATATCGTTCCATTAGATTCAATATGTACGCGCCGTCCGTCCGCTCGCAATGCGTCGATGAGCGCCGGCGCGTCACTTTGCGCGAGCGGTTCTCCACCGGTAAGCACAACCATCGGACAGTCCCCGCCAACGTCGTGAACCGCTCGCACGACGCCCTCGACCGAACTGATGAATTTAAGAGAATAATCCGTATCGCAGAATCGACACGAAAGATTGCACCCGGCCAAGCGAACGAAGACGGCCGGCGTGCCGCTCCACAGTCCTTCGCCTTGAATGCTGTAGAAGATTTCAGAGAGTTGCAACATCGTGAAAATCGGTCCGCCGCAATACGGCGCAGCTCGTGGCAGTTTCCCAAAGAACGATTTCGTCTAACCCCGAAAGTTTCGATTCGAGCCGCTCCCAAATCCACAAAACGATGCGCTCTGCCGTTGGATTATCGAGTATGTCGTTGAGCGTACGGTGATCGAGCAGATCGATCGCTTCAGCGCGCACGATCCTGCGAACGGTATCGAAGTCTTCGATCATTCCCCGGGCAGCTCCGTCGGTTCGAAGCGGACCGTGAATGGCTACGTCGAGGCGATACGAATGCCCGTGCATGCGCGAACACTTGCCTTGGTGGAACGGAAGAACGTGAGCCGCTTCAAAACGGAAATGCTTGCGTATCTGCATGGGGTCAAACCTGGGCTTGGGCGTTCGCGCAAACGGTGCGCCCGGTCCTTCGGACTCAACTCGCCGCGTTTATTTTTCGCGTGCCAGGGCCTGTTCCAAGTCCGAGATGAGATCGTCTGGATTCTCGATGCCGACCGAAAGCCGTATCATCGAAGGCGACGTTTGAAGGCCGCTCGCTTGGGCATGGCCGTTCGTTTCGTGCCACATCGCAGCGGGTTGCGCGGCGAGCGATTCGACGCCTCCTAGACTAACTGCGTTACGAAACAGTTGCAAACCGGAAAACACGCGCCGCGCAGCCTCTAAACCGCCTCCAAGCTCGAAGCTAACGAGGCCGCCAAAGCCGCGCATTTGACGCGCTGCAAGCTCGTGTTGCGGATGACTGCGCAGACCCGGATAAAAAACGCGAGAAACGGCCGGATGCCGCGCGAGATACTGCGCTACCGACTGCGCGTTGCTGTTGTGTCGGCGTACGCGCATATCGAGGGTGCGCAGCCCTCGCAGCAGCAGCCATGCATCGATTGGCCCGAGCGACGCGCCGAGCGTAATATGGGTCTGCCAGATGCGGTCGATCAGATACCGCGCCCCCGCTACCACGCCGGCGATAAGATCGGAATGGCCACCCAGATATTTCGTCGCGCTGTGAATCACGAGATCGGCGCCCAGGAGGAGCGGCTGTTGGTTTATGGGGCTTGCGATCGTATTGTCAACCGTAACGAGAGCGCCGGCTTCATGGGCGATGCGCGAGACTTCACAAATGTCGGTAATGCCGAGAAGCGGGTTGCTCGGCGTTTCCAGCATGAAAAGCTTGGTGTTATCGCGGATTGCAGCCGAGAACGCTTGCGAGTCTTCTTGCTCGACGTACGTTACGGAAATTCCAAAGCGCGAAAGCGTATCGTTGAAGAGCCATCGCGTACCCGTGTAGATCGCTCGTTGAACGATGACATGGTCGCCGCTCCTCAGCAATGCCATTGCGGTTGCCGTTATGGCGCCCATGCCTGATGCCGTTACGAGACCGTTTTGTGCGCCTTCAATTGCAGCCACGACCCGCGCGACATCGCCTTGATTCGGATTGCCGTAACGTGTGTAGAACGATTCAAACCGCGGCGTCTGGGCCGCATCCGCCATAGCTTCGGAAGACTCAAATCCAAAGGTTGAAGCTTGATAGATGGGCGGAACGATGTTCGAATCGCGTGGGTCGGTGCGATGCGCGTGTTGAAGCAGCGTCTCGGGCGCTAGGTCATCGGCCATGGAACTCACTTCCCCACAAGCAAACGAACATCCGGCGATTGTCTACCGCATCTAGTTGAAACGGCAGAAGGCGGCTATCGCCGTGCCCTTTAGCGCTTCGTTGTAGAGGCCGTGTAGCTGGCGCCGATCGTGTTTGACGAACCGTTAATCGCGTACTTGAGTCTGACATATTTGCACGGTCGAGAAGAACGTTGCTCCGCGATCGGCGCGTTTGGCATGGAAGCGAGAATCGCCCATGAAATCGTAGAATCCGTGTATGCGATCGGGGTTTCAGCGCCTAAAACGCTTTGGCGAGGTCGTTTTCGAACGGGTAGACATGAACCATCCACCCAAAAACGTTGTCGAGAAAGACGCCGCCCGCAGCATCGCATGCGTTCTTGGTATTGATCGAGCCGCTAAAGCCGAACGATCGCGATTCCTTCGGTGTCATCGGGCCACGGCTTTTGAGCTGGCAGACGTTACGGTGTGAATGCCAGTGGCCGTACATGAGCGGAATTCTATCGTCCAGAGCGTCCATGTCGCTCGCAATCGGGGCCGTGAACATTACGCCGGCCAGTTTGTATCCGTTAGGTTCGCGCCGATAGAGCAACGCCATCGGCTTTTGCGGATCGAGATGCTGCCAATTCGCTCGCAAGTTAGCGTAGTTGACAAAATGTTTGAGCGCACCGACGGGCACGTCGCGGCCTTCCGGACGGTATCCGTCGGCGATGGCTTGCTTGATGTCGCGATACTTCGGCAGCGACGTTCGTAAATCGGAGAGCAGGCGCAGCAGATGCGCTTTTTGTTCCGGAGTGGTATCGTCGCGCATTTCGCTCATGCGCGTATGTCCGTAAGCGTCGATTCCCATGCCTGACGACCGCACCGCCGAGGATTGCTCCCGGGAACAGGCGATAACCGACAAGCACAAGCCGATCGCGATGCAGCGTTCGATCAAGCGGACCACCTTTCGGGCCGGCGACTTTCTTACCGCGTTTTCGGCGGCCGGTTCTTTCGCAAAAGTGTACGCTAAAAGAGACCGCAGCCCAATAGATGCTTTGCCGTTTCGTTTAAAACCGCGTTAAAGTGTATCTGTGCGTCTTTATAGCGCGCCGTCGGCAGTCATGCGCTCTAAGCGTTTCTTAAGGTCGGCAAGAAAGCCGCTTGCGACGAAGCCGTCTACCACGCGGTGATCGAGCGAAAGACACGAGTTCATCATAAAACGTATGGCCAACGAGTCGTCGTCGCGCACGATCAGTTTTTTCTCCACCGTTTCCATCGTGACGATGCCGGCTTGGCCGGCGTTGATGATCGGCGCCGACGCCCACGAACCATTCGCGCCGTTGTTGTTTACCGTGAACGTGCCGCCGGCAAGGTCGTCGACACCCAACTTGTTTTTGCGCGCTTTGTCGATGAGCGTGCCCGCAGCAATTGCAAGACCCTTGATCGAAAGCGTGTCAGCGTTTTTGATGACCGGCACGACGAGATTCGTCGAGAGTCCGATTGCGACGCCGATGTTGACGCCTTTGTTAACATAGATACCGTCCGCAGTGAACTTTGCGTTCATGAGCGGAAATGCGCCGATCGATTCGACCACGGCGCGAATGAAGAATGGAAGCAGCGTGAGTTTGTAGCCGGTTTCACGTTCGAAGCGGTCCTTTTCTCTCGCGCGCCATTTCCAAACGTTCGTAACGTCGATCGAGACCATCGACCATGCGTGGGGAGCGGTGTGTTTCGATTCGACCATGCGCTCGGCAATAATGCGCCTCGCGTTGTTTAATGCGATCGTCGTTCCCGGAACGGGATCGCCGTACGTCGACGCGCCGGAAGACGCCGGCGCTGCGGGCGCTTTCGGCGCGGCGAGCGGCGGGGGTGGCGTTGCGCCGAAGTTGGTCCCGACGCCGATCGATTGTCCGACCGCGGCCGCCGGACCCATACTCGAAGCGGTCAGCACATCTTGCGCGGTGACGCGTCCGTTGGCGCCCGATCCCGCAATCGCGCGAATGTCGATGTGGTGTTCGCGTGCCAATTTACGCACCGCGGGCGATGCTTTTCGCAACGCCTCGTCGGAACCGTCGTCCACCAGACCGCCCGGTGCGCCGTAAGAACTCGGCACGACATCTTCGGTCCGCGCGTGCCCATTCGTGGGTGCGCCTACGGCAGCCGGAGCATCGGCGGCCGACGTTACGGCCGGCTCAGATGGTGTTTGCGCGCCGCTTGGAGGACTTGCCGCGCCGGCTTCTTCGATCGTCGCGATCGGGGCGCCGGTCGGCACAGTTTCGCCTTCTTTGACCAGCATCTGCGTGATTACGCCGGTGACGGGCGAGGGCACTTCGGCATTGACCTTGTCCGTAGAAACTTCAACGAACGCTTCGTATTTTTCGACGTTGTCTCCGATTTTTTTAAGCCATTGCGCGACGGTGCCTTCGGTAACCGTTTCGCCGAGCTGCGGCATGGTGATCGTTGTAGCCATTTAAAACTTCACTAACTCCCGCATCGCGTCGGCCATTTTCGTCGGCGATGACATGTACTCGTGTTCGAGCGGCTCCGCATATCCCATCGCCGGAACGTCCGGGGCGCAGAGGCGCCGGATCGGCGCATCGAGGTGAAACAAAGCTTCCTCAGCGACCATTGCGGAGATCTCCGCGCCGATGCCGCCGAATTTATTATCCTCGTGAACGATTAGCAGCTTCCGCGTCTTCTCGACGCTGGAAAGAATCGTCGCACGGTCCATCGGGCGAATCGAGCGCAGATCGATCACTTCAACAGAGATTCCCTCCGCCTCCAGTTGTTGCGCCGCATCGAGCGCCCAGTGAACGTAAAGTCCGTAGGAAACGACGGTAAGTTGGGAGCCGGATTTCTTCACGTCGGCTTTGCCGAGCGGAATCGTGTAGTGTCCTTCCGGAACCTCGCCTTTTATGAGGCGGTACGTCTTCTTATGTTCGAGAAAAAGCACCGGATCGGGATCGTCGATTGCTGCATTGAGCAAGCCTTTAACGTCGGAAGGAAACGCCGGCGCGACGATCTTTAATCCCGGGACGTGATAGAAGAGCGCTTCGATTGAAACGGAATGGGAAAGCGCCCCGCGCACCCCGCCGCCGTACGGCGTACGGATTACGAGCGGGCACGTGTATTCGCCGTTGGAGCGGTACCGCGTTTTTGCCGCTTCGCCCACAATCTGATTGAACGCAGGATAGATAAAATCGGCAAATTGAATTTCGGCGATCGGGCGCAAACCTTCCATCGCCATGCCGACGGCGATTCCGACGATCGAAGCTTCTGCAATCGGGGTATCGATGACGCGCTGCGGACCGAACTCGTTGATGAAATCTTTTGTAATGAGGAAAACGTTGCCGCGATTGCCGACATCTTCGCCCAGAACGATCGTGCGGTTATCACTTTTCATCGCTTCGTAGAGCGTCTCGCGCACCGCTTCCACGTTGTTGAGTACTTTGGTGGAGGTGCTCACTGCCACGGCTGCCATGCTCCTTCGTACACGTGGGTGTAGAGATCCGCCGCTTGCGGATACGGCATCGATTCGGCTTTATCGGTCGCTTCGTTCGTCTCGCGCAAGACGTCTTTCTTCATCGTTTCGATGCCGGATGCGTTCATGATGCCCGCGCCGGCAAGCACCCGCTCGAAGTTTGGGACCGGATCTTTCTTGCGTTGTTCCGCAACCAGCTCTTTCGTGCGGTACGTCATGTCGTTGTCGTCCGTTGAATGTGCGAGGTACCGGTAACACATGCCCTCAACGAGCGCTGGGCCGCCCCCCGAACGAGCGCGATCGAGCGCTTCTTTTACCACGGCATACGTTTCGAGCGGATCGTAGCCGTTGAAGCGACGGCCCGGCATTCCGTATCCGGCGGCGCGCTTCCAAATTTCAGGTTGCGCCATTTGTTTCTCGAGCGGCGTCGAGATTGCCCATTCGTTGTTCTCTACCAGCATGACGAAAGGCAGCTTGTGAATAGCTGCAAAGTTCATGGACTCGTGCCATTCGCCCTCGGACGTCGTCCCGTCACCGCACGTTGCCAGCACCGCGCGCCCCGTTTCACCGCGATACTTAATCGCGTATGCCGCGCCGACGGCGTGCGGGATATGGGCGGCGAGAATCGACGAGAACGACATCAAGCCGGCCTCTTTGGATGAATAATGGTTGGGAAATTGCCGGCCGCCGTTGTGATCCGCCGCGCGGGCGAAGAGCGAGAGCAATATTTCATAGGGCGAAAGACCGATGCCGAGCGCGAGCCCAAGATCGCGATAGTACGGCGCCAGGATATCTTTTCCGCGCTGGAATGCCATTGCGGCGCCGGCTTGCAGCGCCTCGTGACCTTCGCTGCCCAGCGCGAACGGGACTTTTCCTTGCCGGTTGAGTTGAAAGCCGCGATTGTCGAGCTGGCGCTGCAGGAGCATGTTGCGGAAAATTTCCCGTAACTGCTCGTCGGTGAGGCCGTGGCGTTCCAGGGCCGAGGCTGTGGTGTCCGTTTTAGCCATCAATGTTCCCTAAGTCGACGGTTAAAGAGCGAGATCTGGCGAAGCGTAGCTTCGGCGTTATCGCCACGGCTGCCAACCATCGGCGTAAACGCTTTCGTAGAGGTCGCTCACCTTAGGATACGGCATCGCTTCCGCCTCGTCTGTCGCCTCGTTCGCTTCGGCCAGCACCGAACGCTTCAACGCCTCGGCATCTTCGGCCGTAAATATTTTTGCTTCGATGAGCCGGCGCTCGAAGTTCGGCAACGGATCGTCCTTCCGGCGTTCCAAGACTTCGTCGCGAGAGCGGTACGTGCGATCGTCGTCATCGGTGGTATGCGCGAGGAAGCGATAGCATTTTGCCTCGACGAGCGTTGGGCCGCCGCCGCTTCTGGCTCGATCGAGCGCTTCTTTTACCGCGCGGTAGCACGCAACCGGATCCATTCCGTCGACCGCTACGCCCGGCATACCGTAACCGGCGGCGCGTTCGTGGATGTTTACGTTTGCCATCTGCTGGTGGACGGGCGTTGAAATAGCCCATTCGTTGTTTTCGCAGAGGAAAACGATCGGAAGCTTGTGGATTGCGGCGAAGTTCATCGATTCGTGCCATTCGCCTTCGCTTGTGGCTCCGTCGCCGAACGTCACGAGAACCGCGCGGCCGTCCTCTTTTCGATATTGCATCGCATACGCGGCGCCGACGGCGTGGGGAACCTGTGCGGTAAGGATTGAGCTTATCGTGTAGAGGCCAAGCTTCTTGCTCGCGTAATGGTGCGGAAATTGCCTTCCGCCCGAATGATCGGCGGCCCGGGCAAAGAGCGAGAGCAGCACTTCCTTCGGAGTGAGACCGATGCCGAGCGCGAGTCCGAGATCGCGATAGTATGGAACGAGAACGTCGCGCCCTCGCTCGAAAGCCATCGCCGCACCCGCCTGCACCGCTTCGTGTCCTTCGCTCGCCGATGCGAACGGAATTTTCCCTTGGCGATTGAGTTGAAAGCCGCGGCTTTCGAGCGTCCGCTGTGTGAGCATCGTGCGAAGAAGCGCGATCAGCCGATCGTCGTGCAACCCGGCTCGCTCGAACGCTACTTTCGTATCCACATGGACGTACTCCGCACGCCTTCCGCGGAATCCTGCGAATGCAGCTAGGATAACCCATACGAGGGTTTCTCACCCGAACGGAATCGCAACCCACGAGCTCGCCGGTCGTGCGGCTCGCCGCTTGAGCGAAGGCCGGCACAATCGCAAAAGCGAATTTAGCCTTTCGTTCTATTGCATAAGGATGAAATGACAAACCGCGAACGGCTACATCGATATTTCTGGATTGGTATATTTCTCGTAGGCCTTTCCGCCATCGCGGCGTTCTGCATGAATCTCATTTTTCCGCGCGAACGCTTTGCGAGTAATTTTTTTGAGTTTCTCGTGATAAATACGATTGCACAATTCATAAGCCAAGCAATAAACCGATGGCGCAATGCGAGACGAGACGCACTGCGAGCCGCTAAGTGAACACCCCCGCGGGCCATCCCAAGCCTCGATGGTCGGTGACCAGGGATTTAGAAAGCGTCGCCAAGGCTTGTTTTTTCGTGCTTGGTTTTAGCGCGGCGTCAGCATTTATCGAGGAGCACGCGTTTCATAGTTCAGAACCTTACTGGTACGCATTCGGGCGATGGCTTATTGCGTTCAGTATCCCGTGGGTGGTTTTGCATGTACTCGCAGCCCGTACACCGCGCGCGACCGTACTTAAATCGGGTGGGGTCTTAAAATCCGGCGAAAGGCGCTATAGCATGATTGCCATCGCCGACGCGGTTAGAGAACCGGCGCAAGATGAAGAATAATACGTTCGCCGGGACGGCGATCGACGCTCCGCATGATGAATTGGTGCGCTACCGGCGGTATTTCCACGCGCATCCCGAGCTTTCAATGCGAGAGCGTGAAACGGCAGCCTACATCGCTTCGGAACTGCAGAACTGCGGGTTCGATGAGATTCGCACCGGCATAGGGCAGATGGGAGTCCTTGCTACGCTCAAAGGTGGGCGACCCGGACTCGTGACGCTGCTGCGTGCGGATATGGACGCGCTACCCATACATGAAGTTGCAGACGTTCTCTATCGTTCCGGCGTTGATGGCGTCATGCACGCGTGCGGGCACGATGGCCACATGGCAATTCTGCTTTCGGCGGCAAAGGCGCTTGCGCGGATGCGCGAACGGATCGCAGGCACGATCGTGTTCTGCTTTCAACCCGGCGAAGAAGGATCGGCCGGCAACAAGCTGATGATCGATGACGGGGCGCTAGAAAATCCGCACGTCGATCGAACGTTTTCGCTGCATTTGTACAGCGGTCTGGACGTCGGTAAGATCGGGTTGCGGGACGGCGCGTTTTTTGCGTCGTCGGATCGCTTCGAAATCTCGCTCAACGGAAAAGGTGGACACGGCGCGATGCCGCATACGGCACGCGACCCGATCGTTGCGGCGGCGCAGTTGGTGACGATGTTTCAGACGCTGGTTAGTCGCGAGATCGCCCCCAAAGATCCCTTCGTCGTAACGGTCGGCAAGCTGACGTCCGGGACGACCTTTAACGTAATACCCGATTCCGCACAGATGTTCGGAACCGTGCGCACGTTAGACGAAGAAGTCCGTCACAGCATCCCGCAACGCATGGAACGCATGATCGAAGGCCTGTGCGATGCGCTCGACCTTCACTACGAATTCGAGTACCTATGGGGTTATCCGCCGACGATCAACGACCCGTCGATGAACGACATCGTGCGCGCAACCGGCGAATCCGTCGTCGGCGCGGAGAACGTGATCTATCCGCACGACATCGTAATGTGGTCCGAAGACATGGCTTACATGCAGCAGGAACGTCCAGGCTCGTACTTCATCGTCGGGGTTCGAGGCCCGAAGCTCGGGATCGAACCGCAACATAGCGCGCGCTACGATATCGACGAACGCGCTCTCGACATCGCCTTCAAAATGATGGTCACCCTCGCACTACAACCCTAAGAGCCGCGCCGCAGTCGGTCAAAATTCGCTACGCCGCCAACTTAGGTCCCGTTCTCCGTTATGGTTAGCACCCAGCGGACCGCGCGCGCGTATTGGTCCATTTCGCGCAGTGCCCGGTCCAGAGCGCGGTAAGCACCGTCGCTTCGGTACGCGGATGCGTTGGAGCGTTCCGCATGCTTTGCGTAGGCGAGCGCCGTCTCTAGTTGCGCTTCTACATCCGGCCACTCCGTACGCAGCACCGTTTCCGAGGCTTCGCTTAGACGGCCGATTACCGGAGGCGCGGGAAGTTCTGCGGCGTGCATCGCGCACTCCAGGCGCGCGAGCGCATATTCGCTGCGCGCCGCGATGAAAGAGCCGAGAAGCTGCACTAACCGAACGTCCAAAGTTGCCCCGCGCAGGTGCTTGACGGCGCGCCCGCCTATTTCCCCCCACCATTACCGGAACGAAATGAACGCAGAGGAGCTGGCGGCGTGGCAAGTTCGGGAGCGCGGCGATACGTCATAGCGGGCAACGGTTTTGCGGGGACGACGGCTGCGGAGCAATTACGCAAGCACGATCCCGGCTGCGAAATTACGCTCTTCGGCGATGAGCCGTACCCTCTCTACAACCGCATTTCGCTTCCTCCTATGCTGCGACGGCAGATACCGGAAGAAAAAGTGATGATTCGCGACATTGCGTGGCATGAGAAAAACGGAATCGCGCTCAAGCTGCTCACGCGAGTCGATGCGGTAAACACTGCCGGACGCACCGTGGTGGCGAACGGCATCGAATATCCATACGACGCGCTGCTCGTTGCAACCGGCGGGCGTCCCAATCCGACGGGCGCACCGGGAGCGGACGGCGCGCATAATCTTTACAATTTTCAATATCTCGACGACACGCGCGCGATCTCGGAACAGATCGACGATTCCAAGGCCGCCGTAGCAATCGGCGGCTCCTTCATTGCCTACGAACTTGCCGAAGCGTTTGCTGCGCGGAAAATAGAAACGCATTGGCTCATTCGCGGCCCCCGCGTGCTCCACCGTATGCTGGACGAAGTCGCCGGAGAGCTTATTGACAAAGCCGCAAAAGCCGACGGCGTGCACATGCACTATGGAGAAGAAGTGGAGCAATTCGTTCGCTCGAATGGTGCGATAACCAAAGTTCGCACGAAGAACGGACTCGAAATCGAGGCACAGTGTTACGGAGCCGGCTTCGGTCTGACGTTAAATACCGAAATTCTCGACGGCACGCCCATACGCACGAGCAGAAACGGCATTCTTTGCGACGATAATCTCGAAACAAGCGTTCCGGGCGTCTTTGCGGCCGGCGACGTCGCGGATTTTTACGATCCGATTCTGGAGTTTCGTTATCGGATGGGAACGTGGAATAACGCCGGCGCTCACGGGAAAGTCGTGGCTCTCAACATGATCGGCGGCAGCGAAAAATATCACGACGTTCCCGAATATTCGTCGCTCCTCTTCAAGGGACAGACGATCACGCAGTTCGGCCTCTCGCCCGAACTTCAGCCGGAATTGGAGACGGCGCGCAAGGCCGATCCGCAGAAAGGCTGGTATCGCGCGCTCTACTTTTGGCAGGAGCGGCTTGTGGGTGGAGTGATGCTGGGAAAAGGCAACCGCGCCGGCAAGCGCAAGTACGTCGAAGCGATCAAGAGCAAAGAACGTTTTCCGAAATTGCAGTGGGATTCAATGCTCGACTGGACAGCGTAGCTATTTATACATGGACGCGTAGGCCCGGCCGTTTTGCAACCGTTCCGATGCGGGCGACGACGGCTACTCCGTTGCTGCGCGCCGTACGCTCGAACCGTTCGGCATCCTCGCCGCCGATGGCGATGAGCAAACCTCCCGATGTCTGCGCGTCGCACAGCACCGAGCGCATCGCTTCGTCTAAGGCTTCATCGAACGTTACGCCGGCTTCAACCGCCTGAGCGGCGTTCGTACGGCTGCCTCCCGGAACGATGCCGTCGCGAGCAAGCGCGAGCGCACGCGATAAGAGCGGGACGGCTTCGCTGAAGATATCGGCTCCGGTCCCCGATCCCGCGAGCATCTCGCGCAAATGTCCGATCAATCCAAATCCCGTAACGTCGGTTGCCGCATGCGCTCCCGAATCGACCATCGCGCGCGACGCCGCACCGTTGAGCGCAAGCATCGAGGCGATCGCCTCGGATAAGTCGCTCTCGGCGATGCTGTTCCGGCGGCGCGCGGTGGTGAGAATGCCCGTTCCGAGTGCTTTTGTCAAAAAGAGCGCGTCTTCCGGCTGCGCGGTTGAATTACGAATAACGCGATCGGGATGTACGAGTCCGGTAACCGCGAGACCGTATTTCGGCACGTCGTCGCGCACCGTGTGGCCGCCGATTACCGTTATACCGGCTTCGTGCGCTTTCTCGCTCCCGCCGCGCAAGATACCGGTTAAAATCGCACGGTCCACATTGTCGGGAAAAGCCGCGATGGCGAGCGCCGTCACGGGCGTACCGCCCATTGCATACACATCGGAAAGAGCGTTCGCTGCGGCGATCGCCCCGAACGTATACGGATCGTCCACAATGGGCGTAAAAAAGTCGACGGTTTGCACGAGCGCTAGCATATCGTTCAAGCGATACACGCCCGCGTCGTCGGCGGTCGCCGTTCCCACGAGAACGTTGGGGTCGGAAAATTTCGGCAGCTCGCGCAGGACCTGCGCGAGGGCGTTCGCATCCATTTTGGAGGCTCAACCCGCACTAGCGGAAAGGTGAGTGAGCCGCAAGATATCGGATTTCGTCACGAAGCGACCCTTCTGAACCACGCGAGCGCGTTCATGCGACCTCGCGTATGGCGCGCGCGAAGGCGTCAACGTCGGCCACGGTCGTCGCCCAGTGCGTCATCCATCGCGCTTCGGGCAGACGTTCATCGAAAACGTAGAAGAAAAACTTTTGCTGCAGTCGTTCTAGGGCATCACGCTTCATCGTAGCGAAAATCGCGTTGCAGCGAACTTCCCGGGTGAGTCGCACGCCCGGCACGTCGCGGATTCGATCGACGAGCCGCGCGGCCATTGCGTTTGCGTGAGCGGCGTAGCCCAGCCATCGGTCGTCCGCCAGCAGCGCCTCGAATTGCGCGGAGATGTAGCGCATCTTCGAGGCGAGCTGCATTCCCTGTTTGCGAGCGAAGGGCGCCGCAATGGACGGCAGTTCGGAACCGAAGAAACAGATCGCTTCTCCCAGCATTAAGCCGTTTTTCGTTCCGCCGAAGGTGAGAATGTCGACGCCGAGATCTTTCGTTATTGCGCGCGGCGTTGTATCGAGCGCGGCGGCGGCGTTGCAGATGCGCGCGCCGTCGACGTGAACGAGCAGCCCGTGTTCGCGAGCGAAGCCAACCAACGAACGGATCTCGGTGGGTTGGTAGATGCCGCCGTATTCGGTGGACTGCGAAATTGAAACGACGCGCGGTTTGGAGTGGTGCTCTTCCTCGGCCGGATGGACGTACGGCTCCAGTAACTCAGCGGTCAGTTTTCCGTCCGCGGTTTCGATGGGGATTACTTTGCAGCCGGTAAAGCGCTCGAACGCGCCGCACTCGTCGGTTTGAAGATGCGCCGAAGCGGGAGCGAGCACCGATTCCCATGGCTGTACGACGCAGCTGAGCGCAACGACGTTTGCTCCCGTGCCATTGAACGCAAAGTAGACGTCCGTGTCCTCGCCAAAGTGCGCTTTGAACGCCGCGATCGCGCGAGCGGTCGTACGATCGCGACCGTATCCTACGGCATCACCGGAATTCTCTCGCGCAATTGCGTGCATGATCTCCGGCGCTACGGGCGCGTTATTGTCGCTTGCGAAACTGCGAAATAGGACCGCTTCGGCCTCGATTCTCACAGGGCCTGAGTTACGAAACGTGCGTTATGCCACCTACCGCGAGGTGTGTGCCGGTGGGAGGTTGGCGTAAGCAGCAAGCAAGGTGGCGATCTGTCAACTCCGCGTGGCGCCGATAGGCGGGCTGCAGTCCTTAATTAGAACGGGCAAATGATGATTGCAGCGTTGCACGAACCTACGATTGCTATGGCAGCGCAGCGCGATCAACTCGAAGTGGACATCCTTTTTGTCGGTGCCGGACCGGCAAGTTTAGCGGGCGCCATCCGGCTCGGACAATTGGCGAAGGCGGCCGGTAAAGAGTTGGAGATTCTCGTTATCGAAAAAGCCGGCGAGATAGGAAATCATGGCATATCCGGAGCGGTAATGGACCCGAGAGCGCTCGACGAACTGCTTCCCGACTGGAAAGATTCCGCGCCGATCGAAGCGCCTGTCGGACGCGACGAATTGTGGCTGCTGACCGCCGGCGGAAAGGTCAAGGCCCCGTTCACGCCGCCGCCGCTGCAAAACCACGGCAAGTTCGTCGCATCACTGCAGAAGGTGTCGAAGTGGCTAGCGTCGCGCGCGGAAGAACTTGGCGTGCAAGTGTTCGGTGAGTTTCCGGGACAAGAGTTACTGTGGGACGGCGATCGCGTGGTGGGTGTTCGCACGGGCGACAAGGGTGTCGATCACAACGGCAATCCAAAAGCGAACTACGAACCGGGAGCGGATCTGCTAGCAAAGATCGTTATTCTCGGTGAGGGACCACGCGGAACGCTTGTTAAGCAGGCCGTCCCGCGGCTGAATTTGGATGCCGGAAAGCAGCCGCAAGTCTACGCAGCGGGAATCAAGGAACTCTGGCAGCTTCCCGACGAGCGGTATCCCGCCGGGACCGTCATTCACACGCTCGGCTATCCCTTGCCGGCCGAAACGTTCGGCGGCGGCTTCATCTACGGGATGGCAAACAATATCCTCGATATCGGTCACGTAACGGGCTTGGACTATAAAGACCCCACGACCGATCCGCATAACGAATTGCAGCGGATGAAAGAGCATCCGGAAATTCGCAAAATGCTCGCCGGCGCAACGATGATCCGTTACGGCGCCAAAGCGATTCCCGAGGGCGGCTTCTTTGCTATGCCTAGGCTCTACGCCGACGGCCTGATGCTTGTCGGTGACTCGGCGGGATTTCTTAACGGCATGCGCCTCAAAGGGATCCATCTAGCGATGAAGTCGGGCATCATGGCGGCGGAGACGGCGTGGGATGCGCTGCAAGCCGAAAAATACGACGCCGCACAGTTGAGAGCATACGAAGATCGCTTCCGTAACTCGTGGGCCTACGTCGAGATGCGAAGCGCGCGCAATTTCCATCAGGGTTTCAAGAACGGCGTCTTTTTCGGCGTGCTCAACGCTGGACTGTCGACGTTTCTCGGCGGCAACGGTTTCGGCTTGGTCGATAAACTCGAATCCGAGCCGGGCTACGAACGCATGGAAAAGGCGGGCTATAAACCTAAAGAAACGCCACGAGCGAAGATCGATAACGTGCTCACATTCGATAAGCTTACCGACGTATATAGCTCCGGAACGATCCACGAGGAAGATCAGCCCTGTCACCTGCACGTGGCGGACACGAATATTTGCAGGGACCGCTGCACGGTGGAATACGGCAATCCGTGCGCGTATTTTTGCCCCGCGCAAGTTTACGAGCCGATGTTTGAAAAGAACGACGGCAAAGTCGAGGGACGCCTGCAGATCAACTTCACCAATTGCGTGCATTGCAAGACGTGCGATATCGCCGACCCGTATCAGATCATTACGTGGGTGCCGCCGCAGGGCGGCGAGGGCCCCGTTTACACCGGGATGTGATCGAAGCAAAAGGGCTTGCCGGCGACGTCGCGATCGTTGGGGCCGGCGTGATCGGCCTTTCCGTCGCCTTTGAGCTCGCCGGCCGCGGCGCGACGGTGCGCGTGTACGAACGCGGCGAACCGGGTCGAGCCGCATCGTGGGCCGCCGCCGGAATGTTAGCTCCGCATACCGAGAAGATCGAAGACGAATGGCTGCTCGCGTTATGCTCCCAATCGCTTGCGATGTATCCGAGCTTCGTCGATTGCGTTCGCGAGGCTTCCGGAATCGATGCGCACCTTCGTCTGGACGGTATTCTCAACGCTGCCTTCGATGACGCTGGCATGGAAGAACTGCGCGCGCACGCGGCCGTTCTAGAAAATCGCGGGGTCGCATTCGAACTTTTGGATCGTGGCGAAACGATCGCGCGCGAACCGGCTTTGGGTTCGCACGTTACGGGCTCGCTCGTGCTTGCGCAGGAAGGGCACGTCGATAACAGGCGGCTTGGACGCGCGCTTGCCGCGGCATGCGAAGCGCGCGGTGTTGCAATCGTGCGCGACGTGCACGATTGCGCCGTCGAATGCGACGACCGCAGAGTCCTTGGAATACGCTGCCATCTCGGATTTGCACCCGCGCAGTACGTCGTCAACGCTGCCGGGGCTTGGGCAGCCCGCGTTCCGGGCATTCCCGCAGAGATGTGTCCGCACGTAGAACCGGTCAAAGGGCAGATGTTAGCCCTTGCAATCGCGCGAGGGTTCGTTCGCCGTGCATGCTGGGTTCCCGGCGCCTATCTCGTGCCGCGCTCCGACGGTCGCCTCCTAATCGGTGCAACCGTCGAGCGGGCAGGCTTTGACGAGCGAGTGACGGCGCGCGGCATCGCCGGATTGCTGCGCGCAGCGCTTGCGGCCGCCCCGGCGCTCGGCGATTTTGCATTCACGGAAAGCTGGGCCGGACTTCGCCCGGCAAGCGCGGACGGGCGTCCCTTCATCGGCCCTTCGGCGCTGGACGGGCTCATCTACGCAACGGGCCACTATCGTAACGGCATTCTGCTGGCGCCGGTAACCGCGCGGATCGTCGCAGACTGCATCGAAGGCGCGCCTACCGTGCTGCCGCGAATGCAGACGGCGTGAAAGCAACGATCAACGGCGAAATGCGCGAGCTTGCCGACGGTACTACCGTCGCGATGCTGCTCGATCTGCTCTGCACAACCGAAGGCGGAACGGCCGTCGCGTGCAACGACCGTGTCGTGAGACGCAGTCATTATGCGACGCAGGCGCTCGCAGACGGGGACAACATCGAAATCATCAAAGCGGTAGCGGGCGGATGATCGCGCAAGAAACCTTCTCGATCGGAAAGTACGAACTCGCGTCGCGTCTCATCGTCGGTTCGGGAAAGTATCCGTCTACGAGCGTAATGCAGGCCGCGCACCAGGCCAGCGACGCGGGCATGGTTACCGTCGCGATCAGGCGTATCAATCTGGACGATCCCACCGGCAAGACGATGCTCGATTACATCGACCGTTCGCGCATGCGCATCCTGCCGAATACCGCCGGGTGCTATACCGCAAAAGATGCGATTCTTACGGCTCAACTGGCACGTGAATTGCTGGAAACGGATCTGATCAAACTCGAAGTGATCGGCGATTCCGACACGCTGTATCCCGATTCGCGTGAAACGCTCGCAGCGGCTGAAGTACTCGTCGCCGACGGATTCACCGTCCTGCCGTACATCGGCGACGACCCGGTTGCATGTAAACAGCTTGAGGAGTTAGGCTGCGCGGCCGTCATGCCGCTTGCCGCCCCGATCGGCAGTGGGCTCGGCGTCTGCAATCCCTATACGATACGAATCATCAAGGAGCGCTCGAAGGTGCCCGTTATCGTCGATGCAGGCGTCGGCACCGCCTCGGATGCCGCTTTGGCGATGGAACTGGGCGTCGATGCGCTCTTGATGAACACGGGCATCGCGGCTGCAACGGACCCGGTGCTCATGGCGCATGCGATGAAAAACGCCGTAATCGCCGGCCGTCAGGCGTTCCTTGCCGGCCGAATGGAAAAGCGGCTTTATGCGAACGCATCGAGCCCGATGCGCGATGTGATTGCGACGAAAGGGCATTAGCCGAATGCTAAAAGAAATGGATGCCGTGGAATTGGGCCGCCGGCACAGCGGCGATGAAAAGCTGGTGGTGCTGGATGTGCGTGAGCCCGACGAATGGGTTACCTCCTCAATTGCAGGTACGTTGCAGATTCCGATGCGCGAAGTTCCGCAGCGCCTTCACGAGATTCCGAAAGACGCCGCCATCGCCGTGATGTGTCATCATGGCGGCCGCAGCGAACGCGTTGCGAACTTTCTTCTCAGCCAGGGTTACTCCGACGTGACGAACGTCTGCGGCGGTATCGATGCGTACTCAAGAGACGTCGACCCCGACGTTCCGCGATACTAGCCATAACACACGCCTGGGCGAACGGTCATCGTCGATGCAGCATCGCGAAATAATGGACGCTGCCGCTCAGCGGCGCCATGCTGTGAGCCCACGCTCCTGCGATAGTATCGACGCTGTGTTCCTCGAGCGATTCGACGTTCCAGAAGCTTTCGAATATCTCGCGTAACTGCGGTGCGTCAAAGAACGTGTGGGCGACGCCGGCTTCATCGCCGTCGAGGGGAGCGAACGTCTGCGTTTCGATGTGCCGCCCGATTCCAAAACGTGCGTCGCGTATCGAACCGAACGTGCAAAGAAACGGCGACCGTGGCTTTAGACGTGCGGCGACCTCCTTGAGTACGCCGGTAATTTCGGAGCGTGTCCCGTGCAGTAGCGCGTGCGTCGAAAGTGCTCCCGCGCATGGCGCCGATCGCGGCCCATCAAGTGTAACGACCCGGAACCCCGCATCCTGCAATGCGCGCGTGTTGCGGCCGCTGCCCGAGCCGACCTCCAGAATTGGACCATCATCCCGGTCGTTCAATCGCTCGATAAGCGCAATTGCCAGCGGGTGGGGCGGGCGGCGGCCTTGATTCGGCGTATTCTGTGACATCTATGACGCCCCGGAGATGTTGCCGCCGTCGCCGTTAAGCACCTGGCCATGACTTTTGCTGCAATCGGCAAGGGTGTGCGGTCTACCATCCACAAGTTCGATGGCGGACTTTTTTTTAAGGCAACCGCGAAGGAGCTAAAGGCGTGTTAACCCAAGGCGATCAGATACCAAAGCTTGATATCATCGACGACCTCGGTAAAACGATCTCAACATCGGACCTTCTCGATAAGAAACTCGTGTTGTACTTCTATCCGAAAGACGACACGCCGGGATGCACGACCGAGGCATCGGAGTTTCGCGATCTTTACAGGCAATTCGAGAAGAAGGACGTTCGCGTTGTCGGTGTCAGCCGCGATTCCATCGAGTCGCACCAAAAATTCAAGAAGAAGTATTCGATTCCGTTTACACTGATCTCCGACACGGATTCAAAACTGTGCGACGCATTCGGCGTCATTACCGAGAAGAACATGTACGGCAAAAAGTCAATGGGAGTCCAACGGTCCACATTCGTGATCGAAAAGAGCGGCAAAATCGCCAACGCTTGGCCGAAGGTAAAGGTCGACGGTCACGTGGAGGAAGTGCTGGCATCGCTGACGTGAGCTGCGGCTCCACGCGAATAGGTGTCGAACGGCGCCGCCCACGCGGAGGAGCAATGAGATTGCGCGGATCGTTTCGCCACAAATCGAGTCTAAAAAATTAGTTATCCGTTTTGGCTTGGCTGCGCGGCAGCGAAAATTGAATGAGCGAACGGACCGGCGCCAAGCCGCGGCTTATTACGGCGCATGGCGTTACTTTGAGGCCTAAGCCCTCGAGGCGCTTACACGACGCCAGCAACTCCCGCCCGGACGTCACCACGTCCTCCACCAAGAGCACGTGCTGTCCGGATTCGTACGGCCCTTCGACGAACTCATCCGCGAACGCGCCAAAACCTTTTGGTTGCTTGCGAACGGCGATCATCGGCAGATTGGACATCTGCGAAAGCGCCGTTGCGATCACGACTCCCCCGAGTTCCGTTCCGGCGATCAGATCGGGACTGCAATCCGCGATCATCGGCGTGAAGAGCCGCGCGATGCGGCGAAGCACGTTGGGATCGGAGAAGAGGCGAAACTTGTCGATGTAGTAATCGCTGCGAACGCCCCCCGAGAGCAGATAGTCGCCGCGCGTGAGCGCACGCTCGAGGATCATCTTCCGAAGCCAGACGAGTTCGGGAAGAGGTCCCACGGGTTCGTTGGGATTTCCTAGATGCTCCATTGCCACGCATTCCAATTTTCGACGACGGGGTTGGGTGAAAAGCCTTTGAAGTCGACGTTGAGCCCGTGAGCCTGCCGCAACCAATCGATGAAGATCTGTGGGACGTCGCGCGCCAGCAAGGCTTGCGTTTTAGCATACGCAAGCTTTCGCGTCGGCCGATCGTAGTGCTCCAAGGCCATCTTTTCGGCCATGTCCATTTCGGGATTGCAGTACCGCGAATAGTTATATCCGCCGGGCGGAAAGTTCTTGCACATAAACTGTGAGCTGTCGTCAGGATCGATACCGGCGTACCAGCCGTCCATAACGATGTCGAATGTCCCAAGCTGCAGAATACCGCCCTCGCCCGCGGGGGCATAGAGCTGCGCCGGCGGAAATTGTTTGATCGCGACTTGGATGCCGGCTTGGCGCAGTTGATCTTGCATCTGGAGTGCGAGCTGCTTGTACGTTATGTTTGAATTTTCGGTTACCATCAGCAGCGAGAGCGGTTGGCCGTTCCTCTGCATTACGCCCCCAGGTCCGGGTGAATATCCGGCTTCGGCAAGGAGCCTTTTGCTTTCCTTAAGATCGTGCGGCAGCAGTCGAACCTTTGGATCGAATGCCCACATCCAGTCGGGAATATCCTCGGTCGCGATTTTCTCTTGTCCGTACATTGCGGTATCGACCAAATTCTGCTTGTCCACCGCATACGCAATGGCCCGCCGTACGCGGACATCGTCCAGCGGGGGATGCGACGTATTGATCTGCACGGTGTAATAGCCGTTGACGTCCACCCAGTCGATGACGATTCCGGGAGCGCCCTTGAGTTCCGGATACGTCTTGATCGACGCTTGGTAAATCCAGTCGACCGCGTGAGTCTTGAGCAGATTTACCGTCGTGTTCTCATCCGGAACGACGCGGATCTCGACGTTGGTCAGTCCGGGCTTCCCCATGAAGAAATCGGGATTCGCAACGAGCGATATATGATCGTTGTGAACCCATCGTACGAATTTAAATGGGCCGTCGGTCACCATCGGCGCGCTGTTGAACGGAATCTCGTTGATGTTCGGATATCTCGCAAGCGCGTGTTCGGGCGCCACGGGGTATGGTTGGTCGCTGTCGGTGAAAAAAGAGTTTACGAATGGGGCGAATTTTTCTTTGAGATGAACGACCGCGGTGTAGGCATCCGGCGTGTCCACCGCCGCAATGTCGTCGTAGGCGTGACGAGAGATGATGTTGTTATCCTTGTTCATGATCGCTTGCCAGGACCACTTGACGTCTTTGCTCGTAACCGGTACGCCGTCGCTCCACTTGGCGTTGTTTCGAAGGTGATAGGTAATCGTTAGTCCGTCTTTGCTGATGCCACCGTTCTCCACGCTCGGAACTTGCATGGCGAGGATGGGAACTTGCGTACCCTTTTCATTTGGCGATATGAGCGGTTCGAACATGAAACGGTCCACAAAGACGTCAATCGTATTTGATGTGAGGAGCGGGTTAAGGTTCTTGGGTTCGCTTTGGATCGCTAAACGCAGTACGCCGGGACGCGTCCAAGAATGACGCCCGCCTATTGCGGCGTTATCGGTCGAAACTTTTCCGCAGCCGGCGAAAGCGGCAAGGAGCGCCGCATAGGCGAGAGTCCGTTTCACCAGCCGTAGGATTTCAGACCGCCGCTTTTGGTCCTACTCGATTTCCCGGTACGGGATCATATCTTTCGTGATGAGCGTGGAATGTGGCGAGCCCCTGTGTCGCCGTCCGCAGTTCGGTGATGTAGCGGGAAAGCTCGACCTGCGGCACGTCGGCCTCAACGATATCGAAACCGCTGCGCTCTGCCGGAGTCATGCCGAGAATCTGTCCACGCTTTCCGGTGAGCTGGGCGATTACCGCGGAAGTGTGGCGAATCGGCACGGTAACGGTGACGCGAGAAACCGGCTCCAACATCGTTGGATGACATTTTGGAAGCGCTTCTCGGACGCCCATCCCGGCCGCGGTTTTAAAGGCTTGTTCGCTGGAGTCGACATCGTGGTAGGCGCCGTCGTAGAGCGTCACGTGAATATCGGTCACCGGATGGCCGTTCTGCCCGTGCATCAACGCTTCGCGGACGCCTTTCTCGACGGCAGGAATAAAGTGCCTCGGAACCACGCCTCCCACAATTTTATCGGTGAAACTCACGCCGGATCCGCGTTCGCGTGCTTCGAATCGAAGCCATACGTCGGCAAATTGCCCGTGGCCGCCGGTTTGGTGTTTATATCTCGAATGTACCTCGGTGCTGCCCGCGATTGTCTCTTGGTACGGTATTTGCGGCGGCGCCGTTTCAATATCGACTTTGTACTTGCGGCTCAAGCGTTCTACGGCGATCGCGACGTGCGCTTCGCCGCTGCCAAGGAGCAAGAACTCGTTCGTAACGTCCGCTCGCGCGAGGTTAAGCGAAGGATCTTCGTCGACGATGCGGCCGAGCATCTGGAAGACTTTCGCCTCATCGATTCGTTCTTTCGGCTTAATGGCTATTGCAAAAACCGCTTCACCGGGTTTGCCGTTCGGCAGCAGCACTTGGTGACCGTTGCCGGTAAGGGTGTCGCCCGTCTTTACCGGCTCCAAACGTGCGATCGCCACGATCGATCCGGCGATCGCTTCGGTGACGGCTTCTTGCTTTTTGCCTTGGAGGCGGTACAAGCCGCCCACGCGCACTTTTTCGCCGTCGCGCGTGATGTCGGTGAGCGCTGAATCCGTCTTAATGGTTCCCGAGAAGACTCGCACGATCGACAGCTTGCCCGATTGCGGATGAATCGATGTCTTGATAACCCGTGCGACGATCGGACCTTCGCGATCTGCCGCAATGGGGCGCCCTTGCGCATCCGTGCACCGCGCGTCGGCAGGCGACGGAAACCAACGCTGTATTGCCTTTACCAGCGCGGCGATGCCGGCACCGTTTGCGCCGGCTGCCGCCAAAACCGGAACGATCTGATCGTGCGAACACTCCTCGCACAGATCTTGCTCCACCTCCTCGATCGGCGGCTCGATCCCTTCGAGCAGTTCTTCCATCAAGCGGTCGTCGAAGTCGGCCATCGCTTCCAACAATTCGATGTGCGCGCGCTGCGCGCGCATCGCAAGAGCAGCCGGGATTTCGGCACTGCGTTCTTTGCCGCTTTCATCGAACGCGCGCGCTTCCATCAGCGCGAGATCGACGTATCCGCAGAAATCTTCCGCGGCCCCGAACGGCCATTCTTGCGCAACGACGTGGCGTCCGTACGCTGCCTGCAGCGCTTCGAGCGTTGCTTCGAAAGCGGCGCCGGGTCGATCGAGCTTGTTGATAACGAAGCAATGCGGAACGCGGCGGGCTTTCAATATGTCTACGATCGTCTGCGTCTGAACGATGCGTGCGGGATCGGCTTCGACGACGATCACGGCCGCATCGACGCCCGATAGCGCCATTTTCGTCTCTTCGAAGAAGTCGATGAATCCGGGGCAGTCAACAATCGTTACATCGATGTCACCGCAGCTTCCGTGCGCGAAACCCACCGTTGTAGACTGCGCGTGTGCGATATCTTCAGGCTCGCAGTCCGTGACCGTGGTGCCATCGGCGATCGTTCCGCGGCGGGAGATCGCGCCGCAGTAAGCGAGGACGGCTTCCACGAGCGTCGTCTTGCCTGCATGGTGGGGACCGACGAAAGCGATATTGCGTAAGCGAGCGATATCGGCCATGGCAAACTCCTAACGGCGTTTAGTCGTCGATTTTTTCTTCTCTGATCTGCCTTTAGCGGCCGTTTTCGACCCGGTGCTTTTTTTCGCAGGCTTCGGCGGCGCACTGGGCTTTCTTCTCGTGGATTTCTTTGCTGCAGTCTTGAGCGCCGGTTTGTTCTGTTTACGAGCGGTTTTTTTGACCGGCATTTTCTTTGCCGGCGCGGCCGGTTTTTTGGATGCAGTGTTCTTGGTGCTGCTTTTTGCCGCGGCTTTCGGGCGTTTCTTCGCAGCCGGTTTTTCGGAGGGCTTGGCGGCAGCTTTCGGCGACGCCTTAATCGCCGGTTTTGCCGGAACCTTCGGCGCAGGTTTCTTCAATGCAGGCTTTGATATTCTTGCAGCGGATTTCGGAACATTCTTCGACGCAGGTCTACGAATGTCGGCGACGTTCTTAGCGCTTGCGTCTCTTTTCGGCGCCGCCGACGCGGCCGGTTCCTTGAGGCGCCGCGTTTTTTCAGGCATGGTTTTTGCGATCGCTGTTTTGCCTAGCTTAGCGTCGGGCGCCGGCTTGGCGTCGGTCGCGGGCTTGGCGTCGGGAACGGTCGCGATCTCTGCTGAAGCCTTCGGCGATCCGGCAGGGCGGCGTGCTTTGACGGCCTTCGGCTTCTTTGCGGGCTCGGACTCCTCCGGCAGCGACTCGGCGGCAGCCGCATGCGCCTTTGCCGCGGCGGAGGACGCGGCCGATTCGGCAGAACGACGCGACGACGCCTTCGTAGAAGGTTCGTCCGATGCAGAAGGCTTCTTCGTCGTTCGAGCGGGACTGCTGACGCGTTTCTTCGGACCGCTATCCCGGCCGCTCTTGGCTGCCGCGATCTCTTCCGGGGTCCGTTCGATCTCCTCGGGAAGCCCTAATTCGGCGCGGCTCAGGCCGCTGATGCTGCTTCCCGGCTGCGTCGGTTCTTGTATTTTTTGCGCGTCCATGTGCTCTTTCGTCGCTCGAAGAGCAACCCGCGCAAGACGGCCGCCTACCGGAAAGACGATTTCGTTAATGCCGCACTCATCGAGCATGCGTAAAACCGCATCGTACGCGCCGCCTTGGTCCTTCGGGCTATGGGCGCCGGAGCCGATTGTGATCGGGACGTTCTTCGCTTTAGCTTTGAGCATGAGCCGTTTATTAAGCGCCACATATTTATCGCGCGTCTCTTCGGTGTGCTCGCGATAGAGCGGACGGGTGTTTATTTCGATTGCCATGCCGCGCGCGAACGCGAGATCGAGAAGCGAATTTTCGTACTGTTCTAACTTCGCGTCGTCGGGCCAATGGCCGAAGAGTCCAGGTTTATAGAAGTGTCCGACAACGTGCCCGGGCAGTTTTTCAATGTCGTCGAAGAGACGTGCCGTATACAATTCCCAAACGCGGTCGACGCCCACGGAGTCGAAGAAGTGCGCGAACTCCGGGTCGTCGTAAGCCCAAGAGTATTCGCCGCCCTTTTCGGGATGATCGATCGTTATAAAACGCACCGAACGAATTATTCCGTCGGGACGCATTGCGTCGACGATGTTTTGCGCGTCGGGCCGCGATCGCGGATCGTTGTCGACCTCCGCGCCGATCGAGTAACGCATTCCGCGCCGCAGGCCGTCGCTTACGACCGCCGCGTGGCCCACATCGACGCCGGCGGTTTCCGCGGCGCCGTACAGGTCGCCCGCATGCGCGAGCTTCAGTGCCCGACGCACCGTATTGACCGCTCCGGGATCCTCAAACGTGAGATAGTTGACGTGATCGGCAACCATGAGAAAGCGGGGCGAGTTGCGCCGGCATGCGTGATAAAACCACAGGAAGAGCATTCTGGATGAGTACGCGATAGGCCGTTCCTCGGCGAACGGACGATGTTCGCCCTTGGCATGGCCGTGGGCGTCGGGGATAGCTGCGATTCGTGGGTCGCTCAGGATTGTAGTTCCTTTGCACCGCAGAAAATCCGCATCGCGCTCGATTCATCGTCGAGGCCGTGCGATGCCGTTTGTGTCATGATTCTTTCATCGCCGTGCGGTCCGAAGCCGGTGATGAGGACGTGCTTTGCCACCTTCGCTAAGGTTGGCTTTTCGCTACCCGCTACCTCTCGAAGCGATAGCCTTCCATCTTCAACAAGCGCGCCTTCATCTCAAGGCCGTAGCCGTAGTTGTGCAGGTGACCCGAAGCGTCTACGACCCGATGGCATGGAAAAAATAGCGGCAACGGATTGCGCGCCATGACTTGACCGACCGCACGTGCCGCGCGCGGGCGTCCGACATGCGTGGCAACCCAGGAATACGAACGTACTTCTCCGGGCGGAATCTCCGCGGCCGCGCGAAGCACTGCCTGTTCGAAGGGCGTGAGGTCGCTGATGTCGATGGTACGGTCGTCGACTCGCCACGTTTTAAAGAACCGATCGAGCGTTGCCGCGAGCCATCGCGGCGGAGTGCCCGCTACTACGGGCCGGCGAAGTCGACTAACGATGCGTTCGCGAATGCGCTCGAGCGGTTCGCCCCGGTCGAGACCGATGTAGGCGATGCGGTCTTCTTTCAATCCGATGTGCACTGCGCCGATCGGCGTGTCGACCGTCGTTAGCGTGATCGGAGCCGTCCGGTCTTTAACACCGATCTGCGCGATATGCGCTACGACGCGTTTCGCGAGATCGCAGGATGGTTCGGGTTTTGGAAGCGACGACAGGCAGAACGCCACACCTTCGTAATGCTCGTAGAGTTCTTGGCAAGGCGGACAGGCGTGCAGATGTGTTTCGACGGTATCCTTGAGCGATTTTTCGCATTCGCCGCGGATCTCGTCCCACAAGGCATCGATATCACGACAACGCATGTAGTGAAGCTCCTTCGGGTGCAATTCGGCCGATTTGAGGACCGAGTATCCGTCGCAAGATGCGCACGGCGCGATGAACGTGCGATTTCACCGTGCCGATGGGCTGATGAAGAATCTCGGCTATTTCCGGATGGCTACGGCCTTCAATGAAGCGAAGCGTCGCGGCAGCACGGAGATGCATGGGCAGCGCTAAGAGCGCCCGCTCGACAAGCGCGATCTCGGCATTCTGTTCGACAATCGTTTCGGGACGCGCCGGACCTTCAATCGTTTCTCGAAGCAGCGCGTCGGGATCGGCCAACGAATCGAGCGCGACGTTGGTCGGGCGTTTACTGCGTAGACGATTTCGCGTAACGTTGAGCGTAATCGTATAAAGCCACGGCTGTAACCGCAGCTCGGTGCGTTGTTCTAGCGACATTTTGCCGAGCGCGCGGTATGCGCGAACAAATGCATCCTGCACGATCTCCTCGGCGTCTTCGCGATTGCCCGTCATGCGCAGGGCAAATCCGTAAAGTCGCCGCTGGTAGTCGTCAACGATGCGATCGAATCTCTCGACGTTCGGCACCGGCTTGCCCGCCGTCCGGTCGGACGGAGGGTTCGGCGGCTGAACCGTTCGTGGCACGTATACTCCCGAAAAGGGCGACGGTGCGAGCGCGCTCATACCTTCAACATGACTGCCGCTCTTGGCTTGGGGTTTCACGGCAACGGCCGGAAATTCCGTTGAAGGTAGCTCCTTGGGCGGGGGGAGAAGTTGCGAGAGTGGTACACGCTGTGCCGGACGCACCATCCCGACGAACCGCCGATATTGCGAGAAGCTACCCGGCGGTTTTTGTTTTTACGGCACGCATCAAGTAAGGTGGGTATGCAACTGACCATAGAACCGACGGAAATCTCATTCGACGCATACACGATGTGCAGCTTTCTTCCGAACTTGCACTCCGCTCGCGCGGTGCCTCTCGTACTGATCGGCTATCGCAAGGGTCAAGATCCGTGGTTCGTATGGCTCGTACCGAAAGGCGGCATCAGCGTCAGCGGTTTGACTGAAGATCCGTACTATACGAAGGTGCTCCACGATCCTCGCGGCTACTTCACGAAAAAACTCTCGAAATATATCGAAGAAACCGGGTGCGTGAAGCGCGGAATCGAGATGCTGATCGATTGTCATCAGAGCAGGCTGGCATTTACTGCGCTTACGCAGTTGAGCGAGTTACCGTTCCTGCATCCGTTGGAAGTGGAACTCGTCGGCGCGATGTAAGGCTTGGCTCGCGTTCGCATCGTCGGCGCGAATCGTACGCTGGTAGACAATGTTGACGGGCACCTCATCGTTGCGATCGGTGAGTTTTCCGTTTATGGCAATGGTAGCGTCGAGCGCCAGCAGCAGATCGCTCTCGGTTGCGTAGTATGCGGTTCCGGTCATGCGAATCGCACCGGCGATCGAGGCTTCGGGATGTTGAGGTGTGACGCCGCTCATCGGACCGGCCGCTGAAAATCTGACGCCGACCGCGCTGTGGCCGCCGATTCTGCCCGCCGGAACCGGCCGCAACGTACCATGCAGCATCGCGCCGCCGAATGGCGATTGCGCTTGGAAGGGAATCGAGCCGCGCATCGAGCGAAGCTCGCGCATCGTCGTTGCGTCGAGTTGCACGGCAAACGGCTGATTGAGGACCGTCAGGAAGTCCGGATCGTCGTCGGCGCGGTCGCTGAAATCACCCGAGAGATTGAGCTCCTGCACGAAACGCGCGTGCGATGTCGTCCTGCCGCGGTTACCGACGCGCACGTACGTTACCTCCGCGATGAATCGGCGCGAGGTGCCGCTCTTATCGATCGTAAGATTCTGCGTCCCGGCATACGCAATCGACGTGGCCGGCGCGGCCGTGCCGATGCGAAACGTGTCGTTTCCGGAGACGCTGTACTTCTGTTCGGATTGACCGGCCGAAACGGCAATCAATATGAAAGCAGCTACGAGTAGCGCGCGGGGGTTTTTGCACAGCTTGCCGGGAAGCCGGGGGGACATCTGCTCCTACACGATCACTTGCCGCGAACGTATTTAGTCTCGTGCCCCGTCGCGTCGAGATAAACGAGCGCCGAAAGCACTGAAACCGCCGGCAACGCAATCATACCCAAGGCGACCTGCGACCAAAACGATGCGAAGGGAACGTGTTGTGCTTCCAGACGCGCTTGCAATTTCGCGCAAAGCAATATCGTAAAGAGCCCTACGGCAAGGAGTGCGACAGTGCGGCCGATCGTCTCTAAAGTGCTCCACGTCACAACCGCGCTGCGCCAGAACGAGCGGACGAAGATGAGGCCGTCCGGGGCGTCTTCGAAAACGACGTAAACGTCGGCGTACGTTAGGCTTGCGGCTACTCCGAGCAGAAAAACGCCGAGCCACACATTACCGATGCCGAACGCGGCGATCGCGAAACTCGGGATCGGCGCGACGATGTAGTCGATAGCTATCACGAACCAGAAGCGTCGAACGGTGCGCGCTCGCGCCGCAAACGGAAAGCCGGCGTCGTGGCCGGTGATGGCGTACGTTGCGGCGACTACGATCGGCGGGAAAAGCGAAGCACCGATAAAAAGCGACGTGTCACTCTGCCGGATTGCGTACGTTATCGCGATTGCGGCAATGCAACCGGCAGTTAAGGCGGTGTAGAGCCAAAAACGCGCAAAGAGAAAGACGAACGTCCGTCCGATAAGGACGCGAAATGGAGCGCGTTCCAAGTTCTGCCGGAACCTACTGCCTGAACTCGAATCCGGCGCGCGCACCGCGACAGACGAAGAACCGGACACTGACGGTTCCTTCGCACATGACGACGGCTTCCGGGTCGATAAAGTTTCGGCCGTCGATATCGATGCTGAAATCCCCGCCGCGCAGGCCGGCGAGCGTGCGAGCGATACTGCGTTGAAACTTATCGTAGGGTGCCCGTGCTCCAATCGCTTCGCGCACTGCGAGAGCAACAAGCTCGCGAATGCGAAGAGGCGTCGCAAATGCGAAGGCAGCCGAGCCGCCCGAGGCAACGGCGTGAATATCCAGCGGTACGCGAACGCGAATCACGTCGCTTCTTTTTGCTGTATTCCGAGGAGCCGCCTGCCGATGGGGAGTACCGTAGATGCGATGCCTCACTTCGGCAATCTGCCGGCGCACGTCCTCACCGACGCCATCGAAAAGCACGTCGCCAAAATGGAGGACGCGGACCTAGCCGCGATTCTCGCCCGAGGAATCGGCGCGATGCCGCGTTCCGCGTTGCACGCACTGGTCGCTTCGATATTCGATGCCTTCCGCGATCGCGGCGAATCTTCAGACGACGTCGCCGAAGGATCGCGGGTGCCGCTCGAATCGATCGAAGATTGCGATCTCACCGCCGTTGCAGCGCTCATTGCTTACGCAGCCCAAAACACGTCGCTGCTAAAAGAGTCGCTAACGCTTTTCGCAGAGGGCCACGGCGACGAACTTTCATCGCTCCCCAAACCGATTCTCGACGGAGTTTCGGAGCGATTGCACGTTTAGCGCTGAACCGGGCGCGACTGCGGATTGAGGCGCTGAAATGAGCCGAGATCCTCGGCGCCGGCGCCTTCCCCCCGATCGCCCGGGCGGCAGTGGAATTCCAATATTTCCGCTCATTCTCGTCGTAATTTTCGCGGGACTGCTTCTTGGCGGCCTTATCGCGCACTTTTCGCAAAAACGGGACGGCGTCGTTCCGGCGGCCGCATCGCCGCTTGCCATCACGCCGATTCCGGCGATAACCCCGTCCCCGTCGATTACGCCGTCGGCGCCGGTAAATCGGCCCAGCAGTTCTGCATCGCCGTTGCTCAAGACTACGCGCACCGCATCCCCGGTACCGTCGCAACCGGCCTCCGCGGCCGCTAAGCGAAGCTCCTTTCCGAGCGCTTCCGCTGTGCCGTCGGTCATTATCGTAACGCCCGAACCGAAGCGTCCTACAGAAACTGCGGCCGCCGCCTCCGCTATGCCGGTAGAGGGGACGCCCGGCCAAGGGGCGTCGGCTTTGAAGAGTGAGCCGCCTACCGGCAGCGTTCAAGGGCCGTCGATTTCTTCAAACGATGCCGCGGGCGTGGTCCGCGGCTATCTGTCGGCGCTCGCGCGAGGCGATGAATCAACCGCCGCGAGCTACCTTCGCAGCGGCTTGCCGAGCGAAACGTTCATGTCAGCCGCCGCGAGAATAACGTCGATTCGTTCCGCGAGAAGCGGCGACGGAACCTTCAGCGTTTCCGCCGATATCAAGACTTCCGACGGCGAGTACTTCGAAAACTTCACGGTGCAGAGCGGCGAGAACGGCTTGCAGATAATCGACCACACCGCAATCAAACCGTAATTCGAGGGTGCATCACTCGGGAATTCCGATTGCCGATCTTACCGATTCTCCCAGCAGCGCGTCGATCGATAGACCCGCCAGAAAGACGGCGATTGCGAAAGCCGAGAACGTATCGCCCATATCCGGCGTCAGCGCAGTTGCGGTAAGCAACAGAGCCAGAAACGCGAAAATCGCACCGACGATGAAACGAAGCAAGCCGCGCAAGAGCGGATAGCCGCTTCGTAGGGCGCTCATTGCGTCGCGGTACACCCGGCGCGGCGGTCTCGCGCCGATGTTCCAAAGGCAAAAGGCAAAGCCGGCACTGCAGAGCGCAGCGACAAGACGAGCGAAGGCATCGAACGCAATTGCGAGGCTTGGCGCGAGGCTACTCTTCGTCCGGCCAGCCGGCGATTTCGCCGATTGCGGCACTCTTGGCCACGCGCAAGCCGAGCATCGCGCATTTCATTCTCGTCGGACTGATTCCGATTCCGACGTTTTCCAGGACGACGTCCTTAGACATCTTCGCGATATCTTCCACGCGCATGCCCTTGATCGCTTCGGTGAGCATCGAAGCGGATGCCTGACTGATGGCGCAACCTTTGCCCGAGAAGCGAACGTCGTTGACCACGCCGCGATCGACGGAAAATTCCATCGTAATTTCGTCGCCGCAGAGCGGATTGACGTCTTCGGCGCGGGTATCGGGGTGATCCAAATGGCCGAAATTGCGCGGACTGCGATAGTGGTCCAGAATGTAGTCGCGGTAAAAATCGTCCATCGCGAGCCTCTTACAGTTTAAAAATGCGCGCGGCCTTCTCTATGCCGTCTGCAAGCGCATCGATATCCGATGGGGTGTTGTAAACATAGAACGAGGCTCTCGCCGTCGCCGGCCAACCCATCTTTTCCATTAGCGGCATCGTGCAATGATGTCCCGCACGGATGCATACGCCTTCAGTATCTAAGATCGAAGCGAGATCGTGAGCGTGAACGTCCGCAAAATTGAAGGAAATTGCGCCTGAGATTTTCTCCGCATCCTTCGGCCCGTAAATCGCCAGACCACGCGATTCGAGCGGTGCGAGCCGTTCGAGGGCGTATTGCGTCAGCGCTCGCTCGTGGTCGCGCACCCAATCCATGCCGAGCGCGCTTAAGTAATCGACGGCTACGCCCAGACCGATTGCGTCCGCGATGTTGCTCGTGCCGGCTTCGAATTTCCACGGGAGTTCGTTGAACGTCGCGTGGGAATAGTGCACCTTGCGAATCATATCGCCGCCCGCTAAGAACGGGGGCATGGATTCCAGCAGTGCCCGCTTGCCGTAGAGTACACCGATGCCGGTCGGACCGAGCATTTTATGTCCGCTAAATGCATAAAAATCGGCGTCGAGCGCGCGCACGTCGACCGGCATGTGCGGAGCGGCCTGGGCGCCGTCGATCAGCACCGTAGCGCCTGCTGCGCGAGCTTTCGGAACGATACGATCGAGCGGCACGATCGTCCCGAGCGTGTTGCTCACCTGAGAAATAGCGAGCAGCTTGACGTCGGCAAGCAGCCGGTCCAAATCGTCGAGCACCAAATCGCCTCGCGAATCAACCGGAATAAAGCGCAGTGCCGCGCCGGTCTTTTCGGCGAGCAACTGCCACGGAACGAGATTGGAGTGGTGTTCGATCTCCGTGGTAAGAATTACGTCTTTGGCCGTAATGTTTTGAAGACCCCAGCTGTATCCGACGAGGTTAATCGCTTCGGTCGCGTTACGCGTCCAGATGATTTCCTCGGTATCGGAGTTGATGAAACGCGCAACCTTTTCGCGTGCGGCTTCGAATTCGTCCGTTGCGCGCGCGGCGATTTCGTAAACGCCGCGATGGATGTTCGCGTTGTATTCGCTGTAGTATCGAACGAGCGCGTCGATGACCGCACTCGGCTTTTGTGACGTTGCGGCGGAATCGAGATAAACGAGACGCTTGCCGCGCGACGTGGGCCGCTGCAGGATTGGGAAATCCGCAATGACGGCGGAGAGCTTTTCCTGCGGAAGAGCCAGCATCATTCAACCTTGCGCTGTAACGCCGAGCGCAATTCCTCGCGCAGCGCTTGGGTTGGGAACCGCTCGATTACGGGCTCGAAAAAACCGAGGGCAATCATCCGTTCGGCTGCGTTGCGTTCGATGCCGCGGCTTTGCATGTAGAAAATTTGCTCGTCGTCAAGCGCGCCGACGGTTGCGCCGTGAAACGCCTTGACGTCGTTGGCGGCAATTTCGAGCGCCGGAATGGAATCGATGTGCGAGGTTTTCGAGAGAAGCAGCGCATCGTCGCGCAGCGATGCTTCGCTCTGCTGCGCGTTGCGGGCGATGCGAATGTTACCGAGATATCGCCCTTGGCCAGAGCCGTTTGCGGCGGTTTTTACGGCCGTTTGCGACCGGGAAGGTCCAACGCGATGATCGATCGTGCTAGCGAGGTCGACGTGCTGAGAGCCTACCGGAAAAAACAATGTCACGATTTGTGCATCCGCACCGGGCTCCGCAATCGCGATCGCGAGATCGCTCACCGAGAGCGCGGCTCCGAGTTCGGCCGTCATCCAAGCAACGGTCGAGCCGCGTCCTGGACGGGCTGCGCGCGTAAAAAGAACCCGCGCGTCGAGCGGCGCGTCCTGCACCGAAGCGTACGTCAAGGTTGAGTTTTCGCCCGTTACGGCTTCGGCGACGCCGGCGATAAACGAGCCGTCTCCCGCGACGCAGCGCTCGATAATCGTCGCACGCGCACCGCGCTCCAGCAGTACGACGGTATAGGGAAATATCGATTGGCCCGCCGCGACGCGGTATGTGATTGCGATCGGATCGTCAATGCTGCAGTCGGCTGGCACGTAAACAAACGCACCCAGTTGCGCGAACGCAAGAGTGAGGTGCGCGAACTTATGATGCGGCTCGATCGCACTGCCAAATGCCCGTCGAAACAATTCGGAGTGATCGCGTGCCGCGCTTTCCAGATCGCACGCGATAACGCGGGATGACGGGGACGTGATCGCTACGCTTCCAAAAGCCGGATCGATCGCAAAGCCGTCAAGTGCAATCGCTTCAAGGTCT
This sequence comes from Vulcanimicrobiota bacterium, assembly GCA_030854045.1. GTDB lineage: Bacteria > Vulcanimicrobiota > Vulcanimicrobiia > Vulcanimicrobiales > Vulcanimicrobiaceae > JALYTY01. The sequence continues at coordinate 5,002 of JALYTY010000029.1, read as the reverse complement.
ATTTTCCAGTAGCGGCTCGGTTTTTCGCGCCCGGTGCGCGTCGCGGAAAACTGCCGCAGCGCTTGCGCGCGATCGGCGTCGCTGCCTAGAGCGGTATCAAACCCGGCGTACGGCGCTGCTTGCGCAACGCTAGGCAAGAGCGGTGGTCTCCTCACGAATGACGTCGTAACCTTCGCGCTCTATGCGATTCGCGAGGTCGGGGCCACCGGTTTTAACGATGCGCCCGTCCATCATCACGTGGACGACGTCGGCTTCTACGTGTTGGAGTATTCGCGGGTAGTGCGTGATGATGAGGAAGCCCGTCGTACAGCCTTCGTCGCTTGCGCGCAGCGACTTCACCGATTCGCCCACATCCTTGAGCGCATCGACATCGAGCCCGGAGTCGGTTTCGTCCAGAACCGCGTACTTCGGTGCGAGCACCGCCATCTGAAGCATTTCGAGGCGCTTTTTCTCGCCTCCGGAGAAGCCGTCATTAAGATAGCGGCCCAAGAAGGTCGGGTCCATCCCCAGAACGTCCATCTTCTCGAGCAGCAACGTGCGAAATTTGCCTGGAGTAATCTCGCCGGGACGCACTGCCTGCCGCGCCGCGAAAAGGAAGTTCGGGACTTTAACCCCCGGTATTGCGGCCGGATATTGAAAAGACAAAAACAGCCCCGCGCGGGCACGCTTATCCGGCGGGAGTTCCAGCAAGTCGAGGCCGTCGAGCGTGGCCGTTCCGCTCGTAACCTGATATTTCGGATGTCCCGTGAGCGAAAAAGCCAGGGTCGACTTACCGCTTCCGTTTGGCCCCATCAATGCGTGGACTTTTCCGGGCTCGACTGTCAAATCGATCCCTTTAAGGATCTCTTTTCCCTCGACGCTGCAATGAAGGCTTGAAATCCGGAGACCCTGGTCGGACACGCGCTTACCTCGTTGACTGGATGATGCCCGGTTAGCTTACGGCACGCTACGCTAGAAAGTCAAGGATAAACTTTACTATCTCGCCGCTGCATGCTAGTATACGGACGAAGTATGCAGGTCGAACGTTTTTTTCAGACCACTCGCGGAAAGATCGTGGCCGAACTCCGAACGCGCCGCAGCGCGTCGGCCGCGGATTTGGCGACCCTCTTCGGACTCTCGCCCAATGCCGTCCGGCAGCAGCTGGTCCTGTTGGAACGTGATGGGTTAGTTGAAGAACGATCCGTTCGCCGCGGCCCGACCAAGCCGACGCTGGAGTTTTCTCTCACCCCCCAAGCCGACAAGCTTTTTCCACAGCAGTACGACAAGATGCTCGCCGCCGTGCTGCGCGAGGTCAAAGAGCGTTACGGCTCTCCGGGCGTGGAGCAGATTTTCGATGGTATCGCGCGCCGTGCCGTCGATAAGGTCAAACGCCGCCTGACCGCAGGCGATGCCGCCGGAAAGCTTGCGCAACTGACTGAAGTGCTTCGCGAAGGCGGCGTCGTCGCTGAATACAGCCTGATCGACGGCGGGTTTCTGCTCACGGAGCATAACTGTCCGTATTCGGGCGTTGTCAAAGATCATCCGGAAGTGTGTTCCGTTATCCACCACGTGCTCGATGAAACCATCGGTGGCGAACACCGGCAGGTCGAGTCGCTTGCGCGCGGTGGAAAAAGCTGTAAGTTTGAAGTAAAGGGAGCCTAAAGAGCAGTGGATTTTGCGAAGTTTCAGCGTCTCGTGGAGACGCGTCCCGGATTCCAAACCATGGAGAATCCGACTGCGAGCGGCGAGTATTTCAGCGATTCGTGCGGCGATCTCTACAATTTTTTTGTGAAAATCGGTCCGGGAGCAATCGTCGAAGATATCTCGTACTTTACGACCGGCTGTGGTTTCGGCACGGCGACGTGCAGCCTCGTCGTCGAACTCGCACGCGGCAAGACGGTCGATGAAGCGCTTCAAATCACGCCGGCGCAGATCGAATCCGAGCTTGCGGGATATCCGGAGAAGAAGAAAGACTATCCGGAACGAGCCTTAGAAGCGCTGAAGATAACGATCGACGATTACCGCGCAAAAGTAGCGAGCGGCGCCGTCCCCGACTTTGGCACGATGCCCGCGCCCGAGCGTCCGATCGCGGCGCCCGCCGAAACGAGCAGCGTCGACGACGGTAAAGTATTGATCCGGCTGCATTAGTCGACTTCCCGGCGGGCGACATGCGGATGTCCTATCTGCGCAGATATGGATTTGAGATCCGCTCCGTGCCGATCGTCGTTGCGGGACCATGTCCGGGAATTACGGCGCTTGCGTCGGGATAGTCCATAAGTTTGCGGTGGATCGACGACACGATATCTTCCATCGACGTGCCCCCAATATCCCATCTGCCGATCGAGCCGGCGAAAAGCGTGTCGCCCGTAAGCAGCACCGTCGCCTCGTTGCCGTGTGAGACGGCAAAACAGAGACTGCCCGGCGTGTGTCCGGGCGTGTGCAGCACTTCGATACTGAATTCGCCGATCGAGAAACGGTCGCCATCATGCAGATCCCCGTCCAGCTTCACGACCGCCGGTGCAGCAGGAAGTCCCAGAAATTGTGCCTGCCATGCAAGACTGTGGTAAAGCGGCAGATCGTCCGGATGTAAGAGCGCGGCCCCACGCGTTTCATCGCGCAGCCGTCCCACGTCGGCGATATGATCGATGTGCGCGTGCGTGTGCAGGAGATATTTCGCGGTGAGGCCGTGTATCGCAAGACGCTCGATCACGTCGTCCACTCCGTCGCCGCCATCCACGACGAGCGCTTCACGGCTCGCCTCATCGCCCAAAACGGTGCAGTTGCATCCGAGGCTTCCAACCGCGAACGTTTCAAAGATCATTGCATCGGTATCGTGAAATCGTGGAAGCCGCCGTTGAAATATCCAAGCGGTGTCCCCGAGGTTGCATCGCATCCCACAACGCGTCCGATGAAGATCGAATGCGAGCCGGCATGATGCTCGCTCAGTATCTCGCAGTCGAAATAGCCGACCGCACCCGCCAGAACCGGCGCGCCGGTAACGTGGCGGCCGAATTCGATGTCTTCAAATTGGCGCTCGCGAATTTTTCCAGAGAAACGCTCGGCTAAGTCGCGTTGGTTACCCGCCAGAATGTTGACGCAAAATATGCGCGAAGTCGAAATGTAGAGATAGCTGCGGGCTTCGCGATTCACGCAGATGAGCAGCGTCGGCGGCTCAACGGATACGCTCGAAAATGCGTTGAGCGTAATGCCGCGCGGTTCACCTTCCTTCACGCTGGTCACGACCGTAACTCCGGTTGGGTAATGACGCATCACTCGCTTGAAGGCTTCCCCGTTTGCCGCAGGTGCGCTCACGTCGTGCGCACGCCGATCCCCGTGCCGTCCCCTAGCGGCAGGATCGTCGCATCCAGATCGGGATGCGTGAGGAAGCGTTCGTTGAAAGCGCGCATGATCCCGACATCGCGGTCGTCCTGCTCGGGCGATTGATTGACGATGCGGCCGTTGAGCAGGCAATCGTCGACAACAACGATGCCCGAGCGTTTGAGCATCGGCACCGTTAGATCGAGATATTCACGATACCGTTCGCGGTCGGCGTCGATGAAGACAATATCCAAGTTCCGTTGCGGAAACGTCGGCAGTAATTCTGCGGCGTCTTGATTGAACACCGTAATGTAATCATCTTCGCCGGCTCGTCTGAAGTAGGAAAGCGCGACTTCAGTGCGCTCGTAATCGGGATCGATCGTCCAAATTTTTCCAGCGGGCGGCTGCGCGAGTGCCATCCAAAGAGTGGAATACCCGAAGGCCGTGCCGATTTCGAGAATGCGATTTGCCTGCATCATTCGCACGAGAACCGAAAGAAAGCGACCCGTCTCGCGCGAGATTATCGGAATGCCTTCCTTGCCTCCGTGCTGCTCGAGTTCCAGCAAGAGCGGATGAGGAGTGGGATGCGCCGTCTCGAGATAGCGAAGCAGGTCGAACATCTGCGAACATTCCTTAGCGGGGAACTCGTCGCGACCTTCCCGAAGCCAACACGCCCTATGAGCCGCCGCCTGCGCCTCTTTCCACTCAACGCCGTGCTTTTTCCGGGCGCGGCTCTCAATTTGCATGTCTTCGAGCCGCGTTACAAGCAGATGATAAACGAATGCCTGGAAAGCGGTGAAGGTTTCGGCGTCGCGCTCATTGCGGAGGGAGCGGAAGCCGGCGATTCCCACGTAACGCCGCACGACATCGGATCCGTGGCAGAGATCGTCGACGTTCAACCGCTGCCTTTCGGCCGGTATTTCATTTCCACAATAGGGCGCCAACGGTTTCGCATTCGAGAGATCGTCAGCCGCGAACCATACCTCACGGTCGAAGTGGAGATGATCGAAGAATCCGATTCCTCCGACGACCATCTCGACGCGCTGCTCACCGACGTTCGCGTCCTCTTTGCAGAATATCTCGAGATGCTGATGGAATTTTCGGGCGAAGAAGCCGCCATCGTTCTTGCCGGTGACGCCCGAAGCACGTCCTACATTATCGGCAACACGCTGCAAGTCGCCGAACCCATCAAGCAGCGTCTGCTGGAGCTCGAAGGCGTTCGGGAACGCTTACGCGCCGAACACGACTTTTTGCAAAAACTGCTGCCGCAGCTGCGCAGCTTGCTCGAACGCCGACGGCGCGAAGCCGAACTTCGCAAAGAGCGCGGCGAAGACAACACGTACCGCACGGCACAAGAACAATTTTTTGGAAAATACTTTTCCGCAAACTAGCACTAGGGTGCTATGCATAGATTGACGCAACGCGGTAGGGCGTGGTTACGGTGCGATGGGAAGACGCTAAAACGCCCCCATCGTGGGGCCGTTTTAGCTTGCGCACTTTTTCAGAGAAACGAAGTTTTGAAACGCGCATCCTGCGCGGTCTGAAAAAGGTGCACACTTCCCATCGCACCGTAACCACGCCCTACCGCGTTGCGTCAATCCATGCATAGCACACTAGTGCTAGTTTGCGGAAAAGTATATTCCAAAAAATTGTTCTTGTGCCGTGCGGTACGAGTTGTCTTCGCCGCGCTCTTTGCGAAGTTCGG
>JALYTY010000014.1 GCA_030854045.1 Vulcanimicrobiota bacterium | reverse complement strand
AATCGAACCCGCCTCTCCACCGTGAAAGGGTGATGTCCTAACCGATAGACGATGGCGCCACGGACCGGCCTCATTCTTACCGTGATGAGGGCCGACCTGTCAACGCGCTTGGTGGGCCTGGTAGGATTCGAACCTACGCGCAACCAGTTATGAGCCGGGCGCTCTACCGCTGAGCTACAGGCCCGCGAGCGGAGTAAGCAGTACGATCGAGATTCAATTTTGCAAAGGTCTGGCCCTCATCCAAGGCGGCCGGCGCGGTTGCTTCCAGCAACTGAGCCGGCGTTCCCTCACGGGTGATACAGATTTCCTAGGCACCAAGCGGAGGGACCGAACGCGCCCAGCGTTCGTCGTTGCGTTGTATCGCGACGCGGGTTCGAACTGCTGCGATAAGGTTTTGCGCCGGAAGCGAACGGCGCAGGTCGGCGAGTTGTCGCTCAGCATCGTCGTTTTCCGTTTCGAAAACCGCCTTCGCAAGCGACGGCCACAGGCAAACACTGCCCGAGATGCAACCGGACGCGCCGTACGCTTTAGCATCCAGCAAATATGCCTCGGAGCCGGGGAATATCGCGAACTTCGAATGTCGCTTCCTTATTTCTGCTTGCAGCGCACGGTCGTTCGAACTATCCTTCATGCCCGCGATCTCCCCGGGAAATTCAAAGAGAAGACGGTCGACTAGATCGGCGTGAAACGTGATGCCGCTCATCCGTGGGAAGTTGTACAGTAAGACGCTGTTCCCGGACGAATACGATCGTGAAAACAACGCATCAAAGAACCGAACGACACCGTCGTCGGTAACGTCGCGATAGAAAAACGGCGGCATAACGAGCGCTGCCGCGAATCCCAGCTCAAACGCGGCCTGCATCAAGCGCACCGCGTCGTCTAACGAAGCCGCGCCCGTTCCCGCCATGATGCGGCCTGTTGGAAGCGCGCTGCTTGCGATCGCTTCCATGAATTGCAGCCGCTGCTCCGCGCTAAACGACATCGCTTCACCCGTGGTTCCCAAGGTATTCAGTCCGTCGCACCCGTTTTCCAGCAGCTCCGCGTAGTACGGAATTGCATTATCGGCATCCGGAGCGAGATCGTTGCCGACCGGCGTAAGAACCGCAGACCAGATCCCTCGAAGGCCCGTGGAGGCAATCATGGCCGAGAGAACGCGCCCTTGAGAAAAAACGCAAGGTTCGCCGGCCGCTCGGCAAGACGACGCATCAGATAGGGAAACCAGTATCCTCCAAATGGAATCGCCAAACGAACACGATAGCCGCGCGCGACGAGATCTCGCGAAAGCGGCGAGCCGATTCCATAGAGCATTTGGAATTCGAAGCGTCCTTGCTTTGGAACGTTTCGCGCGGCGGCGAACGACTCGACTCTAGCGATAATGGCCGGGTCGTGCGTCGCGATCGCCGTGTAACCCGATGCGGAAAGCGCGGTTTCGATGAGCCGCATGTAATTTGCATCGACCTCGCTCTTCTTAGTGAACGCAATCTCGGAAGGTTCCAAATATGCACCTTTAACGATCCGAACGTTCGGTTCAAGGTGAAGTATCGACTGCAGATCCTCGAAACTACGGTACAGGTACGATTGGAGCGCGAACCCGACGCAAGCGTACCGTTCGCGGAGACGGCGATAGACGGCGAGCGTGGCATCGACGTAGCGCGATTGCTCCATATCTAAGCGCGTCGTGTTGCCCGCCTCGAACGCAGTCTGCGCAATGCGAGCCGCATTCGCGTACGCGAGCTCCGGATCGATATCAAGTCCGACGTGCGTTAGTTTAAATGCAACGTTAACGTTCATGCCACGCTTTGAAAACGTTTGAAGCAAATCGCAGTACTGCTCGGCCGCGATCGTCGCCTCCGCGGCATCGGTAACTCCTTCGCCCAAGATGCCGCATGCAACGGCGAAGCCCACGGCGTTCATCGCGGCCGCAACCGTCAAAAAGTCGTCCTCGCTCTCGCCGGCCACGAACCGCCGCGCTCCCATACGCATGCCGTAACGCGCAACGATCTGCTGCACAGCGCTGCTTTTGGCTGCCGCAAGAATCGTCGCGCGCAGCGGGCGCTCCAGCATGGACGCCATGGCAACGCGCTAACGGAAAGCCGTTCTCAACGCCGACCTGCCCGGATAGCGCGCGGCGGCGCCAAGTTCGTCTTCGATTGCCATCAAGCGGTTATATTTCGCTACGCGATCGCTACGCGAGAGCGATCCGGTTTTAATTTGGCCCGCGCCGGTCGCGACCGCGATATCGGCAATCGTTGTATCCTCGGTTTCGCCGGAGCGATGCGAGATCACGCTGGTATATCCGGCCTTGTGCGCCATCTCAACTGCATCCAGCGTTTCGGTCAGCGAACCGATCTGATTGACCTTGATCAGAATCGAATTGGCGATTCCCTCGCGTATGCCGCGAGCGAGCCGTTGCGTGTTTGTCACGAAGAGGTCGTCGCCGACGAGCTGCACGCGATCGCCGATGACCTCCGTGAGCCGGCGCCAGCCGTCCCAATCGTCTTCGGCGAGGCCGTCTTCGATGGAAAGAATCGGATAACGCTCACATAGATCGCGATATAACGCGACCATTTCATCCGACGATAGGCCGTGCTCTTTATCGTGCGCGTAGTATTTGCCGTCTTGATAGAATTCTGTGGATGCCGGATCGAGCGCAATCGCAATGTCGCTGCCGGGCTTATATCCGGCGTTTTCGATCGCTTCGCACAATACGTTCATCGCCTCATCGATCGAGGAAAGCGGCGGCGCGTAACCGCCTTCGTCTCCCACGAGCGTAGAAAGACCGCGATCGTGCAACAACTTGCCGAGCGAGTGAAAGACTTCGGAGCCGTACCGCACCGCTTCCGCTACACTCGATGCGCCGACCGGCATGATCATGCACTCTTGGAATTGGAGCGCACCTTCGGCATGCTTGCCGCCGTTGATTACATTCATCATCGGTACCGGCAGCAATGCAGCGGCCGGTCCGCCGAGATAGCGGAACAGCGGCAGCGCAAAACTTGCCGCGGCGGCGCGTGCAACGGCGAGCGAACATCCCAGTATTGCGTTGGCTCCGAACGCCGCTTTGTTGGGCGTTGCATCGAGTTCGCGCAAGCGTGCGTCGATCTCGCGCTGCGCCGTCGCATCGAGTCCCTCGAGCGCCGGCCCTAGCCGTTCGTTCACTGCCGCCACCGCTTTGCGAACGCCCTTGCCGTTATATCGCGAGCGGTCGCCGTCGCGGAGTTCGACCGCTTCGTGCGCTCCGGTCGACGCTCCCGATGGAACCATCGCCTCTTCGACCGCGCCGAAGCTCGTCGAGACGCTAACGGCAACGGTCGGATTGCCGCGCGAATCGAGGATTTCGCGGGCGTGGACGGCTTCGATAAGCGGACGTCCGCCGCCACGCAACGATTCGATCGACACCGCGTTAATCCCGAAGCCAGCGCTCGAGATCGTGCTTGCGCGAAACGAATTCGTTCGCATTAAAAAATATGTTGAGTTCGCGTTCTGCGCTGCCGGCGCTGTCGCTGCCGTGCACCATGTTCCGGCCAATGGTCTGCCCGAAATCCGCGCGAATCGAACCGGGCGCTGCAGCAATAGGATTCGTAGCGCCGATTAGTTGCCGCATTCCTTCGATGACGCCCGTCCCTTCGACGGCCATCGCAACGAGCGGACCGCTCGTTATAAACTCGACCAACTCGCCGAAGAACGGCCGGTCTTTATGCTCCGCGTAGTGTTCGCGCGCTTTATCGCCAGGGAGCTGCGTTAGCTTCATCGCGGTAATCACGTAACCGCGCCGCTCGATGCGGGAGACGATCTCACCGACGAGCGATCGCGAAACCGCGTCGGGTTTGCAGAGAATAAGCGTCGTTTCTAATGCCATAGCATCCACGATTACGGCGTAACCGCAAGGTAAACCTAGCGCACCTCGGAAGTGTCGCCGGGCATGGCCGGAGCCGAACACCCGTACGCATCGGTTGCGCGCGAACTGCGCGGAACGCCATTTGGCAGCATTCGCTATTTGCGCTCCACCACCAGCACCAACGATGTGGCGGCAGCGCTACTTGGAGATGAAGCATCCTACGGTACGACTATCGTAGCGGAAACGCAGACGAACGGCGCGGGCCGCAAGGGCCGTAGCTGGCTTGCGCGACCCGGAACGTCGCTTTTGCTAACCACGATTTTGCCTCGTTCGATTTCAGCGGCAAATCTGTGGATCGTGCCGTTCGGGGTCGCTCTCTGTGTCAAACGCGCGCTAGCGCTCAACGCCGTTTCCTCGCAACTGCATTGGCCCAACGACCTGCTGCTTGAAGGAAACAAGGTCGCCGGAATACTTTGCATCTCGCGTATTATAGGCGATCGAGCGTGGGTGGCGGCGGGCGTAGGCATCAACGTGCATCGTTTGCCCGGCGCCGATACGGGGATCGACCCTCCACCGGCATTCTGCGATGACGTTGCCGGAGTTCGGCGTGCCGCGTTGCTGCGCGATCTTCTTCTGAACTACGACATCTGGAATGGCGCGCTCGATATGCCGCCGCGCATCGCGCGAGTGTGGGAACGCCAAGCCGGGCTACCGGGCCGTGCATACCGCATTCTCAAGGACGGCGAATCCATGCCGATGACCGTCGTTGCGATCTCGGTTGCAAACGGCGGAGGCCTGCTTGTAGAACGCAACGACGGACGACGCGAAACGATCGCCCTAGCGGATGCTCGTGCCTTACGGTAGCGCATGCAGTCGCCGCTACTGCTGCGGCACCGTTTGCGTCGATTGTTGATAGAAGCGCGCTAAATCGGATTTGAATTTAACAAGCGACGGCTGGTGCATGTACACCATATGGCCGGATTCGTAATAGCCGAACGTCACGTTCGAGCGAAGCTCCGCCGGAAGGCCGAGGTGCGAAAACGTCCACTCCGCCGCGCCGAAAGGCGTCGCCATGTCGAAATATCCGGCACCGACGAAAACGCGCAGCCGTGGATTCGACGTCATGGCTTCCTGCAGATCGGGACTTGTCGTGGGAGCGAGCCAGTAGAACACCGACTTGCGCGTAAAGTCCCACGTTTGGTTCGCATCGCCGTTGATCTGCTTGTACGTTTCGTCCGATTTCCAATTCAATTCGTTCCGCACGTACGCGAGAAACATCGATTGAAACGCGCCACTGCTCGCCGTATCGGAGGGATCGTATTCCGCCGAATCGGCAATCCGGTCGAGGTCGTATCCCGTATAGCGCGCATCGAGGCGTCCGGTCGTCTTGCCTTCTTCGCGCATGAGTTCTTTTTCAAAGCGCCCGGGCGCTACGCGAAGGTTGCTTTCATCGATATACCGGGCGTTCAATCCGATCAACTTCGACATCGAGGCCGCGATCTGCAATTGGCGGTCGTGCGGCAAACGCGATCCCTCAATCAGCGCGCTCGCGAACGGACCGTTGGCAAACGTTCGCGCTTGATCGACGGCGCTCTCCAGCGACCCTTTTGCAGGCGATGAGTCGTGATACCACCGGACGGCGGCCTCCGTCGGCAAGTACGTCACATAAGCGAGGTCGTTTCCAGGCCCCGGAGCAATCGTGCTGAAATCGAGCACCGACGAGAGCAACACGACGCCGTTGAACGACATATTCCGATTTTGCAGATAGTCGACGAGCGTTGCGGAGCGCGGCGTGCCGTAACTTTCGCCGAGCAGAAACTTCGGAGAGTTCCATCGGTCGTTGAGCGTTACGTATCGTTCGATGAATTGCCCGAATGCGGCCGCATCTTGATCGATTCCGTAGATCGTCTTGGGATCGATTCCCGGCATCAGGCGGCTATATCCGGTTCCCGGCGCATCGATGAATATAAGGTCCGACGTGTCGAGCAAGCTGTATTGATTGTCGACCAGCCGGTACGGCGGACCGCCGATGTTTTGCGCGTTTGGGAACGAAATGCGGCGGGGGCCGAGCGCGCCCATGTGAAGGAAAACCGATGCCGCGCCGGGACCGCCGTTGTAGAGAAACGTGACCGGACGGCGATTGTGATCCGAACCGTCTTCGGTGTAGGCAACATAGAAAACGCTCGCTTCAGGCTTCTCTTTGTCGTTCTTCAGGATGAGCGTTCCCGCAGTAGCCGTATAGGCGATCTCCCGACCGCCGAGCGAGATCCGGTGATGCGTTATCGAACGGCGTTCCTGCGGATTCGGAACGACGGCGCGATGTGCAACCGGATGCGTCTTGGTCGTCGCAAGGGCGATCGAAGGCGCGAAAACGCAGGCGCACGCAAGGGTCGCCGCGGCGATACGATTCAACATGGTTGCTGCATTGAGGGCCGCACGAGCGCGGCCCTGCATTATTTAACGACGCCGCCCAGCGCGATGCCCGCTCCCGAAAGTGCGGTCTTCGCACTGTTTTCTGCGCCGCCGTCGATCGTGAGGCATAGATTCGAAGCGGAGCTGACGGTTGCCGGTTTCGGGATCATCTTCGCGCTGACGCCGGCATCTTTGAGCGTCTTGGTTGCAATCATCGTGTCCGCGTTGCTTCCGAAGAAAAGGACGACATCGGCCATCGGGCTTAGCTCGCGGCTTCACCGGTGACGAGTGAATTGAGATGCTCGGCAACGTCGTTGAGGTCCGAAACGCGATGGACGGCTTGCTGCATGCGGTTGCTCATCTCTTGAGAAAGCGTATCGATCACCAGGATGTCGCCGTGCAACTCCTCGTTTACGGACCTCAATTCCGCAACCTTCGGATTGCCCTTGCTCCCGTTCGAAGAAAGCTCGGCGATCAGTATGCCGCTGCGTTCTACCGCCGCCCGTGTCATGGCGACGTGATCGCCGGAGACTTCGCTGCCGACGATTGCCACGCGCAACTCTTTAGCCGCCGCACGAATCTGTTGGCTGCGTGCGGCAAGCGTGTTGGAAAGCCGCTGCACGATCGGAATCGATAGGGCGAGCGCAATCGCCGCTGCAATCAAGCCCCAGATCAGCAGCGTGCGCGTGATGTCGTTGATGATCGAGGTTATCTGCGAGATTGGGAAGCCGTACCACTGCGCGCCGATGACTTGGTTTCGATCGTCCTTGAGCGGTTCGATGTGAACCAGATACTGCGTCCCACCGCGCGAATCGGTCCCCGTAAATGCCCGCCCCGACTCAATAACACGGGAAGCGGCAGCGACCTGCTGGTCGACGTCGCGCGTGCCGTCGGCCTGCTCGATCGTGCTCGCGACGATTGCGTCCCCTGAGAGAAGCGCGGCGGAGCCTCCCAGCGCGTGCGTCGCCTGATCGACCAAATCGTAATCGTGATTCATCAGGACGCCACCGTATATCGCGCCGATGGTGCGCTCGTTCTGGTCGCTTATCGGCGATGCCGCTACCAATGCGAGCCCTTTATCGAGATGCGCCACGTTCTTTCCATCGGAATTTTTAATATCGGAACCGGCTTGCTCTGCAAGGCCTTCACCGGCTAGAACGCTCTGGTCGAGCAGCGTCGCCGTGCTCACGCTCTCGCCGTTAAGAGCGCGCCGAACTACGCGGTCGCGGTTTAGCAACCCCTGTGCGGGGCCGTTCGCGCGCGCCATCACGCGGCCGTGCGTATCGACGATCGTGAGAAACGATAGCCCTGAAGTTCGAGCAGCGTTGGCGAGCTGGTCCGCAAGCGCGGAAACATCGTGCGATGCTACACTCTTGCGAAGCGTTTCGCTTACGGCATCCTGGGCTACGAGAAGCCGGATCTGCTCTTTGCGGGAATCCCAGTACCCACCGAATGCTCCAGCTCCATTGCTGACTTGCGTTTCTCCCAAACGGTGCAGGTCGGCGGTAAGTACGAAGCGCGCCGCGATCACGCTGATTAGGAAAAACAGCGCTATCGCGCCGATAATCGTTCCAAGCAGCCGAACTCGCAAACTCATCCTCATGCCGTAACCCCTTCCATGCCCGTATCGTGAACTTTATACTGCCCGATGTTTCCGTCGATTTGCACGACGACACCATTCATCTCATCGACCGAAGAGAGCATACGTTGCGCCGCATCGGTGACTTCCTTATTGACATACGTGAGCACTTCGACCGACGACGCGTTCTGCGCCGATATCGACGATATGTCTAGGAATGCTTTGCTTACGTCGTCGGAATGACGCGTCATAGATTGCGTCGCTTTTAAGTTTAGCGCGACCGATCGCGTGATCTCTTCGATCTGGCGGATCACTTGGTATGAATTCGCGCTCATCGCGCGCGTTACCGAGCCGATCTCGCCAATCTGCCTGTTCGCCGTGATAACCGCAGAAACGATATCTTGAAGCGCACCCGATGCAAGCCCGGTATTACTCGCGCTGTCCTCGACGCGCTCGGTCAGGCGTTCCATCGCCCGCACAACTTCCGCGATGACGGACTGCGTCGAGGTGATGTGTCCCGCAATCTCTTTTGTCGCCTGTACGCTTCCGTCGGCGAGCTTGCGAATCTCGCTTGCGACCACCGCGAATCCGCGGCCGTGCTCGCCCGCACGTGCCGCTTCGATCGCAGCATTGAGAGCGAGAAGGTTCGTCTGTTCCGAGATCCGGTCGATGACCTTGACGATATCGCCGATCTGTTCTGAATTCACGCCTAGCTGGCGAATGTCTTCGGCAAGGTCGTTGATCGTGGTGCGAATCGTGTGCATGCCGTCGACGATCGTATCGATCGACGTTCCGCCTCGCTCTGCCGTGCGCGATGTTTCACTGGAAATCGTTTGCAGTGAGTCGACTTGTGCCGCAACTTCTTCGATGGAAGATGCCATGTTGGAGACGGCAAGCGCCGTTTGATCGAGGCTGCGCGTCTGTTCGTGCGCCGATGCGGCGATCGTCGATATCGCTTCGGTAAGCGTCACGACGCGGACAGTCGCTTGTTCGACAATCTGCGACTGCTCTTGTATCCCCTCGTCGAGCTGACCTTGCGCGACGGCCGCGCCTTCAATAACCGCGAGCGCAGTGGATGCGGTGGACCGTAACTCCGATCCCGCATCTCCCAGGGTCGATGCTTCAGCGTGCAACTGGCCAAGGAACGAACGCATTCCGAAGATCAGCTTGTTGAGCGCGATTGCAAGATCTTGAAGCGCAGCATCGCTGACCGCGATGTTCTTCGTAAAGTCGCCCTGCGAGACTTCGCGTATCCCGGAAACAAGGGCGGCGATACTTGGGTGTGCGATCGCTATTGCATCGCCGGCTCGACGCAATCGCCCCGTACCCTCGAGCGTTTCGGAAGGACTGCGTTCGTAAAAGAAAGCGCTAAGCGCGACGCCGCTAAGGCCCAGGAGCGCCGCGCCGGCGAGCGATCCCCCGTGCCCGGCAGTGAAGAGAACGGCGGCTACGATCAACGCCGTAAGCGCGCCGGCGTAAAAGCCGGCGGCAGCGGCGGCGAGGAGCACGATAACAAGGAGGACGGAATCGACTGATGCGGGCGCGTAAAACCAGGCAAGCACCGCACCTAAAACAATAAGAGCCGACGCAATAGCGACTCGAGCCGCGAGCGCGAGTCGTACGCGGAGACCGGCGAAGTAAGCGAAAATCACGACGCTCCCTTCAGCGCACCTTTCTACAAGCTCGCAGAGCCGCGCGCTAAGCGATCCTGCTCAGCGCGTCTATCACGGGTGTACGGCTGGAAAGAGCAGCTTCTTTAGGGGTTCCGTCGCGAGGATGGCTCTCTTAACGAACTATAGACGCTTCGCGCGCCGGTACCTTAAATCGACGCTTCAGCGCTCGTTGCGCGCGCGACCCATGCGGCGGTCGCAGGTTTCACAAAAATGCGACATTTTGTTGTCGCTTTCGAAGATCGAGTTCGAATAATACATCGCGCATCTCGCGTTGTAGCAGTGCTTCAGTCCGAACGCGTGTCCGAGTTCGTGAACGCACTCTTTGAGCGTCCGCTGGAAGAGCAGGTTAGCATCGCCGTCTTCCCCATAATATTCTGCGCGCAAGCGATGCAGCGATACTGCGGCTTGCCCTTGCGCTTCGTCCGCATCCCCGAAAATGAACCGGTGAGACGTCTTATACAGGTCGAAATCCGTAATCGCAACCAGAATGCCCGTTGCATCCGGCATCGCGCGCCGAACGCGCGAAAAAAGCGTCGGCAGAAACAGCTGCCCTCGCGTAGAGTTCAGAGCGGTTCGCGGAACGGCAAGCGCGCGTTCGATACCGGCCGCTGCGAGAAATCGTTCTTCGAGACAGGGGACGAGACGATCCAAGAAGGAGCTGTCCATGGCGTTGACGGGAACGATACGAATGCGCGACTCCATCTAAGAAGCTCCGTTTCGACGCAATCGGCCGGAAAACTTGTCGTGAACTCCGAACGCGCGCCGCATGATGCTTGGCATTGGAATCGATCTTGCCGAGGTGGAGCGCTACCGTTTCGACGAGCGACAGCTGGCATGGTTCGCAAGAAAGATTTACACCGATGAAGAGATGCACTACGCGATGCGCAAACGCCACTGGCCCGAACGGCTTGCCGGATTCTTCGCCGCGAAGGAAGCGACGCGCAAAGCTTTCGGACACTGGATTCCGTGGCGGCAAGTCGGCGTATCGCACGAACGAAGCGGTAAGCCTGCGATACGCTTGTACGATGACGCCGCCTCATTGCTTACCGCACGCGACGTGCGAACCGTGCATGTAACGATCACGCATTCGAGCACGACGGCTGCAGCAGTCGTGATCTTAGAACGATGATGTTTGTCGCGACGCCGCAGGAGATGCGGGAGGCCGACGAGGCGGCGTGCGCCCAAACCGGCGAGACGGTACTGATGCGCAACGCCGGCGTCGCGATCGCACGATACATTCGCGACCGCACCGAGAACGGACGCATCGTCGCCTTTACCGGCCCCGGTAACAACGGCGGCGACGCTTTTGCGGCCTTCGCCGAATTGGAACCGCGATACGAACGAATCATCTATGCCGCCGAGACGTCGACGGAGAGCGAGGCGCGCGTGAAAGCACGGGAACGTGCGACTGCTTCCGGCGTGAGAATCGAACCGCTTCCGCAACGGCTCGACGAAGCTCGGGCGGCGTGCGATGGCGCGGCGCTTGCTCTCGACGCACTCTTTGGAACCGGAGCGCGGCTTCCGCTCGATGCGAAATACACCGCTGCCGTGACCGCGCTCGATGCGCACAACATTCCCGTCGTTGCGATCGATATTCCAAGCGGCGTCGATGCCCTTTCGGGAGCGATTCCGCAGCGCGCCGTACGCGCGACCGCCACGATAACGCTTGGAGCGCTAAAACCGGGACTGTTGCTGGAACCGGCTCGCCAATGCGCCGGAGAGATATGGCTTGCCGACATCGGCATCCAAAACGAGATTCTGCAACGCTACGCTACGACGTATGCATCGCTCGACGATGCCGCATTCCTGGCGATGCTTCCCACGCGTCCGGAACAAACGGATAAGCGCGGCGCCGGCGCGCCGCTCGTTATCGCAGGGTCCGAACAGTTCCCGGGCGCGGCAGTCCTCTGCGCGCTCGCAGCCGCACGTGCCGGCGCCGGATACGTCACGGTAGCGACTCCGGCCGTTGCGGCGCCGGCGATCCGCGCGCATCTTATCGAAGAAGTCGTAGTGACGTTCTCGAGCGGTTCACCCAAAGATGCAGCCCGCGATTTACTCGACGTTGCAAAGCGCAATTCGTCGGTTGCAATCGGGCCGGGCCTCAATCTCGACGAATGGACGGGTTCCATGTTACGGCATTTTTTAGAGGGACTGGAGTTGCCGTTTGTAGCCGATGCAAGCGCATTTTTTCATCTTGCGAAACGGCTCGATGTTCTGCGTTCTAAGCGCTGCGTGCTGACGCCTCACGAAAGCGAGTTCGCGCGCCTCTCCGGTAAAGGCACGATCGCGCCCGGCGAACGGGTAGACCGGCTACGCGAGTTCGTCGAACGAACGGGTATTACGACTTTGCTCAAGGGCCGTGCGACCATCGTCTACGACGGATGCGTCATGGACATCAATACGACGGGAACGCAAGCGCTCGCGACGGCCGGAACCGGCGACGTGCTGACGGGGATGATCGCAACGCTGCTGGCCCAGGGACTTTCGCCGTTCGATGCGGCTCGCGCGGCAGCTCACTGGCATGGCCTCGCGGGGCGCTTCTGCGAATCGAAGCGCAGGGTCGGTGTGGTTGCGGGCGATCTGCCGGATGCACTCGGCTACGCGCTTCCTACGCGATGTTCGCAACCAGCGCTGCGATGCGTTGTTCGGTTTTAATGCGATGCATTAGTAAGGCGACCATCGACTCGACATCGTCAACGAACGCTTGGCCGCCCAGCGCATCGCCTTCCGCCCGGCGCCATTTTCGAGAAAACGTATCGAAGTGAATCGAAAATCGACCTTGCTCTTCGAGCATCTCAACGATCTTGGCCCGGCGCGCGGCGTCGCGTTCGCGGCGCAACAGACGCCGGCCGAAATGAATGTCGAGCATGAGATGAGCTTCCACCGCTTCAATGAAGGATGTTAAGGCAGCCTGCAGCGTCTCGGTACCGCGGCTTTTTGCTTCGAGCAACGCAGAGATGCGCAATCGGAGTAAAGCGTGGCGTTCGGCCACGAATGCGGGAGTGGGTATCATGGAGCCTTCACCCTGTGCTTCAAGAGCCGCATCCTTCGCCGGTTATCCACAGCCACCCCCGTTATACACATCGGCTATGGCGGCACCGATCCGTCCAGAATCGCTCGCAGCGCCGCTTCGTCCAGAATTGGGATAGCGAGCTTGCGAGCCTTAGAAAGCTTGCTGCCCGCATCGTCCCCCGCAACGACGAAGGAGGTTTTCTTCCTTACAGAGCTGCCGATCTTGCCGCCGGCGCCTGCAATGCGTGCCGACGCTTCTTCTCGCGTCATCGAGGTAAGCGCGCCGGTGAGCACCACGGTTTTCCCGTCGAGCGAGCCGCCGCGCCGGCGAACGGAGGCAGTCATTTCGAGGTTTACACCCGCCGCACGCAGACGTTCGAGCGTTCTGATGTTTGCTGTTTGATCGAAAAAAAGGCGAACGCTCGAGGCTACCTCGGGGCCGATCCCTTCGCAGCCCATCAGATCATCGGCGCTGACGGCCGCGATGGCATCCAGCGTGCCGAAATTCGCGGCGAGCAACTCCGCCGTTTGCGCGCCGACGAATCGAATGCCGAGTCCGCAAAGAACGCGGGCAAGACCCCGCTTCTTCGAGTTCTCGATCGCCTTCAGCAGGTTCGCGATCGTCTTGTCGCCCATGCGAGGCACGTTGCGCAGCGTAGCCGCGTCGAGCGCGTATATATCGGCAATATCGCAGACGAGTTCGAGTTTCGTAAGCGCGCCGGCGAGCACGTCGCCCATGCCTTCGATGTCCATTGCGCCCCGCGATGCGAAATGGCGAATGCGTTCGTAGCGCTGCGCCGGGCAGGCGGCATTCGTGCAGCGCGACATCGCTTCGCCTTCGGGACGATCGGCCGCCGCCCCGCAGACCGGACACCGTTCGGGCATCAAAAAAGTGCGCTCTTCGCCCGTACGCTCGCTCGTCACCGGCCCGACCACGCGCGGGATAACGTCGCCGGCTCGCATGACGACCACCGTATCGCCGATGCGTATGTCGTTGTTCTCGATGTACGCAGCGTTGTGAAGCGTGGCGCTTTTTATGGTAACGCCTCCGATGGTGACCGGGGCAAGAACGGCGTTGGGATTGAGCGTTCCGGTTCGGCCGACCGTTACCGTGATGTCCGTTAACTTCGTACGGGCCTCGCGAGCTTTAAATTTGAAGGCGGTCGCCCATCGAGGATCGCGAGCCACGCTTCCAAGCCGTTCCTGAGTAGCGAGGTCGTCCACTTTAACGACCACGCCGTCGATGTCGTAATCTAAATCATCACGCGCGCTCTCCCAGCGATCGCAGAACTCCACGACGTCGTCTATGCTTTCGGCGCGACGGATATGTTCGTTGACATGAAATCCCAGCTCGCGCAGAAGCGTCAGCGCTTCCCACTGCGTCTGCGGTCCGCGTTTTGCATCACGAAGCGTCAGTGCGCCGACGGCGTATGCGAAGAACGAGAGACGCCGCTCCGAAGTGATGCGCGGGTCCAACTGCCGCGCACCCCCCGAAGCAGCATTGCGCGGATTGGCAAACGCCGGCAGACCTTCGCGCTCCCGCCGCTCGTTGAGGCGGTTGAAATCGCTGCGGCGCAGATAGACTTCGCCCCGGACTTCGATAAATGGAATATCTTTGCCGCGATGCCGGAGCGGAACGGTCGGAATCGCGCGGAGATTGCGCGTGATCTCTTCGCCCGTTCGGCCGTCGCCGCGCGTCCCGCCCCGCTCGAGCAAACCGTCGCGATAATCGATCGCGATTGCGAGCCCGTCGATCTTCAGCTCGCAAACGTAGCCGACGGGAGCCCCGCTCAGTTTTCGCACGCGTTCGTCGAACGAGCGAAGCTCTTCAGCCGAAAACGCATTCGATAGGCTGAGCATGGGGCTCGCGTGGTGGTAGGCAGCGAATCGTTCCGATGCCGGCGCTCCAACGCGCTGCGTCGGCGAATCGGAGGTACGCAATTCCGGATAGGTTCGTTCCAAATCGATAAGCTCGCGCAGCAGCGCATCGAACTCGGAGTCCGTCATAGCGGGGTCGTCGAGCAAGTAGTAACGGTGATTAGCTTTGTCGATTTGCGCGCGAAGACTACGCGCGCGCGCTTCGTTTTTCTTCGGCATGAACGTTCAACGCAATTTCGGCGTGCCGACTTGAATTGGATATCCGTCGGGGTCCGAGATAACGGCGACGCGGCCGAACGTTTCGTCGTAGGGGTCTTGAAAGATCGGTACGCCCATCGTCGCGCAGTCGGCAGCGAACTTATCGACGTTATCGACGGAAAACCCGAGCTGTAAAGAGCCGGGCCGCACGGCCAGCACTTCGCTGCGCGCGTGCAGTCCCAGTGAAATGCCCGCAGAGAGTTCGAACTCAATCCAATGCGGGGCCTGATCCGAGAGCAGTCGCAGGTGCAGCACGTTGCGGTAAAAATCGCGGGAACGATCGAGATTGGAACAGACCAGCATCGCTACGGAAAATTTCGCCATATTGCTTTGAGACTAAGCTTCGACGGGGACGGGTGTTGTCCTTAATGGATCGATCGTATCGCCGCTACGCAGATCGTCGAGCGTTTGCATATTTCGCCGCTGCAGGCGCTCTAATTCGACGCCGTCGGGAATATGGTGCCCGACCGCACGCTGATCTTCGAGGACCGGTACGAGATACGCACCGGTGTACGAGGTTTTTTGGCGCGCGAGCTCTTCGGGCGTGCCGGTCCCGACGATCGTTCCGCCGCGATCGCCGCCTTCGGGGCCAAGATCGATCAGGTAGTCGGCCGTCTTGATCACGTCTAGATTATGCTCGATAACAAGCACGCTGTTTCCCGTATCAACTAAACGCTCCAAAACTTCAAGAAGCTTATGGATGTCGGCAAAATGGAGACCCGTCGTGGGCTCGTCGAGCACGTAAAACGTCCGCCCGGTCGAGCGGCGCGACAGTTCCGTCGCGAGCTTAACGCGTTGCGCTTCGCCGCCCGAGAGCGTCGTCGCGGGCTGCCCCATCTTGATGTAGCCGAGGCCGACTTCGCAGATGGTTTTAAGTCTGTTGTTGATCCGTGGAATGTTTGCAAAAAGGTCGGCCGCTTCGTCGACGCGCATCTCCAGCACGTCGGCGATCGTCTTCCCTTTGTATCGCACTTCGAGCGTCTGCGCGTTATATCGTTTACCTTTGCACACTTCGCACGGAACGTACACGTCGGGTAAGAAATGCATCTCGATCTTGATGATGCCGTCGCCCTGGCACGCCTCACACCTGCCACCCTTGACGTTGAACGAAAACCGCCCGGGCTGATAGCCCCGAATCTTCGCTTCGGGCACCATGGAAAAAAGCTCGCGGACCTGATCGAATGCCCCGGTGTACGTCGCGGGATTCGAGCGCGGCGTGCGGCCAATGGGCGATTGATCGATAACGACCATCTTGTCCAACTGCTCTGCGCCTTTTACAGTACCGTACGTCCCGCCGGCCGGCTGGCCGTGCAGATGCTGGTTGAGAGCGCGAACTAAAACCTGATTGACGAGCGTCGATTTGCCGCTGCCGCTCACGCCCGTCACGGCGGTAAAAGCGCCGATGGGAAACTTTACGTCGATACCGCGAAGGTTGTTTGCCGTTGCCTTTTTGACTTCGAGCCAGCCGCGAGCGGCTCGACGCGTTTTGGGAATGGGAATGAACTTGCGGCCGGAAAGATAGGCGCCCGTCTCCGACAGAGGGTTTTTCAGCGTATCGTCGAGCGTTCCGACCGTGAGAATCTCGCCGCCTTCGGCTCCCGCGCCGGGACCGATATCGACGACAACGTCTGCGGTGCGCATAGTATCCTCATCGTGCTCGATCACGATCAACGTGTTTCCGAGATCGCGAAGCGTCTTGAGCGTCGCCAAAAGCCGGTCGTTGTCGCGTTGATGCAATCCGATTGACGGCTCGTCCAAAATATAGAGCACGCCCACGAGCGCGCTGCCGATTTGCGTTGCTAATCTGATTCGCTGCGATTCGCCGCCCGAAAGCGTCGTAGCGGAACGGCCCAAGGTTAAGTAGTTCAAGCCGACATTGGTAAGGAAGCCGAGCCGGCCCCGAATTTCTTTGATGACCTGGTGCGCGATCTGCTCCTGTCGGTCGGTCAGCGCGAGGACTTGGAAAAATGCCTCCGCATTCTCGATCGACATGCGCGTCAGCGCGTCGATGTTTTCTCCGCCGATAGTGACGGCCAGCGCTTCGGGTTTTAAGCGCGCTCCTTTGCACGAAGGGCACGTTGATGCGGACATGTACTTCTCGATGTCTTCCTTCACGTAGTCGCTCGACGTTTCGCTATAGCGTCGCTGAAGGTTGTTCACCACCCCCTCGAACGACGAACGATATTCCCATGTCTTTCCGGCACGCGAGGTGTAGGCGAAGTCCTGTTCCCGATCGGTTCCATAAAGAACGACTTCTATAACTTCTTCCGGCATGTTTTCGATCGGCGTCGTCATCTTGATCCGGTATTTGCGCAGCACGCGCTCGATCTGCTGAAGATAGTAGGGATTCATCGACGGAAACTTTCCGGCACCCAGACTCTTGCTCCACGGCACGATAGCGCCGCCTGCAATCGACTTCGTGCGATCCGGAATTACTTTCCAAGGATCGATTTCAATTTTTTCACCGAGTCCGGTGCATGAAGGACAGGCGCCGTACGGAGAATTAAATGAAAACAGGCGCGGAGCGAGTTCTTCGAAAGAGAGCCCGCAATACACGCACGCAAACGCCTCGCTAAAGGTTAATTCCCGTGTGTCGCTGCCGGCCACGGTGCCGTCCTTTGCAAAGGAAGCCAGCACCGTAACAATTCCAGTCGAAAGCTTCAGCGTCGTCTCTACCGAGTCGGTAAGCCGCTTACGAACGTCCGGTTTCATCACGATCCGGTCCACGATAACTTCGATTGCGTGTTTGCGCTTTTTGTCGAGTACGATTTTTTCGCGCAGATCTTTCGTCTCGCCGTCGACGCGGACGCGTGCGAAACCCTCTTTGCCGATCTCCTCGAAAAGCTTCGAATATTCGCCTTTGCGTCCGCGTACAAGCGGCGCGAGCAGCTGTATGCGCGTCCCTTCGGGGAGATCCATGATGGAATCTACGATCTGCTCGCTCGACTGGGTGCTGATCTCGCGCCCGCAGCTATAGCAGTGCGGCGTTCCGACGCGCGCAAAAAGCAGCCGGAGATAATCGTAGATCTCGGTGACGGTACCGACGGTTGAGCGTGGGTTGCGCGAGGTTGATTTCTGGTCGATAG
This sequence comes from Vulcanimicrobiota bacterium, assembly GCA_030854045.1. Taxonomy (GTDB): domain Bacteria; phylum Vulcanimicrobiota; class Vulcanimicrobiia; order Vulcanimicrobiales; family Vulcanimicrobiaceae; genus JALYTY01. Next base: position 62,925 of record JALYTY010000014.1, on the reverse strand, counting down.
AGATCGCCGGCGAAAGGCCTTCGATGTAATCGACATCGGGCTTCTCCATCTGGCCCAAAAACTGACGGGCGTACGAGGAGAGCGACTCGACGTATCGCCGTTGCCCTTCCGCATAAATGGTATCGAAAGCCAGCGACGATTTTCCCGACCCCGAAAGACCGGTCACGACGATGAGCTTGTTGCGCGGAAGCGTGAGATCGACGTTTTTCAGATTATGTTCGCGCGCGCCCTTGATGATGATCGAATCGAGACCGGTTGCCATCTACGGTATGTAACCCTACCCTAAAGTTGCGAGATTCGCCGCTAGCCGTTAGGCTGCTTGGAGCTTGAGGTACTCTCCCATGACGACGAGGGAGGCGTACGCTACGATGGCTTGCTGAAGGACTCCCGCAACCAGGCTTCCACCAAACGGTGTCACGCGCGCTATCAGCGATCCGATCGAGCCGCCGGCGAACGCGATAACCGCTATGAGCACAACGATGCCCAGCGTAGGAACGATGTTGGAAAGCGCGAGGCGGCACGATTCTACGATAGCCGCAAGCGCTTCCCGCTTTCCGACAATTACCGAAGCCATCGTATAAATAAGAAATGTTGCATAGACAAGAAGCGTCACGAGGAAAGTGACCGGTGCGAGAACCGCCGCACAGTCCCCGATGAGAAATAAGAGCGCCGTCGCGAGGAACAGCTGCACGATGCGGTGCGTAAGGGCATTCCAGCCGTCGGCGAGAGAAGCGTTTCCCCGCTGCCATGCGGCACCCGCCATGCCGGTCACGAATGCCATCTGAACGAGCGAAGCAAGTACGCCGATAACCACCATTGCGACGGCATAGACGATATGCGAGACGTAACTCACATCGCTCCCGCTGCCCGGCATCGCGAGATCGCCGGATACGATCGTTCCGAGAACCAGCGAACAAAAGCCGCTCGCTACGCCCAACACGATGCCGGGAAGAACGATGATCCAATTAGCAACGAGCAGTTCCCAAGCTCGGATAAAAGTGTTTTCAAAATCACGCGTACCGCGCATCACGCACGCTCCAATATTCCCGGAACGTCCATGATAGACGTACACGTGGCGTGAGGTGCGGGTACGCCTCCCTTTAACGTTTCTTGCCGAATGTTGAGCCAAATTGTGTATAGTCCGGCGTCGAGCGCTCCGCGGATGTCACGATCGTAGCGGTCCCCGATCATAGCACCATACATCGGCGGGGCACCCATCGTGCTGCAGGCATGCGCAAAGAGCAGCGGATCGGGTTTGAGCATGCCGATTTCGTCCGCAATAAATATTGCGTCAAACAGCTCGCCGATTTTGAGCAGTGCGATTTTTTCACGATGCGTTTCGGAGAATCCGTTGGTAAGCAATCCCAGCCGCTTTCCGGAACGATTGAGTCGCTGCAAAACGTCGAGAGCGCCCGGAAATAGCGTAAAATATTTCTTTCGATACGTGTTGTAGTTGCGAGCGCTTTGCCGAGCAACCGAGCTATTCCGGAGACCTACATCGCGTAGCGCAGCTTCCCACAAGGCCTCGCGCACCCTCTCGAGCTTTACGATAAGCGCGTCGGCGGTCAGACGATGCCAAAACCCTTCTGCACGCGCGACGTAGGCCGCTTTAAGTGCCAGCGCGTCGATCCCGTGCTCGGCCGCGACCTCGCGCGCCACTTCTTCGGCGCCGCTGTGAAAGGCCGCGGTATCGTCGTGCAGCGTATCGTCGAGATCGAAGAGCACGACATCGATTTTTCTGGGAGAGCTTTTTATTTGAGCCACCTTTTTGATTGAATATCCGAGCACCACGTCCGGTCCTGCCGGCGCATCGTCCGGCGGTTAGAATATTACGCGGAAACTTCGCAAGCCGTAGGACGGAACTTCCGCAACGATTTCTTCGCCTTCGATGTTCGCGCGCTCCGCTAGAGGACGCTCTAGCGCATCGACGGGATACGCGTCGCGCATACGCGCGCCGCAGCGCAAGCGGATGCGACGCGATGTACCATCGCATTCGCGCACCCGCACGATTACGCCGCGGCCATCTTGTGCCGGTTTGCAAGCCGCGATCGCCACCGCCTCATCATCGCAGCGGAATAGACGTACCCGCGGCTCGCAAGCGTATCGTTCCCACATGCGCTCTATTGCCCCGGTGGAGTCGCAATCCAACGGCGCAAACGCCCACGTGCATTGCAAAAGACCTGCGTCGGCGAGTGCGTCGGGCCACGTGGTGCTTCGTAAGAGGGAATGTCCCAATTGCAATCCCCCTTTGCGCAGCACCCGCGCGCTCCACCCGTACGTGTCGAGTACGAGCATTGCGAGACCGCCGCTTGGGTCGGAGGCGAAGGCATATCGCGCGCCTGGGACTTCGAAGCGCGCCCGATCTCGCGGCGTGTCGCGACGCGCGGAGCGTTCGATGCTTCCATGCGGAACGCCATAACGCACGCGTTCCGAATTCGCCGAAAGCCAATTTTCGATGCGCAGCAACGTCTGCCGCTCTCGCCAGTCTACCGTAAGGTCCACGCGCAGGAACGGTTCTCCGGCATTGAGCGAAACGCGCATAGTTGCCGCCGACTTTCCGATAAGGAATTGGAATTCGAGACCTCCTTCCTCAAGCCGGCTACCCTGCGCCTTAACGAAGAGCCGGTGCTTAACGTAAGCGGCGTCGATATTCCAGGCCTCCCAGCGGCGCGGGCGGTCGCGATAGGCCGCGAGCAGATTCGCTCGAACGCAGAGATTCCTGCCGCCTGCGGCTCGGAGCTCCGTAAGCGCGCCGGCCGCATCGATGCGTGCGCGTACGATGCCGTTATCGAATACGAATTCGTCGCCGTCGGCCTCCGGCTCCGCGCACTCGGCAAAACGTTCGTGCCGGGGAGCGCGCGGAAGTATCGAGCGCGTTGATGCGACGACCGTGCCGATCAGTTCTTGCGCCTGCGCGTACTCCGCCCTAACGTCGTCGTATACCGCGTGGATCGACGTGCCTGTAAGCACGTCGTGAAATTGATTGCGCAGGACGATCGTCCAAGCGCGGTCGAGACCTCCGCGCAACCGCTCGACGATATCGGGAGCGGCTCGAACGGCGAGGCACCACGACACGCGTTCCTCGGCGTCCAACAGCGCGCGCTCAAGCGATGCGTTCTCGGCTTTGATCGCGTGGTGCGTCGTATAAACCCCGCGATGATACTCCAAGTACAGCTCGTCGTCGTGCACCGGAAGGCCGTCACGCCGTGCCTGCAACGCTTCGAAAAACGTTCGAGGCCGCTGCCATTCACCGGCACGTTGCGCTTGCGCTACCTGCGCTAACGTCGGACCTCCGCCCCCGTCGCCGTAACCGACAACAAGCGGTTCACGCCGCTCGTTCGCGACCGCAACGCGACGCGAATCGGCGCTGCCGTCGTACGATGCGATCAGAGCGCCGATCACTTCGGACCCATCGGGACCGCGCCACCGGAATTGCGGGTGAGGAAAACGTGTGGTGTCGTTCCACTGCAATTTGGTCGTTGCGAAATAATGAATTCCGGCGTGCTGCAGAAGCGTCGGCAGCGTTCGAGCGAATCCAAAGCTGTCCGGAAGCCACGCGATACCCGGTTCGACGCCGAATCGTTCGACGCAAAACCGGTACGCGTGCAGCATTTGGCGCAGCAGCGACTCACCCGATGGGATGTTGCAGTCCGGTTCGACCCACAACGCTGCGACGTCGGGATCGAAGCGGCCTTGGTTCACCCGCGCACTCACGCGTGTGAAAAATTCCGGTTCGTCCTCTTCGACGAACGCATAGAGCTGCGGCTGGCTTTGAATAAACGAGAACTCAGCGTCGGATTCCAAAAGCTCCAGAGCGTTTGCGAACGTGCGAACGGCTTTCCGTCGCGTTTCGTCGTAGGTCCACAGCCACGCCACATCGAGATGCGAATGCCCCCACAGCGACAGACCGGCCTCGTGCAGGCGTATCGCATCGGACGTCGCGCTCGTGTCGGGCGTCAACGTTGCAACGGCGCAGGGTTGGGGATGCGAGCGTGCTAGCATCCACCACCACCGAATGTCCGGCCGTGAAGGCAAGCCGCTCGTCGGCAACGCCGCACGCTCGACGCGCAGTTCGAAGATGCGTTCCTCCGAAGATGCGCCGACGCGCACGCAGGTATGCTCGCGATCGAATCCGCCGGCGATCGCCCCTCCAATACGAAGAATCGCGCCCGTCCGCGTCCGATAATTCAGAAAGACGGGTACGTTTGATGCGGGAATAGACGCTTGAAAGACGACCAGCTTCCCATCGCGCCCAACTTCGCGAAGTGCAACGCGCACCGGCAGATTAAGAACCGCAACGCGGTTCGAACGTGGAAGCAAGAGCGTCGATGAAACGACGCATACGAATTTTCATCCTGCGAATTCGCCCAAACGTATCGTCACCGGCCAACCAGTTCTTTGAGTGAAGCGTCGAAAATCTTGGGTGCCTTGCCTTGGAAGAGCAACGATTCGTTTCCGCCGATCTGGCGCCGAAGATCCAAAAGCTCGTCGCGTAATGCCGCCGCTTTCTCGAACTCCAGATTCACTGCGTACTCCCGCATCTTCTTCTCGAGATCCGACGCCATTTTCGCCGCGACGTCCCGCGGAAGTTTGTCGAGCTTCACCTTTTCTTTCGTGTCGCCGTCCGCACCAAGCATGCTAAGAATATCGTGGATTTCCTTACGAATCGACTTCGGCTCGATACCGTGCTCGAGATTGTAGGTTACTTGGCGCTCGCGTCGCCGTTTCGTTTCGCCGAGCGCCCGCGCCATCGATTCCGTAATTACGTCGGCATACATCAAAACTTTGCCCTCAACGTGTCGAGCGGCGCGGCCGATTGTCTGAATGAGCGACGTCGCGCTGCGCAGATAGCCTTCTTTATCGGCATCGAGGATACCGACGAGCGAAACTTCGGGCAAGTCTAAGCCTTCCCGAAGCAAATTTATGCCGACCAAGACATCGAATACGCCCAAGCGGAGATCGCGGAGAATCGCAACGCGTTCCAGCGTGTCGACTTCGCTGTGCAGGTATCGCACCCGCAGTCCGTTCTCGAGCAGAAAGTCGGTAAGGTCTTCGGCCATCTTCTTGGTCAGCGTCGTAACCAAGACGCGTTCCTTGCGCTCCACCCGCAGCCGAATCTCTTCCATCAGGTCGTCCACTTGATTGCGCGTCGGGCGAACCTCTACTTCGGGATCGACGAGTCCGGTCGGGCGGATGATCATCTCGGCCGTCTGCGTGCTGCGCCCCATTTCGTACGTGCCCGGCGTTGCAGAAACGTAGACGATTTGCGGAACGTGACCTTCCCATTCGTCGTATGTGAGCGGCCGGTTATCCAACGCGCTCGGCAGACGGAAACCGTGTTCCACAAGCGTCATCTTGCGGGAACGGTCGCCCGCATACATGCCGTGTACTTGCGGCAGCGAGACGTGCGACTCATCGACGAAATAGAGGCAGTCTTTCGGAAAGAAATCGAGTAGGCACCACGGCGTCGACCCGGGTTCGCGCCCGGTGAGGTGCCGCGAATAGTTTTCGATGCCGTTGCAGTAGCCGACTTCGCGCAGCATGTCGAGATCGTAGCGCGTCCGCATCTCCAAACGCTGGGCTTCGAGCAGCTTGCCGTGGCCCTTGAAATACCGCAGGCGCTCGTCCAGTTCGATTTCGATTGACGCTATGGCGTGCCGCAACTTTTCTTCCGGCGTAATAAAATGTTTCGCCGGAAAGATCAGGATTTCGTCTTTGCTTTCGACGTACTCGCCGGTCATGAGATTGACCACGTTGATCGCTTCGATTTCGTCGCCGAAAAATTCGATGCGATGAACGAGTTCTTCATCGACTCCAACGAACTCGAGCACGTCGCCCCGGACGCGGAACGTACCGCGAACGAGATTGAGATCGTTGCGGCGATACTGCATGTCGACGAGCTTGCGCAAGAAGGCATCGCGCGGCATTTCGTCGCCGATCTTGACGCGCACCGACATCTCCATGTAATCGGAAGGCGAGCCTAAGCCATAGATGCACGAAACGGAGGCTACGATCAACGTATCGGGCCGCGTCAGCAGCGACTGGGTCGTAGAATGACGCAGGCGTTCGATTTCATCATTGATCGAGCTGTCTTTTTCGATATAGGTATCGGTCGAAGGGACGTATGCTTCGGGCTGATAGTAATCGAAGTAGGAGACGAAATACTCGACGGCATTGTTTGGAAAGAAATCGCGAAATTCGGCGCAGAGCTGGGCGGCGAGCGTTTTGTTGTGGCAGAGCACTAAGGTCGGCTTTTGAACGAGTTCGACTACGCGAGCCATCGCCATCGTTTTGCCGCTTCCGGTTACTCCGAGCAGCGTTTGAGCGCGGTCCCCGCGCAGGATCCCTCCAGCAAGGGCGTCGGTCGCCGCGGGCTGGTCCCCCGCAAGCCGGTACGGAGAAACCAGTTCAAATTTCTTGGGCATGAGATCGTATCCCACGACACCGGGCGCCGGGACGTGGTTTCGGAGCGCCGGAGACTCGTTACGGCAACCTTCAAGGTTTTGGTGCGCGCTTTGCGCGAACCACAAGATTCCCGTCCTCGCTCTTTAGGAGAGGGTCCCGTTTGAGCCATAACCCCTTGGTCTTTAGCGGCAATTCGAATCGCGCGCTCGCGCAAGAGATCGCTGTCAAGCTCAAAGTCCATGTCGGCAAAGCCCTCGTCTCCGAGTTCAAGAACGAGGAGACGCGCGTAGAGATTCAAGAGAACGTCCGCGGCTCAGAAGTATTTGCCGTGCAGTCGATCTGCAAGGGGCCCGACGGGATCGGCGTCAACGACGCCCTCATGGAGCTGCTGCTGATGATCGACGCGCTGCGCCGCGCTTCGGCGGCCCGCATTACCGCGGTCATGCCCTATTACGGCTACGCGAAGCAGGACAAGAAGACCAAAGGCCGCGAGCCGATATCGGCCAAGGTCATCGCGAACATGTTAAAGATCTCGGGCGCGAAGCGCATCGTAACGATGGACTTGCATGCGGCTCAAATTCAGGGTTTTTTCGATCAGCCGGTCGACAATCTCATGGCTCTGCCGACCCTCTGCAATTACTTAAAAAAAGACGGTCTGTGCGACGAACGCATCGTCGTCGTCTCGCCGGATGCCGGAGGGGTTCACCGCGCGGAGCTCTTCGCAAAGCGGCTTGGCAGCACGCTCGCGATCGTCTTCAAGCGCCGGCCGGAGCCCGACGTCTCCGAAGTCACGGACATCGTCGGCGACGTTAGCGGTAAGATCGCCGTCGTGGTAGACGATATGATTTCAACCGGCGGCACGCTTGCGAAAGCCGCCGAAGCCATTAAGGCGCGCGGCGCGACGAAAGTATTTACGGTTGCCACGCACGGCATTTTTGCGGGCGATGCGATAGACGTTCTTCAAGAGTCCGAAATCGAGCGCGTGATCGTTACGAATACGATTCCCTTGCCGGACGTAAGCGCCCATCCGAAATTCGTTCAACTCTCGATTGCACAAACATTCGCCGATGCGATCAGCCGCATTACAACCAATCGCTCCGTATCGGAGCTCTTCAATAGTGAAGATGCCGCCCGGGCATCGGAACCATTCGTCAGCCCCGAACCGGCTGCCGTTTAGTGTGCTCACCCACGCTAGCACCACCATTTTTTCCGGAGGTCTTTAGAACTCGAGTGGCTACCACAGAACTCAACCTTCATATCCAACGTCGCGACCGTACCGGTACGACGAGCGCGCACGCGTTGCGCGCCGCCGGCAAGATTCCCGCAGTTCTTTACGGGCACGGCAGCAATCCGGTGCATCTGGCATTCGATTCGCGCGCGTTCGACGATCTGCTTCATCATGGCGGAAGCCACGGCGTTATCACGCTTCTCCTCGACGGCAAAAAGACCGATACCGCCATGGTGCGCGAGGTCGCGCGCAATCCCGTTTCGCGCAAAGTCGATCACGTCGATTTCCAACGCGTGACCGCGCACGAGGCAGTGCACGCAAAAGTGCCGATCGTCACGACCGGCGTTGCGATGGGCGTCAAAGAGTTCGGCGGCGTCATGGACGTGCTCGTTCACGAACTGGAAATCGAAGCACCGATCGACGAAATTCCCGCGAATTTCGAGATCAACGTCGGAGAACTCGGTATCCATCAGCATATCGTGGCGGGGGACGTGCCGCTTCCCAAGGGGTTCACGCTGCTCACGCCGGCCGATGCGATCGTCGTTTCCGTCGAACCGTCCAAGACGGCCCGACAAGTCGAGGAAGCGCAGACGGGCGCAGTCGCTGAGCAAGAACAGCCTGAAGTGATCGGCAAGCCGGAGACGACCGCATAAGTTCGCCTCCGCGCCTGATCGTCGGCTTGGGCAATCCCGGCAAAGAGTACGAGCGTACGCGGCACAATGCCGGCTTCATGGTCGTCGACGAACTGGCGCGCCGCTTCGGACTTACCTCGTGGAAGAAGAAAGACAGCGCGCGTCAGTCGGTCGATTCTTCACGACGTATCGTACTCGTGGAACCGACATCGTTTATGAATCTTAGCGGCACCCCCGTGCGCCTCATTGCATCGTGGTATCGGACGCCGCCCGAAGAGGTGCTCGTGATCGTCGATGAAATGGACTTGCCCTTCGGATCGCTGCGCATGCGGCCGTTTGGAGGGCATGGCGGTCACAACGGCTTGCGTTCGATCATCGGAACGACCGGCGATCGATTTCCGCGCATTCGGGTCGGCGTCGGGCGGCCCGAATTCGACTCAATCGATCACGTGCTCAGCCCTTTTTCCAACGACGAGACTGCGGCGCTGCCGCGCGTTATTACGGCAGCAGCCGATGGAGCTCAACTCTGGATCGAGCGCGGGCTCGACCCGGCGATGCAATTCGTCAATAATTTTACGCTCTAGCAGGCGTGCATCGCGCTTGTCGATATAAAACTACAAGACCATGCGTGGCGAGAATGATTTTGCCGGTAAAACCTTCGTGGTGTGCGTCGACTTTGCGACCGTGCACGATTCGAGCGCGACGCTCGTGGATGACATCTGCGTGCTGACGGAACGCTCCGTTCGACCCATCGTCGTCGCTCCCGATCGCACAGCCGCGCGCGCCATCGTTCGAGCGATGAATCGCAGCACGAATATCGCGCTCTCGCCGTGCGGTTCCGATGCGGCGCTGGGAGGCGTCCTCTACGCCGCCTGACCCGCTGGGATAAGTCCCTTAAGGACAACCGCTCGGGACGCCGTTAAGCGATGCCACGCGTGCTCCCACCGGCAGGGACGTTTCCAGAAACACGTCCGCGACGACGTTCGGACATATTTCATCGAGTTCTTGATCCGCGCCGCGGACGACGAAGCGTAGCGCACCCTCACGTTCTCCGGTGAGCGCGACCGCATAGCGGTCCGCGGCGGACGACATCGAACGCAGCACCGCGTTATCGATGGGTGCGACCACGAAATACATGCATCCAAGGAGCGCAGCTACGAGAGCAAGGCGCGCGACCGGATCGTCGTCTCTGCGAAATCCGATGCGGTCTGCGATGAAAACGGCAAGCGCTACGCCGAAAATTGCAAGGGCAGCATTGATCGTTGCCGAGCGAATCGGATCGTGCGCGGCAACCTGACCGATCTCGCGAGCGACGATGAAGCGCAGTTCGGCGGGCGTCGCGCCGGCCACGAGTGTGTCATCCATGATGACACGCGTTGTTGAAGCCATTCCTAGAACGGCCGCGTCGCCGATATGAGAGCGACCGGACCGCCTACGCACTTCAATGGGAACGTGGATGCCGGCGCGATTTTCGAGCGATCGTGCGACTTTCTCAATTTGATACGGCAGAGCGGCACGGTGAAAGGTTACGGTTCCAGCCATGGCCGTTATCGCGAAACTTCCCGCAACAATAGCGGCGATCGTGAAGACGTACCATTGATGCGTGCGGTCCACGAGCCACAGAACGGCGGTTACGACGACCCCGGCTATCGCCATCGCGACCAGTGTATTAAGCAGCCATGTAGCCGACCACGAACGCAAGAGCGTGCCGTTAAGCTGCATCACGCGCCCAACGCGGAAGAGATAAAAGCCGGGCAACAACGCGGCAAGGCGCGCGATCAGCGCAAGCGATGCGCCGAAAAGAAACCGGACAGACATTTCGCCGATCGCGCTTCGTCGAAACCGGTCGCGCAATCGCGCAGCGGCTCCGGACTGCCAGAAGTACGCGAGGGCGATGATTTGAAACGCGATCGACGCGATCCAGCCCGGCAGAGTCCATCGCGAGAGACGCTGCGCGGCAATCTGGCGCTCCGGGTCGACGAGACGCGACGCCGGTTCCGCTTCAAGCTGCACGGCGGAAATGGCATCGACACGATGGTCCAAAGCATTCGGCCGCATGTTCGACGCACGAGCCCTAAGCGGCAACAACGCACACGTCGCAATACACAGCAAACACGCGAGGACGCCGAGGCGGCGGAAAAGCGACATTCGCGCTTTATTCTCGACCATGGAACCGTACTGCTGCTACATGAGGACACAACCGCGCCGTCAAATTGACAAGTCAGTCGAAGGCGCTCACGATTGGCGTTTAGAGGACTACCAGGTCGGCCGCGATTACGAACGGCCAGCGATGCGCGCGGCGCTGGGCCAACGGATCCGCCGCGCGTGAATCGAGAACGAGTTACGGCGGCTCCAGGAAGTGATCCTGCGATATAACGCTTGCGCTAACGATACGTTGCAAACGATGTGCCGTGGACGGAGAATGATACGCGATCTCGGCCCGTGCGTTTGCTATAATACATCGCTGCGTCGGCAACTTCCAGCAGTTCGCTTGCGGTGCGCGCGTCGTAGGGAAACGATGCCACTCCGATGCTCGCGGTGAGTTGCTGCGGTGCTCCGAAATTGTAGTTGCGAACGGCCTCGCACAGACGCTGAGCGCGTTCGATTGCCACGATTTTCTGCGTGCCGGCAATGAGCGCGCAGAACTCGTCGCCGCCGTTGCGCCCGAGAATATCGACGTCGCGGATCGTATGGGTGCGCAGAATTTCGGCCATTGACTGCAGCGCGACATCGCCGGCAGCGTGTCCTCGCTGGTCGTTGACGCTTTTGAAGTGGTCCGTGTCGACGAACCATAGTGTCCACAACGTTCCCTCGCGCATTCGCGCCCGATCGATTTCCTCGGTGAGACGAACCCGAAACGCGCGCGCGCTGAGCAAGCCGGTCAGGCCGTCATACGTCGCCTCGATGCGATCGGCTTCGCGCGCGATTGCGACGCCGTACGGGGATCCGGCATGTTGAATCGTGCGAACCAGCACGTCTTCCGATGCAATCGCGGCGCTCTTAGCAGACGATACATAGATGACGGCTCGAAGGCCGTCGCCGTCGTGCATCGGTACCGCAAGTGCCTGGCGGTCCGTCGGAATCAGCGCGCCGCCCTCTCCAATTATCCGATGGCCCGCAATTGCGGCGCGTGAAGGCAACGATTCGACGGCGTCTCGCCGTAACCGAAGGCAGGAATAGTGCGTCGCACGTTCGCCGGTTGCGTATTCGCAGGCAAGTTCGTCGCCCTTCGGTTTGAAAGCAAGCACCACATCGATTGCAGGGTCGTACGTGCGCAGTGTTTCATCTAACCGCTCGATAACGAGCGCGCTCGAAACACGCGACGCATCGACGAACGAACGGACCGCGTGTAGTATCGCATCGTCGTCTGCACGCAGGCGCTCGATCCGCGTGCGGCAGGCCCGCAGTTCGCGGTAGCACCAGGCTGCAAACGTCAATGCGGCGGCAAAGGGGACCGCAATCAAAGCGCTCAATACGAAGTGCATCGCTGTAACCGGCAGTGCCCTCAGGCACTCGCTCGTAGGACATTGGAGCTAAGAAGGCCGCAATGCTCGACCCAGATGATTGGCCGGCGTTTCGCAAGCTCAGCCACGAAGCGCTGGACGACGCGCTCGATTATCTTCAAACGGTCCGCGAGCGCCCCGTTTGGCAGTCGATGCCCGAAGCTGCCATAGAACGTTTGCGCGATCCGCTTCCGCAAACTCCGATGCCGCTACAAGATGTTTACGACGAATTTACGCGATCGATCATGCCGTACGGAGGCGGAAACATACACCCGCGTTTCTTCGGCTGGGTGCAAGGCTCAGGAACGCCGACGGGACTGCTAGCCGACTTCCTTGCTTCCGCCATGAACGCAAACGTCGGCGGTCGCAACCACGGTGCGGTACATGTCGAACGCGCGGTCATCAGGTGGTTTCTGGAGTTGTTCAAATTTCCGCACAATGGAAGCGGCGTACTGACCACCGGAACGTCGGCGGCAAGCGTTATCGCACTTCTGATCGCGAAAACGCGCCTGCTCGGCATCGATTCGCGCGAGAGCGGTATCGACAATTCCGCCGGCCGGCTCGTGGGATATGCGTCCACCGCAACCCACGGGTGTATACGTCGCGCTTTTGAAATATGCGGACTCGGAGGCGCGGCGCTGCACGCCATTTCAACCGATGCGCACGATCGCCTCGACCTTGCCACACTGCAACGCGCGATCGCACACGACAGAGATCGGGGCAATCGGCCGTTCATCATCGTTGCCAATGCAGGGACGGTCGATGTCGGCGCTATCGACCCGCTTGATGAGATAGCGCGCATAGCGCGGACCGAAGGCCTCTGGTACCACGTCGACGGCGCCTTCGGTGCCGCCGCGATGTTGTCGAGCAAACTTGCGCCGCGGTTGCGCGGAATCGAACTCGCCGATTCAATCGCGTTCGATTTTCACAAGTGGTTTCACGTGCCGTACGATGCGGGTGCGTTAATCGTACGCGATGCCGACATTCATCGCGCGACGTTCGCGTATTCGCCGACGTATCTGAGACGCGCATCTCGCGGCCTTGCCGGCGGGGAACCGTGGTTTACGGACCTTTCCCCGGAACTTTCTCGGGGATTTCGCGCGTTAAAGGTTTGGTTCACCGTTAAGTCGTTCGGCGCGCGTAAGATCGCCGAAGCGATCGAAAACAATGTCCGGCAGGCAGCGTTGCTCGCAGAGATCGTCGATGCGGAGGACCGATTCGAACTGCTCGCGCCGGCCACGCTTAATATCGTGTGCTTTCGTTATTGCCCGCCGGGGCGCGACGCTGCCGAAAGCGATGAGTTTAACGACGAACTCGTTATTCGCTTACAAGAAAGCGGCGAAGCGGTCGCATCTTCGGCCACGATTCAAGAGCGGCGCGCGATCCGCATCTGCATCACCAACCAGCGCACGTCCGATGAAGACTGCAAGCGTACCTTTTCGGCAATCAAACGAATCGCCGAATCGATGCTCTGAACTACGTCGCAACTTCAGGGTTACGGTTTAGACCGATCGCGAAGCGGCCGTGCCGGATTTCCCGCTACGCGGTCGCCTGGCGCAACGTCGCGGGTCACGACGGAGCCCGCGCCGGTGAGCGCGTCGTCGCCGATCGTTCGCGGCGCGACGATCGAGGTATTCGATCCGATTGAAACGTTGCGCCCGATCGTCGTCCGGTTTTTCTGCTTGCCGTCGTAGTTGCACGTTATCGTCCCGGCACCGATATTGCTCTCTTCGCCCACGGTGGCATCGCCGAGATACGAGAGATGCGCCGATTTAGCGCCCCGTTCTAACCGTGAGTTTTTTACTTCGACGAAATTACCGATGCGATTCCCTCCGGCGAGCACGGCGCCGCCGCGAATGTGCGCGAAGGGGCCGATCGCGGTTTCCGACCCGATCTCGCTCTGCGTTACGACGCTCTCGCAGATCGAGACGCCATCGCCGGTCTTCACGCCGGAGAGGCGCGCGTTTGGGCCGATCGTGCATCGCTCACCGATCTCTGAGAGCAGCGATATCGACGTGTTCGGATAGATAATGGTGTCGCGACCGATGTTGAGTTCCGGCTCCAGGTACGTCGTCGCGGGATCGACGATCGTGACGCCGTCGCGCATGTGCTGCCCGCAGATGCGATAGTTCATCTCCTTGCGCGCGAGCGCGAGCTCGACTCGATCGTTTACGCCAAGCACGTCGACATGATCGCCGCAGAGGATCGGGCGGACCGGCTTGCCTTGGCTTACGAAATGCGATACTGCATCCGTGAGGTAGTATTCCTGTTGCGCGTTGTCATTGGTGAGGGCGGCGACGGCGCCGCGCAGCTGCGTTTCATCGAACGCATAGATTCCGGCATTCATCTCATCGATCGCGAGTTCTTCCGGCGAGGCATCGCGCGCTTCCACGATTCGCTCGACCCCGTCGTGCCTGCGCACGATGCGCCCGAAGTTCGACGGTAAGGGCATTTTTACGGTAACGAGCGACATCGCCGCGCCGTCGCCCGTACCTTTGAGCGAAGAGAGCGCATCGCGAAAAATCTCGCGCGTAAGCAGCGGCATATCCGCGTACGCGACCACGATACGGCCGCTCTCAGTGCGTTCCAGCGATTCAAGCGCCACTTTCACGGCGTGTCCCGTTCCGAGTTGTTCGCGCTGCAGAATGCTGCGGACCGCAAAATGGCCGATCTTCGCTTCCAGTTCGTCGTTCGTTACGACGGTTATATCGTCGATTCCAGCGTCGCGCAGAGCGTTTAGGACGTACCACAGCATCGGGCGCCCGCAAAGCTCGTGCAAGACTTTGGGCATGGCGCTCTTCATGCGCGTTCCTTTGCCCGCGGCAAGCACGATTGCGCGCAACATCATTCGGGCGCTCCTTCCTCGCTTGGCGCGAGCAGTTTTGCCCACTCATCCTTTTCTTTTTTGCTTGGCGCGCCGAGGGCGTCGAGTACCGTTCTCAAACGTTCTCGCACGATATCCCGGCCGAGCAACTCCATGGAATCGTAGAGCGGTATCGATGTCGGACTTCCGGTCATCGCGATGTAAAACGGTCGGGCGATATCGCGGAATTTTCGTCTAACCGCCTCCGCAACGCGTTTGAGCACGGCTTCGATTGCCGCAACGTTCCAATCGGGCAACGCATCGAACTCCCATTGCGCCAGCTGGAACGTTTCTCGCATGGTAAGATCGTCCAGCTTTCCGCCTCGCAACGCTTCCGCCGTCATCGGGAGACGCCCGGCGAAGAGAAACGCCAGCAATGGACCGAGGTCACTCAATCGCTCGATGCGCGACTGCGCGAGCCGAGCGATGCGCGATAGGCGCGCCGGCTCGAATGCCCATGCGCGTACGCGCTCTTCGAACGCATCCCGGTCCAAGCTTTCGCGAATGTACCGGCCGTTGAGCCAATCCAGTTTCGTCACGTCGAAGACCGGGCCGCCGAGGGGCACGTCGTCGATCGAAAACTGGTGCACCATGCGCTCGAGCGACATCATCTCGTCGCCGCCCCCATGTGGAGCGTTCGCAAGCAAACCTAAGAAGTTCATCAGCGCTTCGGGCAGATAGCCCATCGCGCGGTAGAACAAAATCCCCGTCGGATTCTTACGTTTCGAGAGCTTCGATTTATCCGGGTTGCGCAGGAGCGGTAGATGCATCAGTACCGGCGTTTCCCAGCCGAAATAGCGATAGAGCAGCAGATGCTTCGGCGCGCTCGATACCCATTCTTCGCCGCGAATAACGTGCGTTATCTCCATCAAATGGTCGTCCACAACGTTTGCCAAATGGTACGTCGGCAAGCCGTCGGATTTCATCAAGACTTGCATGTCGACCGTATGCCACTCGAACTCGATAGCGCCGCGCCGCAGATCTTCGACGACGCAGACGCCGTCGCCCGGAACCTTCAGCCGGACGACGTGAGGCTCACCGGCTCGCTCGCGGCGCGCAACTTCATCGGGCGAATAGGTTAAACACAGGCCGTCGTATCGCGGCGGCAGCGCCGCCGCACGTTGCGCGACGCGCATCGCTTCCAATCGCGGCGGACTACAGAAACATTTGAAGGCATTTCCCGCATCGATCAGTTGCTGCGCGTAATGTTGATAGATTGCGGAGCGTTCGCTCTGGCGGTACGGTCCATGCGGTCCGCCGATATCCGGCCCTTCGTCCCACCGCAAGCCGCACCAATGGAGTGCATCCAGAATGGCCGTCTCGCTTTCGCGCGTGCTTCGCGCGCGGTCGGTATCTTCGATGCGTAAAATAAATTCGCCGCCGTGATGTCTTGCGAAAGCGTAGTTGACCAGCGCCACGTATGCCGTGCCGACATGCGGGTCGCCCGTAGGCGACGGCGCTATACGAGTGCGAACCGTCAAAAATTATCCGACGAGGGAGCGGCGTTTACCGCACTGCGCTTCGACGAAATCCACAATCTCTTGCAGAGGTGCCCCCGGCGTAAAGATGGCCGCGACGCCTCGGGATTTTAACTCGGCGACATCTTCGGGCGGTATCGTTCCACCACCGAAAAAAACGACATCGGCGGCGCCCTGTTCCCGAAGCTGTTCGATAACGAGCGGAAAGAGCGTCATGTGCGCCCCGGAAAGGATCGAGAGCCCGATACCGTCCGCATCCTCTTGAATCGCGGTCTGCACGATCTGTTCCGGGGTTTGGAAGAGGCCGGTGTAGATAACTTCCATCCCGGCGTCACGTAAGGCGCGAGCGATGACTTTCGCCCCGCGATCGTGCCCGTCGAGTCCGGCTTTAGCGATAACGATACGAAGCGGTCGGTCGGCCATATACTCCTTTTCGTCGCTGTTCTTTGCTCAAGCGCAGCGCTTCTTCCAGTTTGCGCATCACTTCCGAAAGCGTACGGCGAGCTCTGCGGCGCTCCAGTTCGTTCTTTACGTCCATCGCGCTAGAATATCGAGCGTTCGGTATAACGGCCGTATACGGCCACCATTGCGTCCACAATCTCGCCTTCGGATGCGTAGGCGTTCACGCAATCGATCAAGTGCGGCATGAGATTGTCCTTGGGATCGCGGCACGCTTGCTGCAAGCGGACCAGACAGCGCTGCACGGCCATGTTATCGCGCGATGCGCGCAACTCTTGAAGCGAACGCGCTTGGCCCTGCGCGACTTCCTCGGTAATCTTCAAGAGATCCATTTCGCCGCGTTCTTCGGGGCGTTGGAACGCGTTTACGCCGACGATCACGCGGTCTTTCGTTTCGATCGACCGTTGATAGCGATAGCTCGCTTCGGCAATCTCTTTCTGAAAAAAACCGGCCTCTATCGCGTCGACGACGCCGCCGTATTCCGCAATCTGAGCGAAGTATGCTTCAGCTTGGCGTTCCATTTCGTCGGTCAGTGCTTCGACGAAGTACGAACCTCCCAAAGGATCGACGACGTTCGTGACGTTGGTCTCGTAGGCGAGGACCTGCTGCGTGCGCAGCGCGATTTCGACGGATTTTTCGCTCGGCAGCGCCATCACTTCATCCATCGAGTTGGTGTGCAGCGACTGCGTGCCGCCGAGCACGGCCGCCATCGCTTCGTATGCGACGCGAACGATATTGTTCTCGGGCTGTTGTGCCGTCGCGCTGCAGCCGGCGGTCTGCGTGTGAAAGCGAAGCTGCCACGACTTCGGGTTCTTGGCGCCGTATTTTTCTCGCATGTGCCGCGCGTAAATGCGGCGGCCGGCCCGAAACTTCGCGATCTCTTCGAAGAAATCGATATGCGAGTTGAAAAAGTATGAGAGCCGGGGGGCGAAGGAATCGACGTCGAGTCCACGCGCGATGCCGGCCTCGACGTACGCGAAACCATCGGCCAGCGTGAAAGCCAACTCTTGGGCTGCGGTAGAACCGGCTTCACGAATGTGATAGCCGGAGATCGAGATCGTGTTCCACTTCGGCATTTCGGTCGTGCAAAACTCGATCATGTCGACGATCACGCGCATGTGCGGGCGCGGCGGAAAGATCCATTCTTTTTGCGCGATATACTCTTTGAGGATATCGGCTTGAATCGTACCGCCGAGCATCGAGCGCGGGATGCCCTTCTTTTCGGCGGCCGCGATGTACTGCGCGACGGCAATTGCAGCAGGACCGTTGATCGTCATGGACGTCGTGATGTCGCCCATGTCGATGCCATCGAAGAGCGTCTCCATGTCCTTTAGGGAATCGATCGCGACGCCGCATTTTCCAACCTCTCCTCGCGATTGCGGCGCGTCGGAATCGTATCCCATCAGCGTGGGCATATCGAACGCCACCGAAAGGCCGTGCTGCCCCTGCGAGAGCAAAAAATGGTACCGTTCGTTGGTTTGTTTCGCGTTGCCGAAGCCTGCGAACTGACGCATGGTCCAGAGACGGTCGCGATACCCGTTGGGATGAATCCCACGCGTGTACGGATATTCGCCGGGCCACGAAAGGTCGGTCGCTAGATCGAGATGGGCGACATCCGACGGACCGTAGACGCCTTCGAGGGGCACATCGGAGATCGTTCGGTCCGCCGCGCCCGAACCAGGGCCGCGGCGCGGCTTTCCTTTTGCGGAGGCTTCTTCCCACGAGCGTCGTTCGTCTTCGAAGGCGGGAGTCGTCTGCGCGCCGAGACCGCTTGCGCGGTCGATCATCTTGGCCAAGATGGATTCCTTTTCAACGTGTATGCCGGAACGATATTCTCCTTAACGCCGCATCGCCCCGCAGAGGCGGCCCTGCATCGTCGAGACTTCAGGTCAAGCCCTTTACGGTAGCTCGCTGCCGTAGCGTTGGTTCGACTGAAGCTTCATCGTCGGCGGAGGCTACGTTAAATTCGCGCAGGAGTGCGGCGGCGGCGGCGTACGGGTCCAGGTTATAGGCGATGTTGCGCCCGAGTTCGCGCTCCAAACGTCGCTGGAGACGTCCGAGCGCCAGTTGGCGCACGTGATGCGCAAAAGCCTCCCGGCGCTTGGTTTCCACTTCGCCGGTTTCGCTTAAGTAAACGCGGTGCGCTTCGATCGCCGCCCACAATTCATCGATGCCCTCGCCGGCGAGCGCTTGGGTCATAACGAGCTCGGGAACCCATCCGGAAAATTGCAGCATCTCCATCATCCCGCGAATTTCGCGGCGCATCATGTTGGCCATCGGGTGATCGGCCTTGTTGACGACGAAGATGTCGGCGATTTCCATGATGCCTGCTTTGAGCACTTGAATTGAATCGCCGCTGCCCGGCTGCAGCGCGACGATCGTTGTCTGCGCGAGATCGGCCACTTCGATTTCGCTTTGGCCGACGCCGACCGTTTCGATCAGCACGACGTCGAGACCGAATGCGTCCATTAACAGGGCGGCATCCGCGGTCGCGCCCGCGACGCCCCCAAGGTGCCCGCGGCTTGCCATCGAGCGAATAAAGACGTCCGGATCGACGAAGTGCTCGGTGAGCCGGATGCGATCGCCAAGTAGCGCGCCGTGCGAGAACGGCGAACTGGGATCGACGGAGACGACGCCGACCGTTTTGCCCAGCGATCGCGCCTTACGAATCAAAGCAGAAGAAAGCGTTGATTTGCCGACGCCCGGAGGCCCGGTAAGGCCGACGGTCGTCGCTCGACCGGTTCGGGAATACACGTGATGAATTAATTCCGCGCCGCGACCGCTCTCCGCCCACGATATCGCCCGCGCCAAACCTCGCGGTCTGCGTTCGTCGAAATCGCGCAACAGCGCGCTCAGGTCATCGTTACTCGTCAAGGTAAGCCGTGATTGGGGCCATCGAACGAACGCCCCTGCCCTGGGAGGGCCGCACGCTCGGCTCGAAGAGCGATGCGTGAGCACCGCAGATTGCATACGCGTTCTTGCCGCGGGTGCCGCACTGCTCTTTGCATTCGAAACGCTTCCGATAAGCGCGCAGACGCTCAACGTGCCGCTCTCGGGAAAACGTGCGCGCCACATCCGGCCCGAGACGCTCTTTCACACGCTCTTTCATGATTTCTTTCCGGAAGACGACGCAACGACGTACGTGCAGACCGGCGATATTCCGGCGATGTGGCTGCGGGATTCTTCGGCACAGACGATACCTTACGTGCGGTTCGAGCATGCGTTTCCAATTCTGCGGCAGCGTTTAGCGGGAGTGATCGAACGCGATGCGCGGTCGATCGTTCGAGATCCGTACGCAAACGCGGTACAAGCCGACTATCACGTCTGGGAACGGAAGTGGGAGATCGATTCGCTCGCATGGCCGGTGCTCTTGGCCGAAGTCTATATCGCGCAAACGAACGACCGCACGATGTACACGCCTGCGCTGCACCGCGCCTTGCAGCAAATCGTTTATACATTCGCCTGCGAGCAGCACCACGCACGCTGCAGCAAATATAGGTACCCGTACGCAGTGTACACCGACGGCCGCTACAACGACGCTACCGGCCTTATTTGGAGTGCGTTTCGCCCGTCGGACGACGCGGTGCAGTACCGCTTCAATATTCCACAAAACATGATGGCGGTGATCGCGCTCGACGACATTACCGAGCTCGCCGTTTCGGGGTACGGAGACGTAAAGCTTGCGGCGCGCGCCCGTACGGTGCTGAGTTCGGCTTTGCAGGGCATAACGTTGTACGGGCGGTTTTACGACGAGCGCCGGCGCGCTTGGATGTATGCCTACGAAACGGACGGCTACGGGCGATACAACCGCATGGACGATGCGAATATTCCGAATCTCACGACGTTGCCGTATCTCAATTGGACATCGGCGTTCGATCCAACATACTTGGCAACGCGTGCCTTTACGTTGAGCAGGAACGACCCATGGTACTTTTCAGGGCGGTACGCCGCCGGCCTCGGCAGCCCGCATACGCCCTACGGCTTCGTATGGCCGCTCGGTATCATCGGCCGCGCGTTAACGTCCACGTCGTCGGCCGAGGTGAGCACGAGCCTAACGACGCTTGCGGAAACGGACAGTGAAGCCGGAATGATTCACGAAAGCTTCTATCCCGACGGGTATTGGCGCTTTACGCGCCAAGAGTTTGGCTGGGCAAACGCGCTCTACGCCGAACTGGTTTTTCGCAGCGTGGCCGGCTTCGCATCGACGCCGTTTTTATATCATGGAGGCACGATGACGGAGTTCGAGGATCGGAGCATTACACCGGTGCTCGTTCCGACGATCGTTCAGATCGATAATGCATCGGAAATTTTGCGCGCGTTGCGCCAATTGCTCAACGCGGGGCGCGCCGCCGCGACCAATTAGCGTCCGTAACGCCGTTACGGACGAAGCCGGCATATTTACTTTGCTCAACAAAGCAAACGAGCTCCGCAATCGCGCGCCACGAGGCCCGGACCAGTCGCGCAAATAACCCAAGGTCCGCCATGACGCAAGGATACTATCGCTACCCGACAATTGCCGGAGAGAACATCGTTTTCGTTTGTGAGGACGACATTTGGAGCGGCCCGGCGACGGGAGGCGTCGCACATCGCTTGACCGTGAGCTTCGGAACGTGCACGACACCACGTCTCTCGCCCGACGGAACGTCGATCGCGTTTGTTTCCAATGACGACGGAAACCCCGAAATCTACGTCATGCCGGCGGCCGGCGGGCAACCCCAACGGCTAACCTTTCTGGGCGCTACCGCCGCCCAAGTCGTGGGCTGGACGAGCGACGGTCTCGATATTCTCTTCGTCGCAAATCCGCGTGCTTGGTACGAAGGTGAAACCCGTCCCTTCACGATCGCAAAAGACGGCGGTGAAGCCCGCGAGGGTAATCTTGGGCATGGGCGCTCGTTTTCTTACGGTCCCGGCGGCGCAATGGTACTCGGGCGCAACGCAGTGGACGCCGCGCGGTGGAAACGGTATCGCGGCGGAACGGCCGGTGAGATTTGGATCGACGTCGCGGGGACCGGCGAATTCGAACGCTTTCCGGCTCCGGACGGGAATCCCACCTGGCCGATGTGGATCGGGGATCGTATCTACTTCGTTTCGGATCATGAAGGAATCGGAAATCTTTACTCCGCTCTAACGGATGGGAGCGATCTCCAGCGCGCTACGCATGAAGCCGAATATTACGTGCGGTTCCCTTCCACGGACGGAAAGCGCATCGTATATTTCGCGGGCGGAGCGCTCGCATGTTACGATGTTTCGCGCGGCACCGTCGCTGCGATTGAAATCGAAACGCCGTCTGCCGCCCCGCAGTCGGTACGGCGCTTCGAAGGCGCATCGGAATCGCTCGAAGACTTTTCGCCGCATCCGGATGGAACGCGGGTCGCTTTCGTTTCGCGAGGGCAAGCATTCGCAATGCCGCTTTTCGATGGGCCGGTCTCGACCTTTGGAGACGGCAGCCGATCGCGAGTCCGGCATGCTCAATGGTCGAACGACGGAGAGAGCATCGTATGCGTTACCGACCATAACGGCTACGAACAGATCGCGCGTTATTGCGCAAGCAGAAGCGCAGAACCGAAAACGATTACGAGCGGCGATATCGGAAGAGTGACGGACCTTGCGATCGCGCCCTCCGGCGATACCATCGCGTTTGCAAATCACCGCCACGAGCTATGCCTGTTGGAAAACGGGACGGTTCGAACGATCGATACGAGCCCGGCGCGACGCATCGGCGATCTCGCCTTTTCTCCCGACGGGCGATATCTCGCCTACGTGTGGTGGCCGGCAAGCGGGACGTCGATAATTCGCATCGCCAAGGTGAAATCCGCGAAAGTACACGATATCACCGCGCCGTTGCGCGCCGACCATTCTCCCGCGTGGGACCCGGAAGGCAAATATCTGTATTTCATCTCTACACGCGATTTTAATCCGGTATACGATGCGCTGCAGTTCGATCTGAGTTTTCCACAGGCGCAACGGCCCTTCGTCGTTACGCTGCGAAGCGACGTTCCTTCGCCGTTCGTTCCGGTGCAGAAACCGGTCCACCGAGAAACGGAGCACGAACGCGGCGACCAGCGCGAGCGCGATGAAAAAGCCGACGAAAAACGACGGGCGTTGCGGATCGAAATCGATTTCGACGGAATTGCCGGCCGCATTTTGGGTTTTCCCGTCGATGAGGGCGACTACCAGCAAATCGTCGCAATTAAAAACCGCGTTTTTTATACTGCCTTCCCGGTACGCGGCATCAAACATCCCATGCCTGATGATGACGAAGATGAGTCCGGAACGCTTTATGCCTACGACTTCGAGCAGTTGCGTCAAGCGGTAGTTGCAAACGACGTTTCGGAGATACGCTTGGGGCTGGACGAGCATACGCTAATTTATCGCTCCGGAGATCGACTGCGCGCGATCGACGCACAGAACGAACTTGGCGATGACGAACCCGAGAAACCGTCTCTCGAACCGGGGCGCAAAAGCGGTTGGCTCGACCTGGATCGCGCAAGCGTCGCAATCGTGCCGCGCGATGAGTGGGCGCAAATGTATCGCGAGGCGTGGCGGCTGCAAACGGAGCAGTTCTGGGTGGAAGACATGAGCGACATCGACTGGGACAAGGTTTACGATCGTTACAAAGCAGTGTTGCCTCGCGTGAGAACGCGCACCGAACTCTCGGACCTCATCTGGGAGATGCACGGCGAACTGGGTACCTCGCACGCTTATGAATATGGCGGCGATCATCGTGTGCCGCCGCAATATCAGCGTGGCTTTCTGGGCGCCGACCTCGCGTGGAACGCCGATCGCGGCGGCTACACGATCGAGCGCATCTACCGCGGCGATTCGTGGAACAGAGAGTCCGACGCTCCGCTCGCAGAGCCCGGCCTCGACATTCACGAAGGCGATACGTTGCTCGCGATCGGGGGCAAAAGACTCTCGCGAGAAATTTCTCCCGGGAAATTGTTGGTGAATTCGGCCGGGAAAGATATCGCGATAACCGTGCGAGCGGCAAAGAACGGCGAGCGAACCGTTATGGTACGGGCGCTTGCGAGTGAGGCGACTTTACGTTATCGCGCCTGGGTTGAAGCCAACCGCACGTACGTCCGCGAAAAAACCGGCGGACGTGTCGGCTACATTCACATCCCGGATATGGGACCGTGGGGATTCGCCGAGTTCCATCGCGGTTACTTGAGTGAATTCGATCGAAGCGGATTGCTTGTCGACGTACGCTATAATCGCGGCGGACATGTGTCGCCGCTTCTGCTCGAAAAACTCGGCCGAAAGCGCGTGGGGTACGACCTGCCGCGATACGGAGCCGCCGTTCCCTATCCGCCCGAGTCCGTTGGCGGCCCGATGGTCGCCTTGACAAACCAGTTTGCCGGCTCGGACGGTGACATTTTCAGCCACTGCTTCAAGCTCTACGGACTCGGGCCGTTGGTTGGGAAACGCACCTGGGGCGGCGTTATCGGCATCGAGCCGTATCACCATCTCGTCGATGGAACGCTAACGACGCAGCCGGAATACTCGTTCTGGTTTATCGACGTCGGATGGAAAGTAGAAAACTACGGTACCGATCCCGATTACGACGTTGATATTTCGCCGCAAGATTACCGCGAAGGGCGCGATCCTCAGATGGATTTCGCACTGCGGCTCATGGAACGATCGCTCGAAAGCGCGCAAAGCATCCGCCCCGATCTCTCGACCCGCCCGTCGCTATCGTTGCCCACGCTCGGCTGACATGCGCGTGCCGGTCATCGGGTTGCCGCGGGCCATGAAACGGTCGCGCTCAATCGCGGGAGAAGCAATCCGGGCCTGCATACGCCGGCCTTGCGAGCGGTCGCGAGAAGAAACTGTTCTCACAGTTTCCCGACTAACGTAATTGCCGCTGACTATAGATACTTCGCGTACCAGTCGATTGTTTGATTTAGGATATCGATCTGATTCGCCGGGCGGCGAGGCCCGTGTCCTTCATCCGCATAGACCACGAGCTTCGTCGGAACGCCGAGCGTTTTCATCGCGTGCCAAAACTCGAACGCTTGCGGAGCCGGTACTTCCTCGTCGCGCTCTCCTTGCAGAATGAGAACCGGCGTTTTGGACTGTTTGATAAACGTAATGGGAGAACTCTTGGCGTAGACTGCCGGATCGTCATAGACGGAAGCGCCGAAGAACGGGATCATCCATTGATCGATTTTGTTTTGCCCATAGTAGGACTGCCAATTCACAATGCCGGCGCCGGCAACGATGGCTCTGAATCGCGTCGTCTGGGTTTCGGCCCACATCCCCATGTAGCCGCCATAACTCCAGCCCCAAAGTCCTAAACGAGCCGCATCGATTGGAGCGGCTTTGATCGCCGCATCGACACCGGCGAGATCGTCTCGCCAGTCACCATAGCCAAAATCTTTGACGTTAGCGGCGGCAAACGCTTCGCCGTGACCGAAGCTTCCGCGCGGATTTGGATACAACACGAAGTAGCCTTGGCTCGAGAGTGCGCAAAGCGTCCGGTCGCCATATCGCGGCGTCGTTTGGGCGGAGGGTCCGCCATGAACGATCGTAATCATCGGATAGGTTTGCGACGCGCGATAGTCGAGCGGATATACGAGCCAGCCTTGAACCGTGTAGCCGTCGCTTTTCCAGCTGAGCGAAACCGCTTTGCCGTACAGTTTGGGCACGTCGCGATTATCGTCCGTGATGCGCCTCAGGTGCTGCGCCGGCCCGGTCCAGAGATCCGGCGGCGAGGTAAACGACGATCGCACGAGCGCGATATTGCCGTTGTTTCTTGCAACAGCCACGTCGGCAATGCGTTCTTCGCCTCCAACGATCGTGGATAGCGATCCGTTCTGGACGTTTAACCGCACGAGGTGGACCGAGCCGTTATCGTTCGCGGTCATGTCGATCTGCGACGGGCCGGTCCAGTGCAGGGACGCCGCGGAAACGCTCATCTGCGGCGCGACATCCTTCGCTGCCCCGGACGTTGGATCGATGAGATAGACGTCGCCTCCCACGGAGCCGAAATCGCTCATTATTCCACCGATGATTGCGATCCGTTTGCCGTCGGGCGACCACGCGGGATCGTTGATCTGATACGGCGGTGCTAAGAGGTCGCGCATAGCGCCGCCGGAAGCACCGATCGTGGCGAGCTTTGCAATCCACCAGTTGTTGTCACCGTTGCCCGGAGCATAGGTTAGCGCGGCCGTCGTGCCGTCCGGCGACCAATCGTATTCGTAGATGTAATCCGATGCCGGCGTAATCTCCGTGACCGCCCCGGTTGCGAGGCTTACCGTCGCCAGTCGCTGTTCGTCGACTACGGAGCCGACAACGCCGACGTCGCGCGCGCCGGGAGCCAGGGCCCCGGCGCTGCGATGCGCGCTGTGGATGTAGAGAATTGAGAGCATCGTGCCGCCCGGAATCCATCGTAACGATTGCACGTTGCCGGCCAGTCTCGCTACGGGCTTTGGCTTAGAGCCGTCGGCGTTTGCGACAAAAATTTGCAACTGGCCCGGCGAACGCGCGTCGGAAAGAAACGCTATACGCGAGCCGTCGGACGACCAAACCGGGTTTTCTTCGTCGGAATATTGCG
Source organism: Vulcanimicrobiota bacterium (assembly GCA_030854045.1). Taxonomy (GTDB): domain Bacteria; phylum Vulcanimicrobiota; class Vulcanimicrobiia; order Vulcanimicrobiales; family Vulcanimicrobiaceae; genus JALYTY01. The sequence continues at coordinate 36,801 of JALYTY010000014.1, read as the reverse complement.
AGGCGTTGCCCGCAGTGAGGCGCACCGTCGGTCCTTCGCCTCGGCGAAGAAAGAGCGCGGTCCGTCGTCTCGTGTCGTTCATGCCCTGCATGGCACTGTAACTCGCCTGCCACGTAACCGCCGTGCCGTCGCGGGAGATATCGACCGCGCCGAAGTCGTGAATGTGCAGCGACGCTTTGTAGACGGTTTCCATCGTCGGTTTGGCGCCCGCATCACTGCACGCAAACGCGAATGCAACGAAAAAGGCGGCGCAAGCTACTCCGTGTTTCATCGATCTCCGATCAGTCGCGATGTGGGCAATACGGTAATTATAGTAACTATGGCCCTTGTTGGCTTCGTGTGGAAGGCCGAGTATAAGGGTAAGGCAGTCCAACGACTGATTCCGAGCCATCCAATTGAGTCGATCCAATATACATTCCACGACCATCCAATCACATGATTACGGAGGCCTATACGTGAGCACGAACCATCGCACGACCGCCATTACGAATACGTGGTCCAGCGAACACCGCTGGGAGGGCATCACCCGCCGGTACGGCGCCGAAGACGTTGTCAAATTGCAAGGCAGCGTAGTTGTGGAGCAAACGCTGGCGCGCCTTGGCGCCCAACGACTGTGGAATGCGTTGCAGCGCCCGGACGCTACGGCGGCACTCGGCACGATGACGGGTGGACAAGCCGTTCAGGCCGCAAAGGCCGGCCTGGAAGCGATCTACTGCAGCGGCTGGCAGGTGGCAGCGGATGCGAACTCTTCCGGCAACGTGTATCCCGATCAGAGTCTCTATCCGGTCAATAGCGTTCCACAGTTAGTGAAACGCATTAACAACGCCCTACAGCGGCTCGATCAAATCGAATCACTCGAAGGGCGCGGCGGCATGCATAATTATCTACCGATCGTCGCGGATGCGGAAGCCGGATTCGGCGGCCCGCTCAATGTCTTCGAGCTGACGAAGGCAATGATCGAAGCGGGCGCTGCAGGCGTCCATCTCGAGGACCAGCTCAGTTCGGAAAAAAAGTGCGGTCATCTCGGCGGGAAAGTCCTCATCCCAACGCAGCAAGCCGTACGCCATCTGATCGCAGCCAGACTCGCGGCGGATGTCATGGACGTCCCGACCGTCATCATCGCCCGCACCGACGCTAACGCCGCAACACTGATCACGAGCGACGTCGATCCGTTGGATCGCGAATTCATTACCGGGGCTCGTACCGCCGAAGGTTTCTTTCGCACGCGACAAGGCATCGATGCATGCATTGCACGCGGTCTTGCGTACGCGCCGTATGCGGATCTGCTTTGGGTGGAGACATCGGAGCCGAATATCGAAGAGGCGCGGTTGTTCGCCGACGAAATTCACGCGATGTTTCCTGGAAAGCGCCTGGCGTATAACTGTTCGCCGTCCTTTAACTGGAAGAAAAAACTCGGCGATGATGATATCGCAAGCTTTCGCGAGCAGCTCAACGCGATGGGCTATAAATTTCAATTCATTACGCTTGCCGGTTTTCACGCACTTAACTACAGCTTTTTCGAACTTGCCCGCGATTTCAAAGCGCGTGGAATGTCGGCATACGCGGAGTTCCAGCAGGAAGAATTTGCAAGCGAAGCATTCGGCTACACCGCCACTCGTCATCAACGCGAAGTCGGAACCGGCTACTTCGACGAAGTTGCGCAAACCATTAGTGACCGTCAGTCTTCCACCACGGCGCTGCACGGCTCGACGGAATCGGAGCAATTCTACGAAAAAGGAGCGTCGACAAACGGGCACGTTAAGGAAGTGGTCGCGGTATAGTGCATTCGATGAACGCCGCACCGGAAGGCTTCGCACTGAATCGAGATCTTCCCAACGGCTTCGCGAAATTCTACGCACCCTTGCACGAGCGGTTCACGCCGATGCAGCGGCGTTTGGCACAAGACCGCATCGCACGGCTGACGCGCGCACATTCCGGGGACCTGCCGGCTTATCTTCCGCCGTCGGAAGCTACAACAAGCGATTGGGGCATCGAATTACCCGAATGGCTGCGCGATCAGCGTAACCAGATGACCGGCCCCGCAGACGACGCCGAACTCGTGGTGAAAATGCTTAACTCCGGCGCTCCCGGCGTTATGCTCGATCTCGAAGACTCGATGTCGAACACATGGGAACACTTAATGCTCGGGCACGATAATTTGGTTCGTGCGCTTTACGGCGAACTACGTTATTTCGATAAGAAGCGTGGCGCGGACGTTAGCATCGTGCCAAGCTCGACCGTCGTATGGAACCGCGTTCGCGGCCTGCACCTTTCACAAGCAGGCGTGCTGGGCGAGGAATTAACCAGTGCGTCGCTCTTCGACGTTGCCTTACTTGCGTATAGGCTCGACGAACGCCGCCTCAAGCATCCGTTGTGCATCTACATTCCGAAGTCGGAATCCGCCGAAGAAGCCCTGTGGTGGAAGGCGGTTTTCGATGCGATCGTTGCCGCTAAAGAATGGCGCGCCGGTTCCATTAAGGCGATGGCGCTCGTGGAATCGCATCCGCTTGCGTACCAAATGGAAGAGTTTCTTTTCAACCTCCGCGACTACATCGTCGGCTTGAACCTCGGGCGCTGGGACTACATGGCGAGTTTGATTCACTTCAACTTGCACGATCCTAAATTCATCTTGCCGGACCGCAACACGATACCGACCGATATCCCGTTTTTTCAAAACCTTCGGACGCTCTTGCCCGAGATCGCTCACAAGCACGGGGCATTCGCGATCGGCGGCATGACGGCGCTCTATCCGAGCCGGGAGGACTCCGAACTTAACGCCCGGGCTCTCGCCGTTCTGGAACGGGATAAGCGCAACGAAGCTGCCTGTTTGATGGACGGCGCCTGGACGGGACATCCGGATCAAAACGCGATCGCCGTCGCGCAATTTCCGGCCCCTAACCAACTCGATCGCCGTCCCGATCTTCCGACGAACCATCCCGATCTTCGTCCGTCGCCGCACGGCGTCGGCGAAACGACGCTCGATGGAACGCGAGTGGCAGTACGCACCGTCATTCGTTACCGAAACGGCACGCTCGAGGGCAAGGGCGCGAGTCTGCTGGACGGATACATGGAAGATTTGGCGACCGACCGCATCTATCGTCTCATGATCGCGCAGCGCCTGCGTTATCCCGGCACATACACGCCGCATTCTCTCTCGGAAATTTTTGACGAAGAACTGAACCGCATTCTCACCGAGTTACCGCAGAGTGCGGACCAGGCCGTGCGAGAACGATTACAAAACGCCCGCGACCTCTCGGAGCAGATGATTCTCACCGGGAACTTCGATCCTCAGTAGCGCAGTAACATCATGGCGGTGTTGCAGCGCCCGCTCCCTTGCATGGCCGCCGAATAGGCGCTCATGTAGAAGGCAGCGCCAAATACCTCGGACATTAAGAAAAGTTGGCGTCATTTAACGCTTCTGCGAAAAGTAAATGGTATGCTCAAAAGGCGTTTGCTCAACAGTAGGCGTCTTTTACTAAGTATGGAGAATGTGTGAACGGCATTACTCGTATCTTTTCAACGCTCGCGATGGCTGCACTCGCCGTTGGACCCGTAAGTGCGGCAACGGGAGTGAATGCAAGCGCGGCGCAGGTTGCGCAATCATCGGTCAGGTCGAGTTCCGGGGCCGTTGCAGGGACCGTTACCGACGACACCGGCGCCCCGGTTGCCAACGCTCTGGTTACACTTGCCGGAGCTACGCAGTTGACGACGACGACGGACGCGCGAGGGACATTTACTTTTGCGGCTGTCCCGGCCGCCGTCTATGCCTTTACTGCCCGGCGCGCCGGCTACGATACCGCTTCTGAAAACAGCGTTGTCGTGCTCGCCGGGCAATCCCAAACCCTTACGGTTAGAATGCACGCCGCCACGTTATCCTCGTTGCGGACGATCGCCACGGTCACGTCGCGAAATCGCGCCACGTTTAACACGACGCCGGCCTCCGTCAACATCGTCACCTCGCAAGCTTTCGTCGATCAAGCGCAACCGCAAATCACGCGCGTGCTCAACCAAATTCCCGGCGTGCAGATCTCTTTTCCCAGCAGCAGCGCCAACGGTGCGGCGCCCGGATCGATCACCGTTCCGACAATTCGCGGGGCGGCATCGTATGAAACGGCGAGCCTTATCGACGGGCATCCGCTCGCGACCGGAGCGTACGGCGACTACGTTACGACATTTCTCTCGAGCTATCTCCTGGGCAGCGTCGAAACGATCAAAGGACCCGGCGCAGATGCACCCGAGGTAAATAACGCAATAGGCGGCACGCTCAATTTTCGAACGAAAGATCCGACGCTCACGCAAACGCCGACCATCCTTTTCGGTTACGACAGCCACGGCGGGACCTTTTCTAACTTCGGAGTCTCCGATACCGTGATGGATGGGCGCCTAGGAATCGTCGCGCAGGTAGCGACCGTCGATCTGCCGTCGGCCTTGAACGGCACGCAAGTCTTCTTCAACCCGAACTTCAGTTATGTCGGAGGTGCCGGCGGAACGTCGCTCTTCGTTAAACCGCCGAAAGGTCCGATTGCGAACACCGAAAGCACGAATTTCACATCGTATCCGCTGCTCGCGTGCTGCTTCACGATCATGGGCGACCTAGAAACAACGGGAGAGCTGCTCAAGGCGCGATACAAACTTTCGAGCGCCACAACGGCAACCGTCAGCTATGTCGGAAGCCAGTCCTTCAGCGATCAGGTTGGGAACACCGGCAATCTGACATTCGCCAATTTTCAGCCGAACGATCCGACGTACACCGGGCCCTTAAAAGCCGGAAGTCCCGTTGCGGTTGACTATCTCTTCGCCGGCGAATCAACTCGCGAAACGAACAACGAGCCGATTTTTCAGGCCGAAACAAGCACGACGCTCGGCAACGATACCGTTCTGGGCCGGTACTATCACGCGTCGATCAACCGGCTCCAGAGTGCGGGCGGATCACCCGGAGGCTTGGACTTTAATCAAGTGAGCCTTTATGGAACCAATCTCGGCGGCCCAACCTACAACGGTCAGTCCGTTAGCCTCGGCACCCAAGACTTCTTTCGTGAATCGGAAGAAGACAAGCTGGCCGGTTATACGTTCCAGTATTCTCATCCGTTCGGTAGCAGTGACGATGTCTCGCTTTCGGTCGACTCGACGAATTCACAGTCTACCGCCTATTCGCAGAGTCCAAATTCCTTTAACCTCGGCCCGACGACCGGCGTAGCCGACAGCGTCAGTATCCCAACGGGGTCGTCACAGATTTTCACGACATACCTAGTACGCAGCCATCTCAACGTCGGCACGAAGGTTAAGGTGACGCTCAGCGATTACCAAAATCAGTACCACAACACGTTCGCGCTGTCGTGTCCGCTCGATTCGAACGGGAACTACCAGTGCAATCCCGACGGAAGCAACGTCATTTTTACGACGACGAACACCTCGCACAACGATCCTCGCATCGGCATCGTCTACCAGCCAAGATCGACCATAGCCGTGCGGTTTGCGACCGGAAGCTCGATCGCGCCGCCATACTTAGGACTGCTCAGTAACGTGCCGGGTGGAGTGGTCAGCTACGATGCGGCGAACAATGCCGCGTACGTCGCCGTTCCTAACGCGCTCATTCGCCCGGAAACCGCATTCGGTTTCGACCTCGGCGCCGACATTCAACTCAAGGACGGCGTTACGACGCTCTCAGGCGACGTATACAGGACGAATCTTTTCAACCACTTCTTCGGTGAGACACTTGCTACCGGGGCAACGTGCACCCCGATAACGTGTGGCGGGAGCGGCGCCCCGCTCGGCACACCGATTTATACCCAAACGACCGTCAACCTGAGCAATTCTCGATTCGAAGGCGTCGAATTGACGCTGCGTCATCGGCCGCAATACGGCTTCGGCTACAACGTGGAAGGATCGCTTCAGCGCGGCTACGTTTACAATCTTCCGGCAAATTTTTACTGCAGCAATGCCGGCCCGTGTACGCCCGGTAACGGCAGCTACAACCAAAACTTGAACATCGTTCCGAACGAAAACCTAAATGGCGCGGGAATCGGTTTCGGAAGCACCGTCGGTTCGTTGAACACTCGCATTCCCTACGCACAGGGCAATGTGGAGTTTTCGTACACCTTCAAGAACAGCACGTACGCCGCGTTTGGCGAAACGTTATATGGAAAAAACAATTCGTTAAACGAGCCTCCCTTCGGAATCGCCTATGCGACGCTCCGGCAGCCTTTCGGAAACGGCTTCGCTTTTCAAGTTTCGGGCGACAATATCTTTAATGCGTACCATAGCCTCATTCCGGTCTATGGCGGCGGCGTAGCGATCCCATTAGCCGGCGGCGGTACCGCAGCCACAACAGCCAACGTCCTCGGCCCCTCCGTCTATCGGTTCGTTCTTACCAAATCGTTTCCATAAAACGGCTCGTCGGACGAAAACGCATTACGGCAAGAACGACTCGCCTCTGGTGATATGTCGCGAAATAAAGAGCCGCTGACGACGGTATGGCGCGCCGCAAAGCGACTCCCGGTGAGGTCCGCTACGTCGACCTAACGGCTCCCGACGGGTATGAATCCGAGTCCCTTCAGTGCGGTCGTATCGCTTTCCACGAAATCAATAAACGCTGCGACGGAAGATGTTGGCCGGCCGTTCGTAAACATGTGCTCGTACGACCAGAACGTATACTTGCCGGCGCTCACAGTGTGCTCGCTCGGCGCGACGCCGTCGATCGAAACCGCCATTATTCCGGCGCCTTTCACGTAGCTGTTTGCAACGTACGTGATCGCAGCTGGAGTCTGTTCGACGATTGAAGCGACGGTGCCGGACGAATCCTGCGTGATTCCTCCCGCGGCAGGCTGAGCGCCGTGCATAAGTTTTTCTATAAAAACGGCTCTCGTCCCCGAACTTCTCGGACGATTGACGATCGCGATCTGCACGTTGTTACCGCCGACTTGGTTGAAGTTCGTAACCTTACCCGAAAAAATCGATTGGATTTGAGCGGTCGTAAGGTGTGTTACGCCCGAAGCGGGGTTGACTGCGATGTCGAATTGGACGATTGCGACTTTGTGATCGACCAGATTCGGCTCCTCGGGAGCCGGGATGTCGGAGTTGCCGATATCGACGCCTTTTTGCGACGCTTGCGTGATTCCGACCCGCGAGCCTCCCCCGGAGACACTAATTTTTGCGTTCGGATTTTTTAGTTCGTAATCTTGGGCCGCTTGTTTCACGAGCGGCAGCAAGGCCGTCGATCCGGCAATCGTTATCGAAACATCGTTGTTCTCCGCCGCGGTGCGGCCGTGCGTTGGTGTCGTTGCCTTCGTCGATCCCTTGCTGCTGCCGCATCCGTCGAGCGGGATCGCTAGGCCGGCGCATAGCAGCACGGCGACAAGCGCTCGAATCATAAGGCCTCCTTCGAATTTGGCTGGGAGCTTTATCTTGGCGTGAGTGCGAGCGTTTCAAGCAATCGTGGATAGACAATATCCGTTCTTGCCTGCGAATTATCGGGATCGATGATGTCGTGGTTTTTAGGCAGGTCGCCATATTGCACGTATTCGATGCCGTCCGAACGCAACTCTTTCCATAATCCGACGACGTATTTCGTTGCATCGTTATTTACCGCCGGATCCGCGGTATTTACGACCGTTGCAATTCGTGCCGCAACGGGAGGCTTCACCTTAGCTGCCGTCACGACTGCATCGCCGATGCGTATCGACTGAGCCAGCGCGCGGGTGGCAAAACGCGGATACGCCGTGCGTGGGCGTTGCGCCGATTTCAGCTTCGGATCCCACCAGAGAAAGATATTCGGGGCGACTCGCCCGATTGCCGCAAGGGCGCCGGTCATATCGAGCGACAAGCGCAGGACGCTGAAATCCGGCGCGATGGGGACCGCCGTTGCAACGTCGGATCGATATTGGCCGAAATATGCCGCCAGCAAGCCGCCCATGGAGATGCCGAGCACAGCGACGCGCTCGCCTAAACCGCACGCGATATCGATCGCTTCGCTCGTCGTTGCAATTAGCTCTTCGGCTCGGAGGGTCGCTAGCGCGTCGGTCATCCGATCGGCATAGCCGTGCTTCGGCATTCGAGGGATCAAGACGTTCGACGCAGTCTTCACCGTCATGGCAGCCAGCATCGCAAATTGTCCCGGATGGTTCGTAAGGCCGTGAAGAAAGACGACGGTCCACGCGGTTCTCTGGCCGCAATCCAACAATGCCGTTCGCGCGTTTGGGGCGATGCGCTCGCCGTCGAGCCGCATCATCGCGTTTGCGCGATCGACCGCTTCGCCGTGCGAGCCTGCCGGCCGAGGAGGCGGCCTTACGAGCACGATCGGAAACACGTAGCAAGATGATCGTCCACGAGACCGGTTGCCTGCATGAATGCATAAACGATCGTCGGCCCAACGAAACTGAATCCGCGCCGCTTCAAATCCGCGCTCAAAGCGACCGCTTCGACCGTGAGACTCGGAATTTCGCTTGCGCATTGCGGTCGCGTCACGATCGGATTCCCGCCGCAAAACGGCCACACGTACCGGTCGAACGTTCCGAATTCGCGCTGAATCCCACGAAACGCGCGAGCGTTCGCAACGGTCGATTCGACCTTTTGCCGATGCCGCACGATGCCCGCGTCGGCCAGCGCCCGCGCGATCTGGGCATCGGCCATTCGCGCAACGCGATCGGGATGGAAATCGTAAAATACTTCGCGATAGCGCGGACGCTTGCGCAGTATGGTCTCCCAACTCAAACCTGCCTGAGCACCTTCCAGCGTAATGAATTCAAAAAACGTACGATCGTCGTGTACCGGTACGCCCCATTCGGTATCGTGGTACTCCATTGAAAGCGGTGTCGTCGCCCACAAACAACGCGACACTTTATCCCTCGATCAATGCTAAGAGCCGGGGATACACTTTGTCGGCGACCGCCGGCGAACGCAGCGGCTCTACGATGTCGTGCGTGAAGGGAGTGTCGCGCAGAACGACCTCGGAAACGCGCGTGCCGGATACGGCGCCGAGCATGCTCGCCAATCGACGAACGGCGCCGTTGTTGACCGCCGTCTCACGCGCATTCGTAACAAAGACGATCTCTCCGGCCGCAAGCGGCTGCGAAGCCGACTGCAGTACGTCACGCGCGATGCCGAAGGCGTGCGCTACTGCGTGGGTGGCGTACCGCGGATACCCGTGAGCCGGCATTTGACGATCTCGCAAAAACGGATGCCACCAATGGAAACGGTTCGGCATTCGCAGCATCAAGGTCGATAGCGGCGGCATGAAACGGTTCGGAAGCCACGATACTCCAAAAAACGGCGCGATGGCGACGACGCGGCGTACGGACTCGTGCTGCGCGACCCACGTGGCGAGAAGGCCGCCGAGCGAAAAACCGGCGACGGTTACTTCGTCGCCGAGTTCGAATGCGGCATCGACGCTTTGGAGAACCGCGGCACGCAATTCTTCTGCCGTGAGCAGCGACAGCGCTTCGCTGAGCCGATTACGATGACCGTGGCGAGGCAAACGCGGAACGATAACGTTGTGGCCGCGCTGATGGAGGTCGCCCGCGAATCGGGCGAACTGCTCGGGAGTCGACGAGAGCCCGTGAAGCAGCACGATTGCTTTAGGCCGGATTTCACCGTGATGTAAGACCTTCGTGCGACCCTCCTCCGAGATTCGAGCGTGGTCTCGGTCGCGCAAGCGATCTAAAGCGGCATATGCGTGCAATGGCAGCGCGCGCTTCATCGGCAATTGAAGGTGGGCTTCCGGAGCGTCCGTAAAATGTGCGGGCAAGTGTCCTCGAACATGGGCCTCTGCGTCCCCATGTTCCTCTTATTCGAGTAAACACACGCGGCGCGCCAAAGGTACCATGAACGCCACCTCGCAAGACGCGCAACCCTTCATCGAGCTGGACGAACGCTACGGCGCACAAAATTATCAGCCCCTCGACGTGGTTGTCGACCGCGCGAAGGGAGTCTGGCTTTACGACGTAGCCGGAAACCGCTATCTGGATTGCATCAGCGCGTATTCGGCGATCAATCAAGGCCATTGCCATCCTCGCATCGAGGCAGCGCTCATAGAGCAAGCCGGCAAAGTCACCCTCACGTCGCGTGCGCTGCGCAACGATCGGATGGGCGCGTTCCTGAAAAAGCTTACGCAATTTGCCGGATACAATAAAGCGCTGCCGATGAACACCGGCGCCGAGGCCGTAGAAACCGCGATTAAGCTCGCCCGCCGATGGGGCTATGAAGTAAAGGGGATTGCCGCAAACGCCGCTGAGATCGTCGTTTTTTCGAATAACTTCCACGGGCGGACGACCTCGATCATCAGCGCGAGCACCGACGAAGGGTATCGCAGAGACTTCGGACCGTTTACGCCGGGGTTCGTTTTTGCCGAATTCGGCAACGCCGACGCGTTGGAGCAAGCGATCTCGCCGAATACGTGCGCGATCCTGATCGAGCCGATTCAAGGCGAGGGCGGCGTAAACGTCCCGCCCGACGGCTATCTCGAGCGCGCCGCGGCGCTGTGCAAGGAACATCGCGTGCTCTTCATCGCCGACGAAGTTCAGACGGGATTCGGCCGTACCGGCGACTCGTTCGCATGCGATTACGATAACGTCACGCCCGACATCCTCGTGGTAGGAAAGGCGCTCGGAGGCGGATACTATCCGGTCTCGGCGGCGCTTGCAAGCGAAGAACTCATGTCCCTCTTTAAGCCGGGAGACCACGGGAGCACCTTCGGCGGGAACCCGCTCGCCTGCGCGGTTGCCGAAGCTGCGCTCGATGTGATCGTCGATGAAAATCTCGCTGCTCGGGCGCGCTCCGCGGGAACCAAAATCATGCAAGGGCTACGCGCGGTCAAAAGCCCGTCCATCGTTGAAATACGCGGGCGCGGCCTCCTGATCGGCATAGAACTTACGATAAAAGCCAAGCGTCTTTCCGAAGCGCTTCTGACGCGCGGCATTGCGGCCAAGGATACGCACGAGAAGGTGCTGCGAATCGCTCCGCCGCTCGTCATCGACGACGAGGCAATCGCTTTTTTACTGGAACGATACGCGCAAGCTATGGGGTCGCTTAGCTGACGTCGCTTCGGACCGGGCGCTTCGTTTGACATGCCGTCGGTCTGCGTGGTATCCTGCGCAAGCCGAAGTAGCGTCTCAAAAAGTGGAGCGCTCACCGGATGCCTTTCGGCGATCCGGTCACTCGAGAAGCCCCGGTAGGTTTCGCGTGGTGTTGCTCCGGCAACGCCTTTTTTTATTTTCTCGCAGGAGTATTTGCCATAGCCCGACCGCTCAGAGTCAACGAACAGATTCGTGTTCGCACGGTCCGCGTGATCGACGAAAACGGCGAACAGCTCGGTATATTGCCCACCGAAGATGCACTCGCACGTGCCCGCGGCGCCGGGATGGATATGATCGAAATTTCGCCTAACGCGCAGCCGCCGGTTGTAAAGATCGGAGACTTCGGCCGCCTCAAATACGAGCAATCGAAAAAAGACAAAGACGCGCGTAAGAAACAGCGAAACTTCGAACTTAAAGAAGTGAAGTTGCGCCCCAAAATTGAGACGCACGACTACGAGACGAAGGCTCGAATGGCGGAACGGCTGCTGATGGACGGCAGCAAAGTCAAGGTGACGATCATGTTTCGCGGCCGCGAGATCACCTATACGGCGTTCGGACGCCGGCTGCTGGATCGAATGGCGGAAGATCTGACGCCGCTTGCCATGGTGGAGCGCGAACCGCGGCTCGAAGGCAAGAATATGTTTATGATTTTGGCGCCGCGCGCGACGCCGTCGGGACCGCCGAAGTTCTCCTCGATTCACGAGAAAGAGCATCATCGGGACCACAAAGAGACGCCGGCGGCGGGCGAAACGCCGGACGACTCGGATTTGCATGACGACACGGACGTCGAATCGGACGCCGGAGTCGAGACGAAGGAGCCTACCCGTGCCTAAAATACGAACCCATCGTGGAACCGCAAAGCGCGTGAAAGTGACTGCGACCGGCAAAGTGCTGCATCGCCATCAGTTCAGCGGCTGCGGACACATTCTGAGCAAAAAAACGCGTAAGCGCAAGCGGAACTTCCGCAAAGACCAACCGACGTTCAAGGGCGATCTCAAGCGCTTAGCGCCGACGATCCCGTATTTGGTTTAGGGAGAGGCCCAAGCAATGGCACGTATTAAACGCGGCGTTCACGGTCTGAAGCATCGCCGCAAGGTGATGAAACTCGTTAAGGGTTTTCGCGCCGCCCGCCGTCGCAACTATCGCGTTGCGAACGAAGCGCTGCTCAAGTCGCTGGCATACGCGTTCCGCGATCGCCGCGTCCGCAAGCGGGACTTTCGTTCGCTCTGGATCAGCCGTATCAATGCCGCCGTCCGGCGCGAAGGATTGACGTACTCGGTATTCATGAATGGGCTGAAGAGATCCGGCGTAACCCTCAACCGCAAAGCGCTTTCAGAGCTTGCGATCTCCGACGCGCAGGCGTTCGGATCGCTCTTAGAGATGGCGAAGCAAGCCGTTAGTAAATAACGGCGATTCATCCGAGACGCCCTGCGGGGCGTTCTTTTTTTATGGACGCCCTTGCCGCCGGCTTCCTTTTTCGAAGCACCGTCGGCGGAATCCGTCGAACCGGCATTTTCATGCGCGCACCGGCCGGAGACGATGACATCGCCGCCGCTTTCTCTCATAAAGAGCGCTGGGCTTTCGAGGAAGCGTACCGCCGATACGGCTCGCTGTTGTTTTCGACGGCTCTGCGCGTCGTCGGAGACCGCGACGATGCGGCAGACTGCGTGCACGACGCGCTCGCGCGCGTATGGAGGTCTCCGAACGCCTATTCGCGTTCCGCAGGCGCAATTCGCAGCTTTCTCGTCGTTTGCGTCCGCAACGAAGCGGTTACGCGAGCGCGTTCGAAGGCGCGCCGTTTGAAGCTCGACGACCGTCTCGCTGCGGAACCGAGCGAGCACGAGGAATTGCGGACGATCGACTTTCTCGAGAACGATCGACTCCATCGTGCGCTCGCGAACCTTCCCGCCGAGCAGCGTAAACCGCTCGAGCTTGCATATTTCGAACAGAAAACGCATACCGAGATCGCGCGCGAACTCGACGAGCCGCTCGGGACGGTCAAGAGCCGCATCGCGATGGGCCTGCGCAAGTTAGGTTCGGCGCTAGCATGACCCGGCACATCGAGGCTGGCGTCTCACTATACGTTTTGGGTTGCCTCACTGAAGTGGAACGCCGTGCGATCGACGGCCATGCCGCTGGCTGTACGCAGTGCTCACAGGCGCTATATGAAGCGCGGGAGCAGCTCAGTGCCCTGGAGGTCTCCTACCCTTCTCGGGAAGCTCCGTTGGAGCTGGAATCGCGCATCACGGCCATGCTCGAAGGCGCCGCCGCAACTCCACTGCTTGCTTCGGCCAATCTGCGGCGCTGGTATGGGGTAGTCGGAGCGCTTGCCGCCGTCATCGTTCTCGCGTTTTTACCGACAACATATCTATGGCAACAAAATCGCGCGATGCGCGCCGGCATGCTGGCAGACTCCGCGATGATTTCCCGCATTATCACGAGTCCTCACCGCACTGCCGCATTCGGCTCGCCCGCGAACGCGTACGTGATGTACGGGAAAGACGGCTCATGGTACTGCATCATCGTGCGAGGCGCTTACAAACCGGTCGACATCGGCTGGAAGCATGACGGACGGATGACCGTCCTCGGTCGTGCCGAGCCGCACGGCGAGATCGCGATGCTTTACCTTCCGAAAAGCCACCGCATGCACGATCTCGCGCTCTTGGAGCAATCGCGCGTACTGAGCGAAGCGCGACTCGTTTTTTAACACTTTGATGGCCGGAGCCGGAGGGTGGCCGAGGCCAGGGATGACGAAGGTCAACAATTATGTGGTCGCCCCTCGTACTTGCGCTCCTAGCTGCGGTCGGTTCTCCATTGCCTACCGCTTCGCCCGGTTCCCCATTTCCTACCGCTTCGCCGCACACGTTTCAACCGGCGATGGCGCAGGGAATCGACACGCTGGGCGCCCGCACGATCGATGAGGGGGAGACTCCCGGCATGTCGATTGCGGTTGTTGAGGACGGGCGCATCGTGTTCGCGCGCGGGTTCGGGTACGCGCAAGTCGGACGTCACGTAAAATTCGCTCCCGAAACGCAAACCTACATCGGCGGAGTGAGCGAGTCTATTACCGCTGCAGCCCTTCTGTTGCTCCAGCAAGACGGTAAGCTGAAGCTCGACGACAAGGTCACCAAATATTTGCCTGCGCTGACGATTGCCTCGAACGTCACCATCGCGCAATTGCTGCAACACACGTCCGGACTTCCGGACTGTACGCGGATGCCGGGCTTCTCGGATCAGACACATACGGCGAAGCCGGACGATATTCTTGCGGCGCTCAACAAACTCTCGCCGGCGCTGGCTCCCGGAGCGCGCTTCCAGCGAAATGTCTGTAATTATTGGCTCGCCGGCTTGATCGCAGAACGCGCCTCCAACGTGCCGCTCTCCGACTATCTACAGCAAAACGTGTTCATGCCGCTGGTAATGAACCAAACATTCTATGCCGGCGACATCGGTATATCTGCGATGCAAGCCTTCGGATACACCGGAACCCGCGGGCACTTCATCTTGGCACGCCCGTGGGATCCGGCATGGCTCTTCGGCGGTGCCGGCATCGTTACCAACGTGTACGATCTGGCGAAATGGGATATCGGATTGCCGCTCTTGCTGCGCGTGGACGCCGAACGCGATATGTTTACTCCAAGCGACGCCGCCGGCGACGAGCATCACGGACTTGGCTGGGTCATCGATCAGCGCGACGGTAAACGCTACGTTTGGCAGAACGGCGAAATCCCGGGATATCGAGCGATGAATGCCGTTCTTCCCGACGATCACATTGCCGTTATCGTGTTTACGAACGCGGATGGCTTTGGGAGCGCTGCGGTCGCCGCGCCGGAAGTGGTTGCAGCGCAAGTTCTCGACATCGTGCTGCCTCCGGGAGCCGCCCATGTGGAGAATGCCGTGGTAGAGCGTGCGAGAGAATGGCTCGGGCGTTTAGCGAATCACAGCCTAGACCGCAGCCAGCTAACCGCGCCGTTTAGCGCCTACCTCACCGACGAGCTGGTCGCAAAAGAAAATATCGCGGCTCTTGGAAAGCCTCAAACGCTTGTGCCCATTTCCAGCACCACTTCCGGTAATGGCGACACGGTTTACGAATTTCTCGCGCGGTTCGCGCACGAGCAGTACCACTACCGAATTACGATCACCAAGGATGGAAAGATCGACGGGCTCGTACTCGAGCCGTAGGACCTTTTATTCGTCGCCGTCCGAGATACGGCGCCCCGTCGCTTCGACGACTTTGCCCAGCATTGTGACTGCTTCGGAACGAGTCGCATTGCTGAACATGTAACGTAGACGTTCGTCTGCATCCTCGACGATCAAGACCGCACGGCGGCCGGACCGCACCGCGGCAATCAGCGACGAGAGGTACGTTTCATCTTCCGGAGCGAGAACGGTATCACCATCTCCGGCGGAGCGATCCAGCAATCGCTTCAATACTGCGTCAATGTCTTGTGGAATTTCCACGGCTTCCTCCATGGCTAATTTGCGTGATGCAATAAATGCACCACGCTTTAAGCACGACGTTAGAAGTATTCGCGGCACACGATGTGCGATAGCGGCCCCCGGCGGCGTGCGAATACGTCGAACACTCCGATAACGTTTTTATCGGCCGTTATGATTCACAAGTTGACCGCGAGAACCATTCATCCACAGGAGTGCCAGTACGGTCTTTACATCGGAGATTTGGCCGGTGTGCAGTAAGCTTTGCGCTTCGTCGATCGTATAGGAAGCAACCGTAATGCGCTCGTCGGGATCGAGATGCTGCTCTCCAGGCGTTAAATCCGTAGCATGGAAGAAGTGTAGTTGCTCGGTACAAAACCCGGGCGTTACGAACATGGAACCGAGCGCTCGCATCGAGTTGGCGATATATCCGGTCTCCTCGCGAAGTTCTCGAGCGGCTCCTTGGTCGGCGGTTTCATGGTCTTGCGCCACTCCCGCCGGAATCTCCCATAGCAGACGCTGCGCCGGATGACGATACTGACGAACGAGCACGATGCGGTCTTCGGAGGTGGTCGCTACGATCGCATACGATCCTCGATGCTCGACGATATCCATGCGATGGAGTTTGCCGTCGTCATAACGTATCTGGTCGACACGAACGCTGAAGACGGGTCCCTCAAAGATCTTCGCGCTTGCGGCAAGCTCCGGAACTTCATTCATGCGTGTAACGAAACGGAATACTCCGTTCGGGCCTCGTACCACCGGAAGGTGCATCGGAACTCGTCCGTACTTTTTGAATTCGGCTGGTTAGCATATTTCCTCGTCGTCTTTGCACTTCTCGTGTACGCCTTCAATATATTTATCGTTCCCCATCACTTTAACGACCGAATCGCCGACGTGCTTGCGGGGATACTAGCCGGAATTGCGCTCATCGTAACGCGGAGTCGTTTCGCGCGTCGCGGGTAACGATGCCGCTCCGAACGGGCGCTCATGCCGAACGGATAACCCGCGTTCGAGAACTGCAGACCGGTCGCGGGCGCCGCGAACAAGGCCGTTTTGTTTTGGAAGGCCCCACGCTCTTGAACGAAGCGCTCGATAGCGGCTGCGAAGTTCTCGAACTCTACGCTACCGAAACCGCCTTCGAGTCGATCCCGCTCATCGAAGAACTCGAAGGCCGCGGTGTCGGGGTCTTTATCATCGAGGACCGCGTCGCCGGCAGACTATCCGCATTGGAAACGCCTCCCGGGCTTATCGCGGTAGCGCCTACCCGGTTCGCCTCCGTGCGGCGGCTCTTGGAAGACCCTTTGACGCTCGCCTTAGCCGACGTAAACGATCCGGGTAACGCCGGGACGCTGATCCGCTCCGCGGCGGCGTTCGGCGCCACGGGAATGATCTTCGGACGCTTTGGCGCCGACCCGTACCAACCCAAAGTCGTGAGGGCATCCATGGGTGCCATATTTCGCATACCGTTCGCGGTCGCTACCGCCGATGACGTATTGCCGGAACTGGGCCGTACGGGCCGAGCCTTCGCCGGGCTTGCGTCCGACGGGGAACCGATCGGCCCCGATACGTTTCACGGAATGGCCGGTCTTGTGGTGGGCAACGAGCGCCGCGGTTTAGGTCACTGGGGACCTTTGTGCGGCTGCCGCGTATCGATTCCGATGCGCGACTCGATGGAAAGCCTCAATGCCGGGATCGCCGGCTCAATCGCGCTCTACGAAGCAAGCAAGTCGTTAGAGGTGCGAAGACGGGGCCTGCTTTGAGCGATCTGTCAATACAGTCCGCGCGAACGAAAAAGTCAAGACTACCATCGCGAAAAGTCGCATGGTAGAATCACGTCATTCCAAAGGCGCAGGCCGGCATCGACGGCTAGAAGGAGACCTCATCACGCATGGCAACCTCCGAACTGTTCTGGAAACTATTCTCCCAAACGGGCTCGATCAGCGCCTACCTTGCGTATCGAACGATCCATCCATCGGCACGTCCATCCTGAACCCTTCCTAAAGAAGTCCAAGCGAGTTTTGCGTGCGCCCGGTATAATCGATTAAACCGGGCGCTTCGCTTTTTCGGGCCTTCCTCATTTCGCAGAAATATTCATGACGGAACTTCATAGTAAACTAAAGCATCTTCGCGAGCGTTTCGAGCATGCGATCGTGCGCGCGACGAATGCCGAAGAGATCGACGCCGAACGCGTGCGATTTCTTGGACGCAACGGCGAAGTCACGGCGGTGCGCCGAAACATCGGGCAACTGCCGCCGGCGGAACGGCCGGATGCCGGAAAGGCGATCAACGAAGCCGTCGCGCAGATGGAGTCCGCGATCGCGGCTGCATCGAACGCGCTCGAAGCGCGTTCTTTTGCTGCGGAACTCTCGAAAGAAATTGACGTAACGTTCCCATCGGTTCCGGCACGCTTGGGAACCATTCATCCCGTACGACGTGTGATGCAGGATGCGTGCGCGTATTTCGAACGTCACGGATTTGCCGTGCTGCTCGGACCGGAGATCGAGCCCGATTATTATGTTTTCGACGCGCTCAATATTCCGCGCAGCCACCCCGCACGCGAAGGATTCGATTCATTTTTCATCACCGACACGCTTCTGCTCCGGCCGCATACGTCACCGATGCAAGTCCGCGTCATGCAGTCGCGCAAACCGCCTATTGCGGTCGTCGCTCCGGGAAAATGTTATCGTAGGGACGCCGTGGACGCGCGTCATCTCTTCCAGTTCAATCAGATCGAAGGGCTCCTTATTGCCGAGGGCATTCACTTCGGCCACCTGAAGGGGATGCTGGTCGGACTGTGCCGCGAGCTTTTCGGGAGCACGCAGCGCGTGCGGTTTCGTCCTTCGTTCTTTCCTTTCACCGAACCGAGCGCCGAAGTCGATACGACCTGCCCAAAATGCGAGGGTGTGTCACCGGCGTGCAATATGTGCGGAGGCTCCGGGTGGATCGAACTGGGTGGGGCTGGAATGGTCCATCCCAACGTTCTTGCCGAGGCCAACTACGATGCGGAAGTCTATACGGGTTGGGCTTTCGGTTTCGGCATCGAACGCTTGGCAATAGCGCGTTACGATGTCGACGACATCCGGCGGTTCGTCGATAGCGATCCCGACTTCTTACGTCAACTCGCTTAGGGAAGTTCCGATTTCGCTCGGCCCTTCGCCGCACTAGTTATGCAAAGGTTATATGCGCGTTCCGATTAGCTGGCTGCGTGAATACGTCGACTTGCCCGATTCGCAGGCCACTGCGGACCGTTTATCGTCGCTCGGCTTTCCCGTCGAAGACATCGAACGCCGCCCTCAAATTACGGGCGTCGTTACGGGGAAGATCGTCTCGCTCGAAAAGCATCCCAACGCGGATCGCCTGCAAGTCGCCGCAGTCGATGTTGGTGAGAGCGCCCCGATAACCATTGCCACCGCCGCTACCAATGTTGAGCTCAATCAAATTATTCCCGTAGCGCGTATACGCGCCCAACTTCCGCACCTAACGATTGAGCCCCGTACGATGCGCGGCATCCAATCGCAAGGCATGATGTGTTCTGCCGAAGAGCTTGCGCTCGAACCGGCATGGTTTGAAGACGGCATAATGATTCTCGATCCGCTCACTCCACTCGGTCAAGACGTCGTCGAACGCTTCGGTCTCGACGACGATGTGTTGGAGGTCGAAATTACCAGCAATCGTGTGGATGCAATGTCGATGGTCGGTCTCGCTCGCGAGCTGGCAGCCTCTTATGGTACGCCGTTGCGCCTGCCGTCTTTTGAAAATCCTAATCTCGAGCCCGACCCGCCGGGCGAAGCTCCAAGCGCCGATATTCAGACGCTCGCGTGCACGCGATTTGTGGCGCAGCTCTTTACCGGCGTTCACGTAGAGCGCGCACCGGCTTGGATGCGGGTGCGTCTCGCGCTTGCAGGACAGCGTCCGGTAAACAATCTCGTTGACATATCGAACTACGTCATGTTGGAGGTAGCGCAGCCGCTGCACTTCTACGATGCGGATGCCGTCGCCGACCATCGCTTCATCGTACGCGATGGACGTGACGGCGAAGAACTGACGACGCTCGACGATTTGCAACGTTCTCTTTCGGGACAGTCGCTCGTCGTTGCAGATTCGAACGGGCCGCTCGGGCTTGCGGGCTTGATGGGCGGCGCTCGAAGCGCGGTTCGGGAATCAACGAGCTCAGTTCTTCTGGAATCTGCAGCGTTCGAAGGCGCGCGCGTACGGCGCATGAGCGCGAGCCTGGGCCTTCGGACCGAAGCATCGTCTCGTCACGAAAAGGCGCTCGCACCGGCTCTAGCGGATATCGCTGCCGCTCGCGCCGCGGCGCTGCTCGCCGGCTTGGGCGCGCAAGCTCACCCCGCGCATACGTTTGGGGCGGCACCGGCGACCGCGACACCGATCGAATTGCGAGCACGCGATGTCGAGCGGCTTCTCGGACTGCGTTTGGAATCGTCGAGGATCGCTTCCCATCTGCGGGGTTTAGGGTGCGATGTGGAGACGCAGGGCGATGCAATGCGAGTCACACCTCCTGCGTGGCGCGGCGATTTGACTATCCCGGCCGACCTGGTCGAAGAAGTGGCTAGAATCGAAGGCTACGACCGCATCGAGGCCGTTGAGCCGCAGATTCCGGCACACGCATTACGCAGCGCTGAATACGCGCTGGAGCAAACGATATCGCGGACGCTCGCTGCGCTGGGCTATAACGAGATCCTGAGCTACTCGCTGCATGGCAGCGGCGTCTTCGAACGCATGGCGCGCGCCGGGATGACGCCCAGCCACGCTGCCGTAGAAGTGCGCAATCCGCTATCGGAAGATCAGCGGTATCTGCGAACATCGCTTGAAATCGGCCTGCTCGCCTATTTTGCCCGAACGCCGGGGCCGCAACGGATCTTCGAATTGGGACACGTCTTTATGAACGACGGTGGCCATGCGGCGGAAGTTGCCGCGCTCACCTTCGGCTTTACCGGCGAAGCGACGGACGAGCCGGCCGGTCGCGACAGCGGATTTTTGCTTTTGAAGGGCGACTGCGAAGCGCTCCTTCGCGCGGTAAGCGGTGTTGCAACGACCACAGCACGGGACGCGCGTAACGGCCTTCATCCCGGTAAAAGCGCGGTGTTAATGCACGACGGACGCGAAATCGCAAACTTCGGGCGCGTGGATCCGCGACTCTGCAAAACGTTCGATGTTGCGCTCCCGGCATACGTATGCAACATCTATCTCGGCGCTTTGCCGGAACGCCTTACGCCATCGTATCGGCCGCCGTCGAAGTACCCTTCGACATATCGCGATCTCGCCGTCGTCGTCGCGCTCGACGTACCATCGGAACGCGTTGCCGCGCTGATGCGTGATGCAATCGGCATGCTCTGTACCGGCGTGCGCGTCTTCGATGAATATCGTGGCGAGCAAATTGGTGAAGGACGCAAAAGCCTCGCCGTTCGCGCCCTAATTCAACGGTACGATGCAACGATCACCGACGACGAAGCCGATGCGGCCATGAAGCGCGCGTTCGACGCACTGCACGATGAAGTCGGCGCCGTAATCCGCACGTGAACCGGATTGCGTGGCCCGATGTTATCATCGCGATAATTCTGCTGATCGCAGCCTATAAAGGCTATCGCCGCGGGTTCGTATCGGAACTAGCGGGAGCGGTTGCGGCCGTTGCCGCGCTAATCGCACCGTGGTACTACAACGGTTTCTTCGACCGATGGCTCGTGAACGAACTGCGCGTGGGCCCGGGATCGGCTCACGTGATCGGCATGTTTCTCACCGGGTTCATCACATACGCGATAGTCATCGCCATTTCGTGGGTTCTGAACCGGTTTGCGAAACTGCCGTTCATAACGATCGGCAATTCGCTCGGCGGCGCGGCGATCGGCGCGTGCAAGGGAGTGGTTTTGCTATGGCTGGTGCTTTTTATCGCGTTGTACTTCCCGCTCTCGCCGGACATCCGTAACGATTTACATCGTTCGCGTCTAGCGGATTACTTCGTGGCCCCCGACCGCAACATCGACCGCTCGATTCTCGCAACGATCCCCTGGTTCGCTCGCCCGTTCTTAGGCCCGTATTTTCACCGCCATCACATCTAGCACGCTGCTAAGCGGCTCCCGTAGGCTGCAGAGCGTTTAGTGGCCGCCGCGTAACTCGTGCGCGGCCGCGGAGATTCCGGAACCGAAGTTCACCGGCGAGCCTGCCTCGGAGAGCGCGAGTTCCAGCGTACCGACCGCAGCGAGAATATCAAATTCTTGGATATCTCCCATCGTACCGAAACGGACGATCTTTCCGGCAAGCTCGCCCTGACCGCCTGAAAGTACGACGCCGTAGGTTTCGCGTAACGTTCGAAGCAACGCCGCGGCATCGATGCCGGTGGGCGGAACGGCGGCCACGACCGTATCGGAATGCGCTCCGTCGCGCGAAAAAATCGAGAAGGCAAGCGCCCGGAACGCTCCGCGAATGGCGCGCGCGTATCGCGCGTGCCGCTCGAATTGGGCACGCATACCGCCGGCGTGATATCGTTCCAGGGCAACGGCCAACGCGAAGAAGATCGAAATGGGCGGCGTCCACGCCGTCTGTCCTTTACGTGAGAATTCGCGTGCTTTCACAAGGTCGAAATAAAAGCGCGGGATTCTAGCCCCTTCTATCGCTTTCCACGCACGCTCGCTCACGGCTACCATCGCCAGGCCCGGTGGAACCGCGAGTGCCTTTTGCGATGCCGTTACAACGACGTCGAAGCCCCATTCATCCATCTTGAACTCCGACGCGCCAAGCCCGCTGACCGAATCGACAACCGAAAGCGCTCCATGGTCTGCTATGGCGCGAGAGATCGCGGCCATGTCACACTGCACTCCCGTCGAGGTCTCGTTGTGTGTCAGCAGCACGCCGCGAATGGTACGGCCGCTCTCGTCACGCAGCCGAGCCGCGAGCGCCGCGACATCCACTCCGCATCCTAGCGGCACCTCCAGCGTCTCAACGATGCAGCCGTAAGCGGCAGCAATGGCTGCCAGCCGCTTCCCAAAGATACCGAGCGGACACGAAAGCACCACGTCGCCGGGCGAGAACAGGTTGACGACGGCTGCTTCCAAAGCCCCGGTTCCCGAGGAGCCGAGAAATAACACGTCCTGCGACGTGCCGAAAATCGGCTGCATTCCTTCTCCGAGCCGGCCGAGCATTTCGGCAAACTCCGGTCCGCGGTGATCGATCATCGGGTGCGCCATCGCTTCGAGCACGGGCACGGCGACAGGAACCGGACCCGGCAGGAGCAGCAGAGTTTTCTTCACCGGAATCCCTTCTCGTTCGTCGCTGCGACTACCGTTTGGGAGAGATGGGACCGCGGCGATCGCCGGTACGGGGCGCTTTGCTTACTCCGTTACGATGCATCGGGACGACGTTGTTGCGAGTTCTGCCGTTCTCTTCGCCGAGAGGTACCGGCGAGATAACGCGTTTTCCGAGCGCGTGCTGCAGCACTTCGGATATCTCTTCCACCCCGATGAATTCCATCGTATCGCGAATTTCTTTCGGAATGTCGTCGAGATCCATTTCATTGCGCTTCGGAAAAATGATCTTACTTATGCCGGCACGTTTGGCGCCGAGCACCTTCTCCTTGAGCCCGCCGATCGGCAGCACTTGTCCCGTCAACGTAATCTCTCCCGTCATCGCGAGATTCGGCGTCACCTTCATTCCGGTGAGCATCGATGCGATCGACGTCGCCATCGTGATGCCCGCCGACGGGCCGTCCTTAGGCGTCGCGCCGGCCGGGACGTGAACGTGCAAGTCGTGTTTGGCGAAGTAGTCCTCAGGAATGCCGAGTTCGCTCGTGCGCGAGCGCATAAACGACACGGCAGCCTGCGCGCTTTCTTTCATCACGTCACCGAGCTGCCCGGTAAGCACGAGCTTTCCCGTACCCGGCATCACTTGCGTTTCGATGAAAACGATGTCTCCGCCGACGGACGTCCATACCATGCCGGTTGCCACACCGACGGAGGCGACGCGCTTTTTCACTTCATTGAAAAACCGCGGCCTGCTCAAGTACTCCGCAAGATATTCCGGTTTGATGCGGGCCTTGAACCGCGGCTCTTCGGCGATCTTGCGAGCCACTTTGCGGAATACCGTCCCGATCTCTCGTTCGAGATTTCTAACGCCCGCTTCGCGCGTGTAGTCAACGATGATCGCGCGAAGCGCCTGATCGCTGATCTGCACTTGCGTTTCTTTCAAGCCGTTGGCAGTGCGCTGCTTCTTGAGAAGATACCGTTTCGCGATCTGCAGCTTTTCCAGTTCCGTATATCCGGAAAGCTGGATGATTTCCATGCGATCGCGCAGCGGAGGTGAAATCGTATCGAGCGAGTTCGCCGTGCAGATGAACAAAACTTGAGAAAGGTCGAACGGCAAGTCGATGTAATGATCGCGAAAGGTGTGGTTCTGTTCGGGGTCCAGCACTTCAAGCAACGCCGATTGCGGATCGCCCCGGAAGTCCGCGCCGACCTTATCGATTTCGTCGATCATCATGACCGGATTTCTCGTGCCGACGTCGCGCATCGCGCGCACGATCGTTCCGGGCATCGCGCCGATATACGTCCTGCGGTGGCCCCGAATCTCTGCCTCGTCACGCACGCCGCCCACCGAAAGGCGGACGAACTTTCGGCCCATAGAACGCGCGATCGACTGTCCGAGCGAAGTTTTTCCAACGCCCGGCGGCCCGACAAAGCAGAGAATCGGCCCCGCCAATTTCTTCTTAAGTTTTCCGACGGCGAGGTATTCCACGATGCGATCTTTGATTTTCTCTAGATCGTAGTGATCTTCATCGAGAATTTCTCGAGAGCGCTTGATATCGATGTGGTCGGCCGTTTCGTGGTCCCACGGTAACTGCACGAGCCAATCGAGGTACGTCCGGATGACGCTGTATTCCGGGGACGCCTGAGGTACTTTGGAAAGGCGATCCAGCTCACGATCGGCGGCTTTCTTGACCTCTTCGGGCATCTTGGCTTCGTCGATCTTGGCGCGCAGTTCGTTTGTTTCGGCCTGTTGCGGGTCGACCTCGCCGAGTTCTTCCTGGATCGCCCGCTGCTGCTGACGCAGGTAGAACTCTCGCTGGTTTTTCTCCATCTCCCGTTGGATGTCGCTCTGGATTTTGTGGCCCAGTTCGACGACTTCCAATTCCTTGGTGAGCAGCATCGTCAATTTACGCATCCGCTTACCGGTGTTGCGCTCTTCCAGCAGAGCCTGCCGGTCCGCAGCGTCTAAACGCATCGTGGATGCGACGAAGTACGTCAAGACGTTGGGGTCGTTGATGTTTTGAACTTCCATCTCCATCTCGCGCGGCGCTTGCGGCAGATAGGAAAGAAGTTTTTGAAAGAGCGTACCGAGATTGCGCTGCATCGCAACGAGTTCTTCGTTATCGACCGTTACGTCGGGAAGCTCCGTGTAGGACGCGACGAGATACGGCTCGGTCTGCGTGAATTGATCTATGCGGAAAACTTGCTGTCCGGCAACGATGCAGCGAATCGTTCCATCGGGAACCTTCAACATTTTTTGAATGATGCCGACCGTACCGATCCGCTGAACGTCATCCGGGCCGGGATTTTCGGTGTCGCGGTCTTTGAGAACGGTGAGACCGATCGGCTTACCTTCCCGTAACGCTTCTTCAACTAATTGAATGCCGGGCTTCTTCACGACGGCGAGCGGAATTACGGTGTTGGGAAAGAGCACGGCCTCTTGAAGCGGCAGAATGCCGATGGAGTTGGCCGGTCCTGGCGATACGGGGCGTTTTTTGGCTGCGGGCATTACGCTAAGGTCCTCTTTACGATCATTCGGATTTCGGTGCGGGTGGTGGGGAGATATGCGGTGGCCGAGAGCGGCAACCGAATGACGAGCGCTCCGTCCGCATACTGCGCGACGATGTCCCCAAAATCAATCGACACGGGTAGATGAATGCGTTTGGCAAAAGCGCCGTACGCAATCTCCTTTTGCACGAACGAGCCGCGGCGAAAGTTCACGGCTTCGGAGCGGCGGCCGGTTATCGAAAGGTACCGGTCGTCAACCGCCACGCGCAACGTTTCGGGATTAGCTCCGGCGAGCTCCACGACCACAACGACTTGACCGCGCTCTTCGTCGATAAAGACGTCGGCGTTCGGTTCGAACCCGAGCCGGGTCCTTAGCACGAAGTCCATCTTGCCCTCAAACCCGCGCTTTTAGCACTCAGATGCGCACTCTGCTAATTTCGATGCAAAGCCGAATCACCCTTGCTTGCGGCGGGTGTGGGGAGCGCCACGCCGGCGGGCCATGCTACGCAAGGCAGGACCTGTATGCGAAGCGCCTCCGAAGCCGCCGAAGGCAGGTTTATCTTGAAAACCTGCTGCGATTTCGTGGCAATTCCGAGCTTGCTCTGAGCTGGAAATGCGGTGATATTTTGCGCCGGAATGTGCGTCGAAGCGAGCACTTGGTTTACTGCGGCGGCGTCCGCTGCGGACATGTAATCGGGCGAGCGCTGCCCGAGCCACGTCGACCCGTCCCGAACCGTGTAAAGGTACCCGATGACTTCGTTCTGCAGCATCGGCGCGGTGGAAACCACCTTATCGATCCGTACGATTTGCATCGAAGGCAGTGCCGGCGCAAGCAGTGGTTGCGGCACCGCGTGAGGAGAGTCCAGGCAGCTTAGGGCAGGCGCGAATGCCAGCGATGCGGCCGGAGCAGACTGCGCGACGGACGTTGCACCGACAAGCGCAAAGACGAGGGAGGCGTGAATCATCGGCACCGGCTCAACGCGTCTTCGAAGCCGCGTACACTAACGCCACCACGATTGCGTCTTCCACGATTCCGACCACCTGCTGCGGCAACCCGAGACGGTTCGCAAGCGTTTTGCGGAGATTGCATCCCAAAAACGCAGCGCCGATTGCCGCTCCCGCCGCAACGACAAGAACGACCCCATTGGAACGAGACCCTGCGGCCGTCTTCGCGGAGTATGCGGCCGAGCCGGCCCGAGCGATCAACTGCGGGAACGACGTCCGGTTGCCGACGAAGGGCATCTTATCGGTCAGCATCTCGCCGCCGAGGGCGAGCGCATTTTTGGCGGGCAGTTCGCCGGAGGCGATCCAATTCGCGGCGAACGGGCCGGCACTCGTTCGCAATCCCGTCGTCGCGCCGAGCAGCGCGGATCTAGCGTACAGATTCATGAAAGTATAGGTTCCCATGAAAGCTACGGTCTATCACGGCAAAGGCGACGTGCGGCTGGAACGCGTGAGCGATCCCGCGATTCGCGAGACGACCGACGCGATCGTGCGCGTCGTGAAGGCAGCAATCTGTGGGTCCGATCTCTGGTTCTATCGCGGAATAACGCAGCTGGAGCCCGGCGATCGCACGGGGCACGAATTCGTCGGCATTATCGCCGAGGTCGGTCGGGACGTCCGCAACGTCAAGGCGGGCGACTACGTTATCGCGCCGTTCGTTTCGAGCGACGGCTTCTGCGAATTCTGTAAAGTCGGCCTGCAGACGTCGTGCGTTCATATGAGCTACTACGGCGATGACAAAAATGGAGGACAGGCGCAAGCAGTCCGGGTTCCATACGCTGACGGGACCCTTGTAAAAATGGCCGACGGCATGGCGGAAGACCCGAAAAAACTCGCTGCGGCTGCCGCGCTTACGGACGTGATGGGAACCGGCCACCACGGCATCGTCAGCGCATGCGTCCGTATCGGAAGCACGGTGGTCGTTGTCGGTGACGGCGCCGTCGGGTTATGCGCGGTGCTTTCCGCAGCACGCGTCGTTCGAGCCGAACGGATCATCGCAGTCGGACACAACGAAAAACGACTTGAACTTGCGAAGGAATTCGGTGCCACGCACACCGTGAACTCTCACGATGGCGGAGTAGCCGAAACGATCGTCGAGTTGACGCAAGGCGGCGCATCGTCGGTGGTAGAGGCGGTCGGCAATCAGGAGACCATGGATCTAGCAATCGAGGTATCGCGGCCGGGAGGAACGGTAAGCTTCGTCGGCGTCCCGCACAACGTCAACGCCGTCGCGCTTCGTACGCTCTTTACGCGAAACGTATCGCTGCGGGGCGCACTCGCGCCGGTTCGAGCCTATATTCCGCGCCTGATGTCTGCAGTCATGGACGGATCGATCGACCCGTGGCGCGTTTTCGATTTAGAACTTCCGCTGGAACGGGTCGCAGAAGGCTATGCAGCCATGGACTCGCGGCGCGCGATCAAAGTGCTTCTCAACGTCGAATAGCACGACGTGGACGCAGATCGCGCTTATACGACATACGGCAATCCTGAAGATCCGTGCATCGTGTTCGTGCACGGCATTCGGCTCGGCCGTGCGATTTGGGAATCGCACGCGCGCGCACTCGCGTCGCGGTATTTTGTCGTTACGATCGATCTTCCGGGGCATGGCGTTCTCTGCGGCGTGCCGTTTACCACCCGCAATATCGACGCGCTCTTCGATCACGTCTTCGATAACGTTTGCAGCTCCAAGCCGCTCGTCGTCGGATACTCGCTTGGCGGATACGCCGCCATCGCATATGCGTGCGCGCGTCCGGAGCGCATTCGCGCGCTGCTCCTTGCCGGTTGTACGCTGGATTTCGAACCATGGAAGCGATGGCCGTACGAAATCAGCGCACGTCTTTCCGCAGTTCTGCCTGCGCTTCTGTTCGAACGTTTGATCTGGTGCAGTTTGCATCTCACAATGCCGCGCGTGTGGGCCGACCGCGTTGTTGCGATACCGTTCGATCGCTCCGTGCTTGCGGAAACATCGGCGCTCACCTCGAACGGCGGCCGTTTTAGCGAGAAACTCGCCCATTATCCCGGCTCCGTGCTTTTCGTGAACGGCGAATATGACATCGTATTCCGCATCGACGAACGCCGTTTCTTGCGCTGCGCTTCTGCGGCGCGGTTAAAAATTGTACGGCGTTCCGATCACACGATGCCGATGCGCCGTGCCGAAGAGTTTGAGGCGATCGTACGGGAGTTTGCCTGCGAACTCTTCGAACGCGATCGGCGGCGCGCCGTCGGGATGCCGCGTTGAAGCCGTCGCTGCGCCGCAGACTCGGCGCCCGCGACGCGGCGTTGATCGTTATGGGCGGGATCATTGGTTCGGGCATCTTCAAGAACCCGTCCATCGTCGCAAAACAAGTGCATACCGGTCCGCTGATGATGCTCGCATGGATGGCCGGCGGCGCTATCGCGATGCTGGGAGCCGCGCTTTTTGCAGAACTTGCTTACCGACGTCCAGAGAACGGCGGGCTCTATGCCTATATGCGCGATGCCTATCATCCGGCCGTAGCCTTTTCATACGGATGGACGCTTCTGCTCGTTTCGCAGAGCGGCGGCGCCGCTGCTTCTGCGGTGACCTTTGCCGAGTATTTCACCGCGCTCACTCATCTGCACGCCGAACCTCGTTTTCTGGCATCCATCACGATCGCGCTCTTCACGCTCGTCAATTGCTTCGGCGTTCGCAGCGGTGCGACGACACAAAACGCATTTATGATCGCAAAAATTGCCGCGATTATGGGACTCATTCTGGTCGGACTGAGCGTCACGCACCCGGCAGCGACAGCGAGCGCCGTGCATCCGCTTCATCCGCTCGGAATGCTCGGACTGGCGCTCGTTCCCGTGCTCTTCGCCTACAGCGGCTGGCAAACGTCAAGCTTCATGGCGGGCGAATTGCGCGATCCGGGACGAACGCTCGCGCGAGGGATGCTGCTGGGAACGGGAGCCGTCGTGGTCCTCTATCTTTGCGTCAACGCCATCGCAATCCGCGCGCTCGGAGAAACCGCGCTTGCCGCAACGTCGACCCCGGCCTCCGATATCGTGCGCGTAGCGTTCGGGCCGATTGGCGCTCAGATCATGGCAGCCATCGTCGCGCTCTCGACGCTCGGCTTCATCAGCAATCAGATCCTCACGTCGCCGCGCGTCTACTATCAAATGGCGGCGGACGGAACGTTTTTCAATTCGTTAGCGCGGCTGAACCCACGCACGAATGTTCCGGTGTTCGCGATTGCCTTGCAAGGCATCGTTGCAATGATCGTTGCATTCTCGAACCAATACGACGCAATTCAGAATTATGTAACGAGCGTCGATTGGGTATTCTTCGGCCTCGCAGCCATCGCCCTAATGATATTCCGAAAACGCGACGCCAAGAGCGGCGCCGGTAATCCCGCCTTCACCATGCCCGGACACCCGTGGACCACGGCGCTCTTTTTAGTCATTGCGTGGCTGGTCGTCGGCGACGTCGTGGTTCGTGCGCCGGTCGATGCGTTGATCGGCTTGGGAATTCTGCTCTCAGGGGTTCCGGTGTACTGGCTCTTTACGTTCGCGCACCGGCGCGCGCCGCTCGCCCGATGACGCGCGGAGCCGCAGCGGGTATAAACCGCATGCGACTCCCTGCATTGGCCGGGTCCTTTCGGATCACCGAACCTATGGCGTCGAAGAACTTATGCCTTGCGAAACCGTTCGCGCGACGTCCTGCCCGTGTTCTTTGGCGGAGTTCTTGGCCGCCTCGACGGTATCGCGAACGACCGCCTTGCTCTGCTCCAAGAGCTGCCCGCCGGCGTCGTGCGCCGTCTGTTTGATCTGATCGCCGAATTGTCCCAAACGCTCGTTTTCAACGTCCGTTACCGGAACGAGCGATCCCAGAAGAAATCCGATTGCGGCGCTCCCGAAGAGCAATCCGAGTGGATTCTCGCGAATCGCGCGAACGGTCGTTGCCGTGGCGTCTCGAACGTCGCCCGTGTCGGGAAGAGCCGCGCCGGCGCGATTCGTCGCTTGGCCTACGCGGTTTGTTGCGCCCCCGAGCGTTTGCCGGACGCTTTGAACCGTACCGGAGACCGCCGACTTGACCGAGTCCACGCGATCGTTGAGCGCGTCGTGCATCCGGCTTGGCACGTCTGCCTTATATGCGATCGCATCGACGGTGTCGCCCATGCGGTCTCGGGTCTGCTCTATCTCTTGACGGAGCTCGCCTGTCTCTTTGCCCACTCTACATCCTCCTTCACAGTTTCAATGGTTTGCCGCGGTACCGGGGCGGTAACGTCGTCAATCTTATGCTTGCCTTGTATCGCCATGACGGCTGCGACGATGCCGTAAACGATCGTAACGATGAGCGCGGCGGCCCACGCCGGCATGACAAGCGCGAGCGCAAGAATGATGGTCGCGCTAAGGCATCCGAGTGCCATTATGCCCGCGACTGCCGCGCCGCTAAGCATTCCTGCGCCCTCGCCGACGCGCTTGCCCATGCCCGACATCTTTTCCGTCATTTCCGTACGGAAGAGTTCGAGTTCTTGGCGCATGAGCAGGGCCATGTCCCCGCTCAAACGCTTGAAGAGTCCTCCGATCGACTCATCGTGGAGCTCTTCGCCGTCATTGGGTTGGTATGTCATCGTATCCCTCGTTGTAGTCGCCGCGATACGTTTGCGCGCCGTAGGTCGTGGGTGCGCTTCCACTATTCCCCGCCGTGCTGCCCGTATAGCTGCGATACCGTTCCGTCGCGCTGGCTCGGAGAACTCGGGCCGCGACGAACCCGGCGACTGCCCCGACCGCAGCGGTAACCATCGCTTGCTTGCGGGCGAAAACTTCGAGGTCGTGGATGATACGATCGCCGTCGTTTTGGGTGAGGTAGGTAGAGAGGCTGCCGAGACGCTCGGCTGCCGCATCGACCAGCTTCGCGGTCGAGCCTTGGCCTTGGTCCCGAAGCGTACCGCCCATGGTACGCAGATTTTCGACGTGCTCTCCGACGACGTTTCCCAGGTCCGTCGTCCGGCGGTCGATCTGATCGACCACGATTCCGCGGGCCCGGTCCTTCAGTTGGTCAACATTTTCCACTGTTCTTGATCTCCTTAGGGAATGAACATACCCATCTTTTACCGACTCGTTGCGAAGTGTTGTACGATCGATAAGGTTCCCGGCGCTAGCTCTAGGCGATGCTACGCGTATGAATCGCGTCATGGTCGTGGACGACTACGAGCCGAACCTGCAGTTGTACTCGGCGATCGTCCGGCGCGTCATCGGAGAGGAAGCCCTCACCTACGACGACCCGGCCGAGGCGTTGCGATCGCTCATTCACGAGCGGCCCGACTTTATCGTGGTGGATTACCAGATGCCGGAGATGAACGGCATCGCCTTCATCTCCGCGGTACGCACGATGGAGGGGCACGCCCGCACTCCGGTAATCATGCTTACGGGCGTTAACGATCGAAGCATCCGGGTCGCAGCGATGGCCGCCGGCGCGACGCACTACATGGAGAAACCCGTAGCGCTGCGCGATTTCACCGCGCACATCCGGCGTTACACCGCTGCGTCGAGACGAGAGCCCGAATTAACCGGCGGTTCGATGGCCGATCACAATCGCGACACGATCGTGCGGTTGCATCGCGCGGTTCAGGCTCGCGATGCCGCACTCGCCGAACGCATGCGCCGCACGGCCGAACTTGCGGTCGATCTGGCAAGCGAATTACACGTCGCCGCGGTAGAGATCGAGTCCCTAAGAACCGCCTCACTCGTGTACGACCTTGGAATGTTGTCGGTTCCCGAAGAAGTGCTGCAATCCGGCGCTGCGCTGACGAAGCACTCGAGATCGGTCGTGCAAAACCATGCGAGCGCGGGTGCTGCGATTCTCGGAGGCGGCCATTCGACGCTCATGCATGCAGCCGAATCCATCGCACGGTCCCATCACGAGCGGTACGACGGCGGCGGTTACCCCGATAAGCTTCTGGGCGACGCAATTCCGCTACTGGCACGAATTATCGCAATAGCGGACACGTACACCGCGCTAACGTCGCCGCGACCGTACCGGGAAGAACAGCCTGCGCACCGTGCACTCGCCGAGATTGAAGCTGGAAGCGCAACGGCATTCGATCCATCGATCGTCGCGGCGCTCATGCGCATTCGCGACCGCGTTGCCGAGAATCGCTACTGCAAACTCGTGCCGGGCTAGTGACGCTCCCTGCACGACTAGAACGAAAACGCCTTCGCATTTGCGAAGGCGTTTCATCGTGATGATGTTCGCTTAGCGGGCGTTAAACGTCGCCGCACGAAACGTAGTGCTTGAGGTTTGACGCGCTTTGATGCACGTTAACGGCGTAATGGCCGTTCTTAAGCTGGTCGATCGTAACGCCTCTGACGGTCGTGGTCGAGGTGCCGTCGATTACGTTGCTCAGCACCTTCCACGGCGTTGGATTCAAGCGAGCACAAGGACCGAGATGGATGTGCGCCGGTTCGCTCGCGCCCTTCGGCTCGTTGTAAACCGACACTTTGACCCAAACGCCGCCGGGAACGGCCTTGACCATGCCGGTGCCGTATTGCTTCGAGCCGTTCTGCGCGCTCATGTTGAAATTGAGCGTTTTGGTGGCCATGGAGTTGTGCATCGCATGCATCGAATTAGGCGTCGCGAGTGCAGGGGCTGCCATGCCGGCAACCGCAAGCGCGAACGCCGCGGGACGTAGAAATTTCATGGATTATCCTTTCATTAAAGAATGACGGTATGGCAACGCGCGGCGGTCCTTTGAAGTTCCTCGCACCGAAAAAGCCGCCTGAGAAGCTATTCGAAAAGTTTGCGCCACTCTTCACGGCCGATCCGCAGGTCGTCTTCTTGTAAGTCCTTCAACGGGGTTCGCGGAAGCCGTTCCCGAGTGCACAGATCCGGGATCGCCGTATCCGCAAACAGAAGGCCCGTCACGAGCTCGCCCGCTCTGCGGGCTTGGTGAACAATCTCCAGCGCGTCGATGCGGCTCGTAGCATCGTAGTCGCGACCGACTTTACGCAAGAGCAGTTGCGAACCGTCATCGAGTTCAATCGCCTGCACCGTGCCGGGATCGTAATCGACAACGATCTCTTCGCGTGCGCGAACGAAGTCGGGCGCGTTGAGGATAAAATCGCGGTCGTGTTCTTTAACGTAGGCATAACTTTTCGTCGAACCGGCGTGATCGTTGAACGTGACGCAAGGGCTAACGATATCGAGCACGGCAGTACCGCGGTGCGAGAGCGCGGCCTGCAGCAGCGGAACGAGCTGTTTGCCGTCACCCGAAAACGAGCGTGCTACGAACGTGGCTCCGATTTCGATTGCCAATCCGCAGATGTCGATCGTGCTGTACTGATTCGGCGTGCCGTTCTTCTGCGTCGAGCCAAGGTCGGCGGTCGCTGAAAATTGACCCTTTGTGAGCCCGTACACACCGTTGTTTTCGACGATATAAATGCAGTCGAGGTTTCTTCGGATCATGTGCGCGTACTGGCCGAGGCCTATGCTCGCGGTATCGCCGTCTCCGCTAATTCCGAGCACGGTAAGTTCGCGGTTCGCAACTTTCGCGCCGGTCGCCGCCGACGGCATACGGCCGTGCACGCCGTTGAAACCGTGCGCCGCTTCGACGAAGTACGCCGGCGTCTTGGACGAACAGCCGATGCCGCTCATCTTCGCGAGCTTGTGGGGCTCGACGCCGTACTCGTAGAGGGCTTTAATGAGATGGTTCGTGATCGAATTGTGTCCGCAGCCCGCGCAAAGCGTCGTAGGCAAACCTTTGTAAACATCGCGCGCTAGACCGATGACATTGAGAGCAGTGGTCATGATTACTCCGCCACAACCGCAGGCGTGCGTTCCGCAGCAAGAAGTGGCTCGATGATAGCTTGAGCGTCGATCGGGACGCCGTTGTAGTGACGAACCGAGTTCAGGCGCCCAACCAAATGCGCGGGCAATTCCGCCCGCAACAGGCTGTATACCTGACCGTCTCTATTCTGTTCGATTATGTAGATCCGCTCGTGGCGGGCGACGAACGATGCTACCTCCGGGGAAAACGGCAGCGCTCGCACGCGCATGTAATCGACGTCGATGCCGACGGCATGAAGCTCGTCGCGAGCTTCAACGACGGCATGATGCGTCGTTCCATAGGCGAGAATGGCCGCCGCGCCGCCCCGTTCTTCGACGATGGGCGCCGGAACGGCGGAGCGGGCGGTATCGTGCTTGCGCAGGAGGCGGTCGAGATTGCGCTGCCACACGTCGGGCAATTCGGAATAGCGCGCTTCTTCATCGTGACCGGTTCCGCGCGTGAAGAATCCCGCGTCCGAATGCGCGGTTCCGGGAATCGTCCGGTACGGAATTCCGTCGCGATCGATGTCGCGGTAACGGCCCCAAGAATCGATTTTGTTGAGGTCGCTTGCCGAGAGCACTTTGCCGCGATCGAACGGCTTTTCCGGATACGGTAGCGGCTGGGTCATCCACGGGTTCATTCCGAGATCGAGATCGGAGAGCACGAAGATTGGAGTCTGAAAACGGTCCGCGAGGTCGAAGGCCTCCATGGCAAACTCGTATGCTTCGAGTACGGTCGACGGCAGCAGCACGATGTGCTTTGTGTCGCCATGCGAGAGATGGTATGCGAAAGCAACGTCGCCTTGCATCGTGCGCGTCGGCAATCCGGTTGACGGTCCGGCACGCTGAACGTCGAAAATTACGCCGGGCACTTCAGCGTAGTATCCGTATCCCGCCCATTCGGCCATCAGCGACAAGCCGGGTCCCGACGTCGAAGTCATCGCACGCGCTCCGGCCCATCCTGCACCGAGCACCATTCCGATCGCCGCCAGCTCGTCTTCTGCTTGAATGATCGCAACGTTTCGCTCGCCGGTTTCCGGCTGGACGCGATAACGGTCGCACAATGCGATGAACGATTCGCACAGCGATGAAGAGGGCGTAATCGGGTACCACGCGGCGACCGTGCAGCCGCCCATCACGCAGCCTAATGCTGCCGCGCGGTTTCCGTCCATAAACGTCAAACCGTTCGTAGCGCCCGACATCGGTTCGAGCACGAAGGGATCGCGTTTGTTCAGATGTTCGGCCGCATGCGCGTATCCCAGGCGAACCGCATCCATGTTCGTTGCAACGGCACTCGGCTTTTTCTTGAACTGGCCGGCGATTGCGGCTTCGATTGTAGCCTCATCGATGCCCAGCAGTTGCCCCACCACCCCGACGTAGATCATGTTGACGAGATACTTACGCATCGTTCCGTCTTTGAACGCCGCTTTTGCCATCTCGTTGAACGGCACCGCGTAATAGACGATGTCGTCGCGCTGCGCTTCGCCGGTGAGCGGATACGTCGCCTCGTGTATTGCGACGCCTCCCGGCTTCACGCTGGCGACATCGGTGCGCCACGTCGCAGCGTTGAGCGCGATGAGAACGTCGATGTCGCGCGTGCGGCATTGATAGCCTTTGGAACTCAGCCGCACGTCGAACCATGTCGGCAGACCTTCGATGTTTGAAGGGAAGACGTTCTTCGGCGCAGCCGGTATTCCAAGACGAAAGATGGCGTTCGTGAGGACGAGATTCGAAGACTGGCTTCCGGACCCGTTTACCGTAGCGACCCGAATCGTGAAGTCATTACCGGCACGCTGCTGCATTGTAGGAACGGACGTTCACTCCCCGGAGTGCCGGTTCATCCAAAGCGCACCGAGAACTCGCGCGGGCGTTCACGACTCTCCCCGGGCGTTGCGGTGACGTCAAGCGCGAAGCGGGCCGTCCGCCCGCCGAAGTAGGATAGGATGGTTGCATGGGGGGCGAGCATAACTTAGCGTCGTGCGCCCCTTCGCCGCGTTGTTGATCGTGCTGGTGTTTTTGACTCCGGGCGTTCATGCCGCCCCGGCGCCGCCGGCAGTCGTGATCACGGCGCAGCGCATCGTTCTTTACTCCAATCGAGGAATGCTCATCGCAGACGGCGGCGTCTCGGCCCGGAGTACCAACGTGCAAATCGAGGGGACGCGTGCGCTCTACGACCTCAACGCAAACACGCTCACCGTTTCAGGCGACGTATCGGTAACCCAAAATGGAACGGTGTCGAGCGGGTCAGGTTACGTGTACGAGTACAAGACGCTGCAAGGCCACTTCGTCCCAGACGTTACGATCCCGCAACTATCGCAAAGCGAAGCCACGGCAGTCGCGCAGCAGGTAGAACTCCATCCCGCTGCCTCGATTACGTTCACTAACGCGCAGGTAAGTTCCGGCGGCGTGTTGACGGCGACCGCATCGTACACGTACGGCATACCGCCGCCAAACGCCAAAGATTTCGGCTATTCCCCGGTGCCCTCGGCCGCAATCGAATGGTCGCGCCTTCTTACTTCGGGACGCGATGCGTATTCGTTCGCGCGATTTCGATACAACCGGTACACGGGCGGCCCCGGCGCCGGATTGGAAGAGCATTATGCTCGGACCGGTCGCGGCTATCTCGCATTCGGCCAGACGCTCGACGTTTACGGCGGACGCTTCGATCTCGTCGCATTTCAGCGAATGAACGCGACGCTGACGCAGACAGTCACCGGCTCGACGCTGCTCGGCTCGAAGG